>CAZLMW010000025.1:0-76856 GCA_964560875.1 uncultured Enterobacteriaceae bacterium
CGCGGGTCACCCGCAAACCCTGGCATTCATCTGCGTCGCTTGTGGAAGAAGCGACGCCCTGGAGACAAAACATGTTCACCAAACTTCAGTCCAACAAGGGCTTTACCCTCATCGAGCTGATGATCGTTGTCGCGATTATCGCCATTCTCGCCGTCGTCGCGGTCCCGCAGTTCACCAAGTACATGCGCTCGGCGAAGGCTGCTGAGGCCAACGAGATGCTCGACATCATCAAGAAGGGTTCAGCCACGTATTACAGCACCCCGCGCGTCAAGAAAGACGCCGGCACGAAGATCGAATGCCAGTTCCCGGCCAAGGTCGGTGACACGCCCGCCGGCGCATCGTGCTGCGCGCTCGACAACAACAGCGATGACCGCTGCGACGCCTGCCCTGGTTGCTGGAACAACGCGTCGTGGTCGGCGCTGAAGTTCTCCGTCACCGACGAGCACTACTTCCAGTACAACTTCAACAGCACGGGCACCCTGAAGACTGCGCGTTACACGATCCAGGCCCACGCTGACCTGGACTGCGACACGATTCGCTCGACGTTCCAGCTCATCGGCACCGGTGACCCGAACGCGACCAAGGCGGAGTGCAACGCCGTCGGTACCTCGGCGATCTTCCGCGACCAGGAAACCGAGTAGTCGTCAGACTCACCTATCGCGCGGCGCCCGGCGGTCTAACGATCGTCGGGCGTCGTCCGTTTTGGGCTGGTTCGCGAGGCGCGCGCGACGTCTCAGAACTCGAGGGTGCCGGCCAAAGACGCGCGGAACAGGGCCTCAAGGTTGGCCGGGTTGAGCGGTTTGGGGTTGGTCGGCGCGGTGGGATCGACGGCCGCCTTGGGCGCGAGCGAGGCGCAGAGCTCTTCGGTCATGCCGAGGGAGGCGGTCGTGTGCGGGATTCCAATGGCCTTGCGCAAGCGCAGGATCTCAGACAAGAACGCGTCGAAGTCGCCGCCGGGTAGACCCAAGTAGCGCGAAAGAGCTGCGATGCGATCCTTGATGACGTCGCGGTTGAACGCGAGCACGTAGGGCATCACGACCGCGTTGGTCAGGCCGTGGTGGGCGTCGAGCGCGGCGCCGATCGGGTGGCTCATAGAGTGCATCGCGCCAAGGCCCTTCTGGAAAGCGGTCGCGCCCATTGTCGAGGCGGCCATCATCATGCTGCGCGCCTCGATATCGCCGCCGTCCGCCACAGCCCTTTCAAGCGCCGAGAGGCAGAGACGGATGCCTTCGAGCGCGATGCCGTCGGCCATCGGGTGGAAACCGGGTGCGCAGTACGCTTCGAGGTTGTGCGAGAGCGCGTCCATGCCCACCGCGGCGGTGATGTGGGCCGGCAGTCCGACGGTCAGTTCCGGGTCGTCGATCACCTTCGCGGGCAGCATCTTCGGGTGGAAGATCACGATCTTGCGCTTGGCGTCTTCGTCGACGATGACCGAGCAGCGTCCAACTTCCGAGCCGGTGCCGGACGTGGTCGGTACACCAACGATGGGCGCGATCTTATCGGGGTCAGCGCGCAGCCAGTTGTCGCCGGCGTCCTCGAAATCCCAGAGCGGTCGATCGTGGCCGGCCATCAGCGCGACCGCCTTGGCTACGTCGAGCGCGCTGCCGCCACCAAAGGCGATGACCCCGTCGCAGCCCGCGGCTTTGTATGCGGCCACACCGTCATCGACGTTCTTGCCGACCGGGTTGGGTTTGATGTCCGAAAACACCGCGATATCCAAGCCCACGTCGCGACAAACGGCCACGGCGGTGTCGGTTATCGGCAGCTTCGCGAGGCCCGGATCGGTGACCAACAGCGGCGCCGCCATGCCCAGCTCTTTGCACGCGTCGGCCAGCTCGGAGATACGGCCGGGGCCAAAGCGGATCGGGGTCGGGAAGTTGTAGTTGCAGGTGTAGCTCATCGAAGTTTTCCACTCTGATGGGTTCGTATTCGAGGCGGATGGCGCCGTTGCTGGGCCTAACTTGAAATACGGAAGTGAAAGCTCTTGGGGCGCGTGAGGTGTTCGTAGCCGACGCGCGAAAGGGTGCACCCGCGGCCCGAATCCTTGACTCCGACCCAGGCGAGCGCGGGATCGAGGTAGTCGCAGCGGTTGAAGAAGACGGTGCCTGTCTCGAGCTTGTCGGCGATGGCCATCGCGGCGTCGGCGTCTTTGCCCCAGATCGAAGCGGTCAGCCCATAGTGCGAGTCATTCATCAGCGCGATCGCTTCGGCGTCGCCCTTGACCTTCATGATCCCGACCACGGGGCCGAACGTCTCCTCCGTCATCACGTCCATGCTGTGGTCGACGTCGACCAGGATCTGCGGCCCGAGGTAGGGCGAGCCGTCCTTTTCGGCGTCAAATGTGCCGGCCGGGATGAGCGGTTTGGCCCCGGCTGCAACGGCGTCCGCGATGTGTTTGCGTACCGAGTCGGCGTTGCGGGTGCGCACCATGGGGCCGATGGTCGTCTCTTCGTCGCGGGGATCGCCGAGCACGTAGCCCTTCGTGACCTCAGCGGCCTTCGCGATGAAGGCGTCGTAGTGCGATTCGTGCACGTAGATGCGCTCGATTCCGCAGCAGGACTGTCCGGAGTTGAAAAACGCCCCGTCCACGAGGTTTTCAGCGGCGTGCTCGGGGTCCGCATCGGCCCGAACGTACGCGGGATCTTTACCGCCCAACTCCAGCCCGACCGCCACGAATCGGCCCGCGGTGGCGGCGTGAACCGCCTTGCCGCCCTCGACCGAACCGGTGAAGCAGATGTGGTCGACGCGCGCGTCCTTGACGGCATCGGCGACGAGGTCGTGCGTCATGTGCAGGTATTGGAAGACGCCGTCGGGCAAACCGGCTTCAGCGAGGCATTCGGCGTAGCGTTCGGCCACCAGCGGCGTCTGGTCGGCGTGCTTGAGGATGACCGCGTTGCCGGCGAGGAGGGCGGGCACGACCGCGTTGACGCTGGTCAGCCAGGGGTAGTTCCAGGGCGCGAGGACGAGCACGACACCCAATGGCTCACGTCGCACGAAGCGCGTGAACCCCTCTTTCTCTTCGGCGGGTACGTCGGCGAGGGCGTCGCGGGCGATGTGTTTCATGTGCCGGGCGCGCTGGCGGAATCCGAGCAATTCGCCGGCGGCGTAGCGGGTTGGGCGGCCCATCTGCGCGGTGATCTCGGCAGCGAGCTCGTCCTTGCGCGCCATCACGGCCTCGATCAGCCGCTCCACGATCGCGATTCGGTCGTCCAGGGAGACGTCGCGCCACGCTTTTTGGGCGTCGACCGCCTTGGTGAGCGCCGCGTCGAGTTGATTCGGGGTGGCGTAGGTGCGCTCGCAAACAACCGAACCGTCGGCGGGCGAGATGGTGACAAATCCTGTGGTGCTCATCGATCCCTCCGCATCACCGCGCCCGGTTATGGGTTGGAGGCGGGTGGCGGCGGAATCTGCGCCCAGCGGCGCGAAAATGGCAAGCCCGATCAGGCGTTTTGACGCGGAGTTTCTTCACACGAATCACCCATCAGATGATCTCGAAGTAGCGCTTCAGCTCCCAATCGCTGACGTGCTTGCGGAACTCGCGCGCTTCCCACTCGCGGGTGGCGGCGAAGTGGTCGATGAACGCATCACCGAAAAGGGCGCGGGCAGCGTCGCTGGCCTTGAGTCGTCGCGCTGCGTCCCAAAGAGTGCGCGGCAAAGCCTGGTGGGCCGGGTGTCCGCCGTCGTACGCGTTGCCGACGACCATGGGATCGGGTTCGAGCTTATTTTCGATACCCCACAGCCCCGAACCGAGCGCAGCGGCGAGCCCAAGGTAGGGATTGCCGTCGGCGGCTGCGACCCGGTACTCGACGCGCTGTGAACTCGGACTGCCCCCGATCACGCGCAATGCGCAGGTGCGATTCTCAACGCCCCAGGTCGCGTCGGTCGGCGCCCAGAACCCGGGAACCAGCCGGCGATAGGAGTTGACTGTAGGCGCGACCATCGCGAGCAGCTCGGGCATCAGCGCCTGCTGGCCAGCAAGGAAGTGCCGCATCGTGTCCGACATGCCGTGATCGGCCGCGTCGTCGTGGAACACACTCTTGCCATCGCCGTCGACCAGCGACATGTGGATATGGCCACTCTGACCGGGGTAATCGGTCGACCAGCGCGCCATGAAGGTCGCCATCAGGTCGTTTTTCTGCGCGACGATCTTGGTGAACGTCTTGAACAGCGCCGCCTTGTCCGCCGCTGACACGACATCGCCGACGGTGATCGCCGCCTCCAGCACGCCGGGTCCGGTTTCGGTGTGCAGGCCCTCGATGGGGATGTCCATCGCCTCCATCACGCCGAGCAGCTGGTGATAAAAGCCTGCGTGCACGGAGTTTCGCAGCACCGAGTAGCCGAAGTTGCCGGGGGTCCACGGCTCCAGGTCGCGCCAGCCCTTCTGTTCGGCGCTGCGGGGCGTCTCGTTGAAGAGGAAGAACTCGTACTCGCAGGCCGCGTTGCAGGCATACCCGTGCCCGGCCGCGCGCTCGACGACCCGGCGCAACGTTGCGCGTGGACAAACGGCTTCGGCCCCCTCGGCGAACTCCCCGAGGAACAGCAGCATGTCGCCCTCGTAAGGAAGCTCACGGCATGAGTCGGGAAGCATCCGCACAGGCGCGTCGGGGTAGCCGGTGTGCCAGCCGGTGTACGTGACGTTGTCATAGAGCTGGTCGTCGCTGTCCCACCCGAGCACGACGTCGCAAAAGCCAAATCCCTTGTCGAGGGCGGCGGCGAACTTGGCCGCGGACATGTATTTGCCCCGCAGAATCCCGTCGATGTCGAAGACGCCGACTTTGACGTGGGAGAGCTCGCGGTCGTTGATCAGGCGCAGCGCATCGGCGGCGCTCAGTTGCGTGGTCATGGCTGTCTCCGTGGTTGCGTTGGGGCGCGGTGGCGGCCGTCAAAAGCCAAACAGGCTCTTCATCTTGCCGAGGATTTGCAGCGCCAGGGTCGCGGTCTCGCCGACATCGGGGTCGGTCTCGTTCAACTCACGTTTGCGGCGGTCGTTGCGGACCTTCCGTTCGGCGACTTTTTCGGTGATCGCGGCGGCCAATTGGGGCCGGTTTCCGAGCAGCGGCTGCAGGTCTTTCTTGCGCACCTCGAACATGACGACTTCGGTGGCAGCGCGCACGGTCGCCGATCGTGGCTCCCCGGTCAGCAGGCTCATTTCCCCGAAGAACTGGCCGGGCGCGATGCGACCAACTTCGAACTCCGCGCCCTCGATGATCGCGAACACCTCGAGCAGCCCCTCGACGAGGATGTACATCGAGTCGCCCTGCTCACCCGCCACGACAATGTCCTTTCCGCGCGCCGTCTTGCGCACCTTGAGGCTCGACGTGAGGGTCTCCAACTCATCGGGTTCCAGCACCGAAAAGAGGTCGACGCGGTGCACGATTTCCTTGCGGTCGTCCGACACGTCGAGCTGCCGGTTGGGCATCTGCGCCGTGTAGATATCGTGTTTTTCGTAGGCCAGCGTCAGGCCGGCGCGGTGCAGCTGATCGAGCACCGCGGATGCGACGCGATGACGGCCCTTGGACGGCGATGTGTCGGCCGGGAGCAGCCAGTAGCGGATCTCGTATTCGACCCCGTAGCGGTTTGTGCCGTTGACGCGGACCTTCGGCGGCGGGTCCTTGAGCACGCCATTCGCGCTGCGCACACCCGCCTCGAGAATACGCATGGCGCGATCGGCCGGAACGCCGAAGTCGAGGCAGAAATAGAGGGAAAAACGGCTGCGCGGTGTCGGGTTGGTCAGGTTGGTGACGAGGTCCCGCGCGATCCAGCCGTTGGGCACGATGACCATCGTCCCGTCGACGCATCGCAAACGTGTGCTGCGCCAGTTGGTTTCGACGACCTCGCCGATGATGTGCTCGCGAGCGCGGTTGTGCAGGCGCACCCAGTCGCCGATGACAAAGGGCCGATCGATGTTGAGCGCGATGCCCGAAAACACGTCGGCGATCATCGATTGAAGCGCGAAGCCGATGACCAGCCCGACGACGCCCGAAGTGGCCCACAACCCGGTCACATCGAGCCCGAAGACGATGCCCAGGATGCCGGAGATCGCGACCAGGAAGATGATCGTGGCGACCACATCCTTGAGCAGCCGCGGGACTTTGCCGCCGAGACGCCGTCCGACGATTCCCTGCCAAACCACGACGTCGACGAGCCGGACGATGAACCACGCGATCGCCAGCCAGAGCGCCGAGCTGAGCAACAGGCGCAACACATCGATGCTTTGATCGACAAAAGAGCCGCTGACGTCGGCGATCAGGTCGTCCCACATGACAGCGGGCACAACGAGAACGAGCAAAAGGAAAACCGGCCACTTCAAGTGGGCGAGTCGACTGGGTTGGGCCATCTCGGGGTTTTGCTACGCGTCCCGCCAGTTTACAACCACCCCGATGAAAGCTTCGGGTCCCTCATGAAAGCTTCGGCCAACGGCGCCGCACAATCCGCCTCGAGTTCGGCCGCCCATTCGTTGGCGTCGTCGCTGCCGGTGTCCTTGCAGGCGACACGGCACGAGTCCGTCGCGTTTGTCCGCGAGGCGTGGCACATCGTCTGCACCTCACGCGAGCTCCGATCCAAGCCGATCGCCGCCAAGCTGTTCGGAATGCCGCTGTGCGTGTTCCGCGACGCCAATGGCAGCGCTGGTGTGTTGTTGGATCGTTGCCCGCATCGCAACGTGCCGCTCACCGAGGGCCGTGTCGTCGACGGCGATCTCGAGTGCGCCTATCACGGTTGGCGCTTTCAAAAGGACGGCGCGTGCACCCGTGTTCCCGGGCTTTGTCGCAAGATGGAGGGCGCCGGTCGCAACGCCCCCGCTTTCGCCGCCCGCGAGCAAGACGGCTTCGTATGGGCGTGGGGACAGCCGGGCGCCGAACCAACGTCCGAGCCGTACCGATTCCCCGCGCTGAACGACCCCGGCTACACGACGGTCCGTCGCATGGTCGACTTTCCCGGCAGCCTCCACGCCACCGCCGAAAACGCGCTCGACGTCCCGCACACCGCGTTCTTGCATCGCGGCCTCTTTCGCGGAACCGGCAAGACCAACGAGATCACGGCCATCGTGACGCGCGACAAGGCCAGCGCGCAGGCCGAGTACGTCGGTGAACCTCGCCCCGAAGGCCTCGCTGCCCGCATCCTCTCCCCCGGCGGCGGCGTCGTCGTGCACTACGATCGTTTCCTGCTGCCCGGCGTCGCCCAGGTCGAATACAAGCTCGGCGCCGACACGCATTTCCTCGTCACCACCGTGTGCACACCGCTCGAACCGTTCGTGACCCGGGCCTACGCAGTCATCAGCTTCCGCCTGCGCATCCCCGGGTGGCTGATCAAGCCGTTCCTCGCTCCGGTCGCGATGAGCATCTTCAAACAGGACGCGCGAATCCTCGCCAAACAGACCCAACAGATTCAGCGGTTTGGTGGCGAGAGCTTTGTTTCCACCGAGGTCGACATCCTCGGCAGCCAGATCTGGCGGCTGCTCAAGCGGGCCGCGGACGGACGACTCGAAGACGACAAGCAGCCCTGGCGGAAGGAAATTCGGCTCCGGGTTTGAAGCAACTGTCGTCTCGCTATCGCCAAATCGTGGCCCTGGGGCTGCCCGTCATTGGCGGGATGGTGTCCCAGAATGTGCTCAACATCGTCGACACCGCGATGGTCGGATGGCTCGGCGATGAAGCGCTGGCCGCGGTCGGCACCGGCAGCTTCGTCAATTTCATGGCCGTCGCCTTCGTCTTGGGGCTGTCCGCCGGTGTCCAGGCTGTCGTCGCCCGCCGGGTCGGTGAAGGTCGGCAAGACGAGGTCGGTGGTGCGCTCAACGCCGCCCTGCTCGTCGCCGTCGGTTGCGGGTTGCCGATCATGGCCGTGGTTTGGGCCGTTTCTGAGCCCGTCTTCGAGCTGCTGAATCCGGACGCCCACGTCGTCGAATTGGGGGTGCCCTATCTGCGCCTTCGCCTGTGTGCGGCGGCCTTTGTCGGCATGAATTTCGCGTTCCGTGGCTACTGGAATGGCATCAACCGGCCGAGCGTGTACATGCGCACCTTGATCGCGATGCACGTCGTCAACATCACCCTCAATTGGGTGTTCATCTACGGCCACCTTGGCGCACCGGCGATGGGGAGTTCGGGTGCGGCGCTGGCATCAGCGATCGCGGTGACGTGCGGCACGATCTTGTATTTCGCGCAGGCATGGAAGCTGGCCCCCGGGTTCCTGACGCAGCGGCCGAGCGCCGACGAATTCATGACGATCGCGCGACTGAGCGCCCCCAACGGCCTGCAGCAGCTGCTCTTCGCGACCGGATTCACGGTGCTTTTCGGCATCATTGGGCGGGTCGGTACGGACGCGACGGCCGCCGCGAATGTGCTCATCAACCTGATGCTTGTTTGCATTCTGCCAGGCCTCGCGCTCGGGATCGCGGGTGCATCGTTGGTCGGCCAGGCGCTCGGTCGCGGCGATGCGGACGACGCGCGGCAATGGGGATGGGACGTCGTCAAAGTCGGCATGCTGGCGATGGGTCTGGCCGGCCTGCCGATGCTCCTGTGCCCCGAATTCGTGCTGCAGTTCTTCCTGCACGGGCGCGATTCCATCGAGGTGGCGCGCATTCCGCTGCAGCTGATCGGCGCCTCGGTCGCGCTCGATGCGGTCGGCATGGTCCTGATGAATTGCCTGGCAGGCGCGGGCGCGACCCGGACGACCGCGGCCATTGTCGTGGGATTCCAATGGCTTCTGTTCCTGCCGGCCGCCTACGTCGTCGGTCCGGTGTTGGGCTACGGACTGCTCGGGATTTGGATCGCGCAGGTGACCTACAGGTTGCTCCAGGCATCGGTCTTCGCTGTGGTCTGGCAGCGCGGCAGTTGGCGCAACGTGCACGTATGAAACGGCGCGGCTCCCTGGCGCATGGTGGAAGTGGGCTGCGACCCCGGTACCATGCACAGCGAGAGTTTGCCGGCCATGCGCTACCGAAACACGACAACCTGGAACGCGTTGTTGCGAAGTGTCCTGTTGGGCCGTGTCCTGTTGGGCCGTGTCCTGTTGGGCCGTGTCCTGTTGGGCCGTGTCCTGCTGGGCCGTGTCCTGCTGGGCCGTGTCCTGCTGGGCAGTGCCCTGTTTGCGTCGTCGGCTTTTGCGGCTGGGCCACCGACCGATTCGGCTCCCCACGGCGATGCGTCACGCATTCAGGTTGAGCTGCAGGCGGACGAAGGCGCCAAGTGCCCGACCACCGCCGAGCTTCGCGCCCAGGTAAACGCCTGCCTCGCCCCCGCGCCGAAGGGCCATATCTGCCCGCGAGCTCACGCCACCGTTCGGGTCCTTCAGTCGGCATCCAGCTTGGACGGCAGGATCCGCCTTCGCGCGGGCGACAGACAGCTCGGTGAACGCCGCCTTATCGGTCAAAGGAGCTGCAAGCAGGTCGTCGCAGCGGCCGCGCTGGCGATTTGCATCGGCCTCGACGCGATGTGCTCGGCCCCGGTCCCGGTAAGCCCCCGACGAATGCAACACGCGCCGCCGCATCGCCAGGATCGCCTCGGCGCCGTCGGCACGCTGCCGGCTAGCGCGGGCCCACGCATCGGAATCGCAGTTTTTGGCGCCCGCGGCGCCGCACCGGCTACGTCGGCAGGGCTTGGCTTGTCGATCGCGACCGCGACGTGGCCGTGGCGCTTCGCTGCGGAGGCGCGGATCGATGCACCAAGCACGGCGGCGTTCCAGGGCGGAAAGATCGGCGCGTCTCTCGCACTTGGCGGACTGTCGGTCTGTCGCTCCGTGGCGAGCGTGTCGATTTGCGGCGTCCAGTACGCGGGCTTCAAGCACTTCTTCGGGCTCGGGTTTCCGCGCGAGATCGAGTCGTGGAACCGCTACTTCGCGTCGTCGCTCCGGGTCTCATGGAACGTGTGGAAGAGCGGCAACACGGGCGCGTCGATGTGGGTCCAGGCGGACGTGCCATGGGAAGTGACACCTCACGAGGTGCTGCGCCCGCTCTCGCATGGCGATGCTCCGCAGGCGGGGTGTGAAGCCTTTCCGACAGAGAGCCGCCAAGTGTGCCAGTGGCGGCCCCCTCGAATCGGCGTGACCGTCGGTCTTGAAATTCATCGAGGTGGGCAGTGACGGATTCGACCGCCGACCTCCAACACCGTCTTGAGATGGAAGCTGCCCGCGTGCTTGAAACGATTTCGACCGCCCCGCCAAGCGGCAGAAGTTTGCGATCCGAGCGCCCGGCGACCGAGAGGACCGTCGCAGCGTCGGCGCCCGAAACGGCATCGAACGCGGACGCCGAACCGGTCGATTTCGGAGCCGCGTATCGCGAGCACTTCAATCACGTGTGGCACACACTGCGCCGCCTCGGAGTCGCCGAGCGCGACCTGGAAGATACGGCACAGGAGGTCTTCATCACCGCGCACCGCCGACTCGACAGCTTCGATACGACGCGGCCCATTCGGCCGTGGCTTTCGGGGATCGCGTGGCGGGCAGCGAGCGATGAACGCAAACGTGCGCGCAATCGACGCGAGCTGGTCGGAATCAAGGCCGAACCGAGCTCGAAGGTGCCGGACCAGGCCGATCAACTGGCCGCCGCACGATCCCGGGCGTTGGTTCACAGCGCGTTGGCGAGGCTGCCCGAAGAGCAACGCATCGTTTTCATCATGCATGAGATCGATGGCTTCTCGATGCCGGAAATCCGCGATGCGCTCGATTTCCCCCTGAACACGCTGTACTCGCGGCTGCGCCTTGCGCGCCGTAAATTCAAGGACGCGGTCGTAAGCTTACGGCCGCATGGAGGGTCGTGATGAGCGTCCCCGAAGAACGCCTGGACGCCGATCTCCAGGCCCTGTTGGATGCGGAACGAGCCGCGCCCAACCCCTCTGCGGAGGTCCAGGCGCGCGTTTGGTCCAACGTGGAAACGAGCATCGCGGCCAGCGGCACTGCTGCGACGGCCTCGACCGGGACCGGTGGCGGGGCGACTGCGCCAGCGGTAACCGCGGGCAAGGCGGCGGTCGGAAAATGGGTTGCTGCAGCCGCGTTTGTCGCGGTGGCGGCGGTCGGCGTGATCAACCAGGCGCCGGAGCCGGAAGCGACGACCGAAACGCCGGCGCCGGCGGTTGTGGAAGCTGAGGAGCCCGTCGCGCCAGCGCGGATCGCGCCGGTTGTGCCCAAGGCCACGGCCGAAACGGCGCCGTCGGAAAAGACGGAGCGTGAAGCTCTCGCTGGACATGCGCCTACCCAGCCGACTGTTGCAGAAAGCACCGGCAACCGTACGGCCGAGCGCGCGGTCGTGGCCGCGGCTGAACCTCCCCGCCCTGCTGCTGAGCAAGCCGCGCCGCAGCCAGCCAAGCCTCGCCCTGTCCCTGCCGAGCGCCGTGCACCAGCTCCCGAAGCCCCCGCTGCAGAACCGGAAGCACCGCCGGTCGCCGAGTCGGCCGCCGATTTGAAGCGCGAGCTCGCGCAACTCCGCGCCGCACGCGCGGCTCTTGTCGCTGGATCTGCGACCGGCGCGCTCAGCCACGCGGAAAAGCACGCGACCGAATTCCCGCGCGGCCAACTCGCCGAGGAACGTGACGCCCTCCGCATTCAGGCCCTGGCCGCGCTCGGCCGCCACGATGAAGCGCTGCGCCGCGCCGACATATTCCGGCGAACCTATCCCGGCAGCTTGATGTGGACCGCTGTCAAACGCGCCGTTGCGACCGCAGCCGACCGGTGATCAAAAGCCGCGACCTGGCCGATCAACTGCGGCGGTCGGCAACGGCGCCGGCGCTGCCGATCGGCGAGGGGGCCAACCGACTCAACTCAGGCGAGAAGCGGCAGCGCTTCAACGAGGCGCGGGCCGAAGCGTGCGACGCCGCGGTGGCAGTGGAGCTGGCCGCGGCGCCTGGTCTGGTGCCGCCCGCCGAAGCCGAACCGCTGCTGGCGGCGGCCGACAAGGTCGCGGCCATGCTCACCGGCCTCATCCGCAAGCACAGCGGCACCCCGTGAGGGCGCGAGTTCGGGTTCGGGTTCGGGTCGCTCGGACTCGGCCCATCGCTCAGTCAGCGACTTCCAGTCGGGCCTGCGGCGAGCCGCCGGCATTCCATGCAACGACGTTGGAATATGGTACGCTGGCCGGTGCAGGGACAGGTCGCTGGGTCCATCACCCCACTCCACGTATGGACCCACGCCGAGGAGCCGGCGCGATGACGGGCACCACGCCACGCCGACCGACGAGCCGTTCGCCGCGCACCTGTGTGCCAGCCACCACTTCGTTCGCGTGCGTGGTTGCGATTGTATCGGCCGCGTTGCTCGCCGGCTGCGTCGCAGAGCGAGGCGTTGTTGTCGGCGTCATTGATGGCGGCGAGACGGCACTTGCCCAGCCCGTCGAACCCCAACGACGCTCGGACCACACAGCCGCCAAACCGCAGAATCTGCCAGTTCAGCGCCGCGGCACGCCACTTTTGATCGCGCAGCCGTCACAGATCGCGGTGAAGTTCGTGCAGATCGGCAAAACCGTGAACCGTTCCGTCATGTTGAAGAACCCGGGGACGGCACAGTTGCGCATCGAGCGCATGGTGCTGACCGGCAGCGATTCGTTCTCCGTGCGCCCATCCGGTCCGACGCACTGGACCTTGTCTTCGGCCAGGCAGGCGATCGACTTCGATCCGCCCCTCACCATCGACCCGGGCGGCGCCTTGCCCTTGATGGTGCGCTACAAATCAGCATTGACCACGCAGGAGACGGCCGTCCTTCGTGTGCTCAGCAACGACCCGACCCGCGAAATCGCGCTCGCCGTTCCGTTGCGCGGCAACATCGCCCCAGCTTGCTTGAAGCTGTCGCCCGCCAAGGTGCTCGACTTCGGCCATGTGGACATCGGTACCTGTCGCACACGCATCGTGGACGCCCGCAACTGCGGCGATGTTCCGGTCGTCCTGCAGCAGGCCGGATTCGTCAAACCGAAGGTTAACACGCCGTTTTCCGTGTCTTGGGGAACCGGAATGGCCGACTCGCCGTGGGTCGATCAGCAGCTGACCGGCGGCGGCAACAACGCCGTGCTTGTTGACCCGGGTCAAAAGCACGCCCTCGCAGTGACCTACTGCCCGGCCAAGGCGCCGGTCGCCTCCATCATCGATAGCGAAGTCCTGACGGTTATCGCCACGGCGCCGGGCATCAACAGCGTGCTCTGCCGCGGCCAACCGAAGAAGCCGAGCTGCCCGAAGGCCGTCGCCGGAATCAGCCAGGGCGAGATGCCCGAGGTCGGCAAGTCGATGCAGCTCACTGCGCACGACTCGTTGTCTGCCAAGGGCGTCATCAACGCGTGGTCGTGGACCATGCAGGCGCCGCCTTCGAGCAACGCCAAGCTCTACCCGAGCGCCAAGGTCCGTTCGCCCACCGTGAAGCTCGACGTCGCCGGTAGCTACACATTCTGCGTCGATGTCTGGGACAGCAAGGGCCGCAAAAGTTGCCACCCGTCTTGCTTCACAGCGCACGTCAATGACGTCGCGGCGTACGGCACGCTTCCCGTCTGGTAGACGTCTACAGCGATTTCTTAGCCGCGGGCGCGGTCTTCCAAACGAACAGGCCAAGCGTTCCTTCCGGATGCGCCGCGGTGCCGCCGAACTCCGCGAGACCCGAGACGTCGCCCACGACGTAGCGATTGCCGGCTTTGTCGAACGCGATCCCGTAGGCGCCGTCTTCTTTCTCCGACCCGGCCAGCACGGTGGATGTGACATTGCCGTCGGTCCCCAACTCGATGATGGCCGCGTCGAGGCTGCCGTAAGCGGTGCGGCTCTTGGCGCCGATCTTGACCGTGCCTTGGACGTACCCGGCGATGTGCGTATGTCCGGCGCTGTCGACAGCCAGGTCCATCTCCTCGATGGCGTCGTAGTCCGCAGTCCACTGCGCAGTGGCCCAGAGAGGCTTGCCGGCGGCGTCGAGCCTCGTGACGAACGTCGCGCCCTTGTCGTCGACAGCGACGAGGTTGGCCGACCCGATCGTCAGCCCTTTTGCGAGCCAGCCAACAACGGTGATCGAGCCATCGGGACCGAAGCGCGGCAGCTCGGCGCCGTCGTCGCCCTGGCCGGAGAACGTTCGCGCCCAGGAAACGCGCCCAAAAGTGTCGAAGCGCAGAATCATCGGATCGGAGCCGCTCGCCGACGTGAGCACCGAGTTCATCGCCTTGGCCTGGCCGGAGAACGAACCAGCTGCGACGGCGCCACCGTCGGGCGCGACGTCCACCGCATAGATGTGGTCCTCACCGCTTCCGCCGATTCCGCGGAGCCAACGCAGCTTTCCTTTCGCGTCCCACGAGGCCACGAATCCGTCGCTACCGCCGGCGCTCGTGATCTCTTGAGACCCGGATCCCGCCGTGCTGCTGAAATCGCCGACCACGACGGTCGCGCCGCTGGCGTTGCCACCGATGCTGAACCCGTAGTCCGACGTTGCGCCGGTCACGGTTCGGACCCATTTGAAGGCGCCTGTGCTGTCGACGTGCGCGACGAAGGCCGCTTTGCCAACGCCGCTGTCGGCGTTGTGTCCCCCGAACGTGGCTTTGCCCTGCAGCGTGCCGCCAACGAACGAGCTTCCGTTTGCGGCCCGCACGATCCCGTCGCCCGTGGTGGTGCCCTGCCCTGCAGCGACCGCGTGCCATTGAAACTCGCCCCTGGAATCGAGGGCCGCGACGAAGACGGCCTGGTTGCCGCCGGTCACGATCTTGTTTTTGCCAAGCGTGATGGTTCCGCGCGCGGTCCCGGCGATGATCGCTTCACCCGCGTCAGTGACCGCCACGTCGTACGCGCCGATCTCTCCGTCCGCTCCCCCAGCGACCGCGACGTACGGAATGCCGGCCGCTTTGTTCTGCTTGGCCCCTTCGGATTCAACCGTGGTACTGCAAGCCAATGTCGAGACAGACGCGACGCAGATGACGAGCCATTGGGCGCTTGAGAATGCGTGGTGGTTGGCAGGGCGATTCATGGCGTCTCCGTGGTCGGTGGCCGCGTCGTGGAGCCGGCCTTACATATCGGACCCGTGGCGTCGACGAAAACCGAAAACGAAAATGTCGTGGCAAATGTAGACGAGGCTGCGGGTGCGCGCGCGCTGGGTGTCCAATGAACAGGAGGCGCGATGGCGTTCGACGTCGGCTACAACCACAAGGCGACCATGAGCACGGCCCTGACCCCGTCGAAGGCGCTGCCAGGGGCGGCCGTTCGCGCGTGGTCGGCGGCGATCGTGGGCCATGGTTGCGCCGCGGCGGCCCTTGCGTGGCGGTATCGTGGTTGTCAGCCCGACGACGAACTGCAGGCTCGGATCACAGCCCATGCCTGTGAGGTCTCGGTCGCTATCCCGACCGCCAGAGATGTCACGTTTGCAGCGGTGGCGGCAGCCTTCGAAGAGGTCTTGCGGGCGCAGCCTGCCGAGTTGATCGCCGTGTGCGCCCGCGTTGGCCAGGTTTGCGTTCACATCGATGACGTCGACCACGACCGGACGCTGCTCTCCGCGACCGTCGACACCAGCAATGGTTTGCGAATCGATGTTTCCGTCTCTCCCTCGGCCAGCTTCTTCGCCGTCCAGCCGCGCGTTGCCGGCCACTACGAGAGGACCCTCAAGGCGATCGCCGCCGACGACACGAGTGCGATCAGCTCGATCGAGATCATCGGCAGCGACGAAGCAGACGTGTTGCGCCGCTTCAGCGGGCAGGCGTTCCGCCGGGATCTCGCCGCGCACATCTGCCTCTTTGAGTTGTTCGACGCGACCGTCGACGGAGCCGCCAACCGCCCGGCGCTGACGTATCGCGGCATCGATGTGACCTATGCGGAGCTCGAGGCCGACGCGAACCGGATCGCGCGCCACCTTCGCTGTGTCGGCGTACGTACCGGGGACAAGGTCTCGCTGTGGTTGCCGCGCGGATTGCTTCCGTACGCTGCGATCCTCGGCGCGATGAAGGCCGGCGCTGCCTACGTTCCCATTGACCCGGCGTTTCCCGCTGACCGCGCTCGTTTTATCAACCAGGACGCGGCCGTGTCCGCCATGATCACGGTCACCGAGCTCGGCGGAATGCTCGACGACTGCGAATCCGCCGTTGTGCTGCTGGATCGCGATCAGGCGGCCATTGAAAAACTCCCGGCGACGAGACTGTCCGCGTCCGATCCCGTGTTCGCCGACGATCGGGCGCCCATCCCCAGCGACCCCGCCTACGTCATTTATACGTCCGGCTCGACCGGCGTCCCCAAGGGGGTGCAGATTTCTCACAGCGCCGCGGCCAACCTCGTTCGCGCGTCCCACCATGTCTACGATTCGCGGGCGGACGATCGGGTCTTCCAGGGGTTCTCGCTCGCGTTCGATGCCTCTATTGAAGAGCTATGGCTGGCGTTCTACATGGGCGGCACGCTCGTCGTGGGTGATGCCGATGTCGCGATGAGCGGCCCGGAGCTCGCCGGTTTCCTCCGCCGCCAACGCGTCACAGCCTGGTCGACGGTCCCCACCCAACTCTCGATGATGCAAGATGACGTTCCGTCGCTGCGCTTGCTCATCCTCGGCGGAGAATTCTGCCCCACGGAGCTCTTGCGGCGCTGGTATCGCCCCGATCGGCTTGTCGTGAACACGTACGGCCCCACCGAAGCGACCGTGATCGCCACGCATGCGCGCTGTCATCCCGATGACGTCGTCACCATCGGCGTGCCTGTGCCGAACTACCGCGTTTTCCTGCTCGACGAGGCGCAGCGGCCGGTCCCCCTCGGTTGCGCCGGCGAGATTTGCATTGCGGGCCCCGGCCTGGCCGACGGCTACGTGGGGCGCGATGAGCTGAACGCGACATGTTTTGTGGCGCCGCCATTTGAGATTGGCGATGGGCTTGCCCAGCGCGTGTACCGGTCCGGTGATGTGGGCCGCTACGACGACCGCGGCCGCATCCAGTTCGAAGGCCGGGTCGACAACCAGGTCAAGATCCGCGGCTACCGCGTCGAACTCAGCGAGATCGAGTCCATCCTCTTGGGCTGTGATGGCGTCGCAGCCGCCGTCGTCACTGTGCGCGAAGAGGACGGCATCAAACGGCTCGTCGCATATCTCGTCGCCGCCGCCGGAGCGGCTCTAAGCGCCTCCGGGTTGCGCGCGACTCTCCGCGACCTCGTGCCCGGCTACATGGTTCCGTCCGTTTTCGCCGCGATGGATGAGCTGCCGTCGCTACCCAGCGGAAAGGTCGACCGCCGCCGCCTGCCTCCGCCCGAAGAGTGCGCGATCGTCGACGACCGATCGTACGTCGCACCTCGCAACGCCACCGAACGCGTGCTGCAGTCCGTCATCACCGAGCTGCTTGGCCCATCGCCCGTGTGCATTCACGACGACTTCTTCGACCTTGGCGGTCACTCGTTGCTCGCCGCACGCGCCGTTTCGCGTCTGCGCAACGAGCCGGGCATGGACGGGCTGTCGATCGAAGCCATCTACCGGTTCCCGACCATCGCCGAGCTCGCCGTCCACATCGACAAGACATATGGCGCGGCGCCGGTTCGCCAGACCATTCGGGTGATGGCCGTCGCCCCCGAACCCGAGCGCCGCTCCATCGCGCGGGCCGCCGCCATCCAGGCCGCGGCCCTGTACCCATTGCTGGGGCTCTTTTCACTCGCTCTGCTCGTCCCATGGCTACTCGACCGGCTTTTTCCGGCCATCGACGCGGTTGCGTGGCTTGTCGCTTCCGGTGCAGGGCTGCTCGCGCTACCGGTCCTGCTTGTTGCCGTTTCGATCGCGACCAAGTGGGCGCTAATCGGTCGCTTCGAGGCCGGACAGTGGCCGTTGTGGAGCGGCTACTACCTGCGTTTTTGGTTCGTTTGCCGCGTTGTCGACCTGGTCCCCATGCGGCTGCTTCGCGGCACACCGTGGATGGCGGCTTATCTGCGCTGGATGGGCGCGGATATCGGGCCTGACGTGCACATCGACAGCGATCGATTCCGCGCGTTCGACTTGGTGCGCATCGGCGCCGCGAGCAGCATCGGTGGCGACGCTCACATGATGGCCTACGAGGTGCGGGACGGTATTTTGCGGGTTGGGCCGATCTCGGTTGGGGACGGCTGCTTTGTCGGCGCACGCTCGGTCGTCTCGCACAGCACGCGGCTTGAAGATAGCGCGCGGCTTGGCGAGCTGTCGTTGTTGCGGCCCGGCCAAACCGTACCCGCCGGCGACTATTGGCACGGCGCCCCGGCCCGCGCCGTGGCTGAGGCGCCCCCTCTTGGAACGGAAAACGCCGAGAGGTCGACCCCCACCATCGGCTGGTATGGCCTGTTCGCCGTGGCTTTGGCGTGGGTCCTGGCGGTCCCCGTGATCGCGGTCACCCCGACCGTCTGGCTGATGTTCGAAGCGTGGGTCTCTGCCGGTCTCGGCGCCGCCGTTGCCGCTTCGTTGCCCGGGTCCTGGTTGTTTGTGGCGTGTTTCCTCGGCCTTGTCGCCGCGACCAAGTGGATAGTTCTCGGTCGCATCGAACCCGGGGCGTGGCCCGTGCACTCGACGATGTACATCCGCAAATGGCTGGTCGACGCGCTGGTGCAGTCGAGCTTGATGGTTGTGCAGCCGATCTACGGCACGATTTGGTTGCCGCCATGGCTGCGGATGATGGGCGCCCGTATCGGTCGCCGGGCCGAGATTTCGACGGTGGATCACCTCTCGACCGATCTGCTCGAAGTTGGCGACGAGTCGTTCATCGCCGATTCCGTAAGCGTCGGTCCGCAACGCGTCCACAACGGAGTTGTCGCGGTGGGCGGTGCCCGAATCGGGCGTCGCAGCTTTGTCGGCAACAGCGCGCTCCTTCCGGCCTCCAGTGACGTTCCGTCCGGCCAACTCGTCGGCCTGGTGAGCCGTCCGCCAGACTCGGATATCGCGGCGACATCAAGTCACCTGGTGTGGCTGGGTTCGCCGCCGATGGCCCTGCCCCGTCGCCAAAAAAGCGCGTCGTTCGCCGATGAGGAGACGTTCCATCCGCCCCGCCATCTCGTCTTCGCGCGCGGGATCGTCGAGCTGTTCAAGATCGGGCTGCCACCCGCGCTGTCGATGTGCGTCTTCGTCATTTCGTATTTTGTGTTGGCGGCGATGGGCAATCGGCTCGGCGTCGTGGGCTACGTACTTGCCGCGCCGCTTGTGGTCCTTTTCGCTGGCATCTTCGCCTCGGGCGTTGTGGTCGCGGCCAAGTGGGCGCTTGTGGGCAAATACGTCGAGCGAAACCTGCCGCTCTGGCATCCCCACGTGTGGTTGAGCGAGCTGATCAACGCGCTGTGGGAAAACGTCACCTACCCGTTCTTGTCCCGGTTCCTGCTGGGCACGCCGTGGATGGCGCCGCTGCTTCGAGCCATGGGATCGCGCATCGGCAAGGGCGTCTACATCGACACCATCGAGGTCACCGAATTCGATCTCGTCGACATCGACGACCACGCGTGCATCAATTACGGTGCGACCGTGCAGACGCACCTTTTCGAGGATCGGGTGATGAAGATGGCGGGCCTGCATATCGGCAACGGCGCGACCATCGGCCCGATGGCGGTTGCGCTCTACGGGTCGGTGATGGGCGAGCGAGCGTGTCTTGATGGCCTGTCGCTGCTGATGAAGGGCGAGTCGCTGCCCGCGCGGACGAGGTGGGCCGGTTCGCCCGCCCAAATGGTGCCGTACGTCGGCGTGTAATCGGCAGAGTCTGGACCGCGCGTGAATGCCGCAAACACCATCCATTCCATGCGTCGCGTCGCGATCGTCGCAGCTTTGGTCGTTGCGTTGGGGACCGTGTCGTCCCCTGCGTTCGCCGTCGACACGAACGAGACCATCGACCACGGCGCGATGTATTTTGAGTTCTTCGTTGGCTATTACGGCGTGAACAAACCGCTCTTGCAGCAACAGGTTGTTTCCGGCGGCGCCATGGCGTTCGGCCTGGCCGAGGGGTTTACCGGCTACCTGTCGCTCGCTGGCCGCAGCAACCCCTATTTTGGCGACGGCTACGGGCGGACCGGATTCGGCTTGCTGTACACGGTCTACAACTCGCCGCACGTGTCGATCGACCTGATGCTCGACGCAGGAACGGGCGGCGCTGGTCCGCAGCCGTTGCTCTTTCATCCAGCCGCTGAGCTCAACAGCGGTTTCGCGGTGACTCCCGGGCTGGAATTCAACTACGACCACGACGAAGAGATGAATGACTGGGGCCTGTTTGGCGTCGTGCAGGAGATCGTCACCGGCCGCACGAAGATCGCGTACGACGACGAGCTGAACGAGACCGTGACCTACACCTTCGCGCCGTGGATGCGCCTGACGACGGGCGCGTACATCACCGCGATACCGGACACAGAACAGTGGTTGATCCAAGCGCTCTGGCGGTGGCGACAGAATCCAGACACGAACCAGGCGACGTTCCAGGTCGATGGCATTGGCATGGGCTACAACCGCATGCTCAACGACGAGCTGGAAGTCGCGACCGAAATCTACCTCGATATCCCCAACGAGACCGGCGAGGTGTGGGGGATCGGGCTCGGCATCGGCGTGCTTCGTTGGTAGCCAGAACGCTCGTCTTGGCCGTGGGGGTTGCGGTCATCGTGGCGCCGATGGATGCGCGGGCGGCGTCGAAAACGGACCACCAGCGGCTTGAGAAGTACTACTCCGTCCAGCAGACACCCTATTCGTGTTCGATGGCGACAGCGCGCATGGCCATCGGGGCGCTGACCGGTCGAACCATCACCGAACGCACGCTGCGTAAGGCATCACGTGTCAGCCGCAACGGGATGTCGCTGGGACGGTTGGCGGGGTTTCTGCAGCGCTACCGACCCAAAGGCGCGCGGCGCGGATTCTGTGTGAAGAAGACGATCGCTCCGTCCAGGAAGCGGTTCGTCGCGCTCCTCAAATCCGTGCAAGCCGATCCCGCGCGTATCATGACGTGTCGATGGAAGCTGCCCGATGGCACGACGCACCACTCGCCGATCGCGAAGCTGGGACGCGGCAACAAGCGCGTGTACGTCATGGACGTGGATCGTGGACCGCGCTGGATCGGTACCCAGGCGTTCGTGCGCGCCATGCGCAGCCAGCTCACCGGGTGCCTCGTCATCTCGAAGAAGCCCAAACGTCGAGGCCATCGCAAAGCGGGCTGCCGCTGAGCCGAGAATTCGCGCCGAAACTACGGCAAGCGTGCGGGCGCGGCTATCATGACGCCATGCAGCCGATGACTCAGCGCGATATCAAGACGCCGTTGACCATGGATCGGCGCGCGCGACAACTCCTGACCGCGGTTGTGACCGGCATGCTCGTCGTCGGCACCTGGGGATGCGGATCCGCGGCGGCGTCGCGAGCGGAAAGGCAAGCGCGGCTGCAGGACAAACTCGCGCGCAACGCGGTTGTGGCGCTGGGCCCCGAGATCATCCGGGTAACGCCAGGCGATATGTTTACAATCGACGTTCAAGTGCGTGTTATTGAGGGTTTTTACGTTGTCGCCCATGGCGCCGAAGAGCAGGATTTGATGCCGGCGTGGATCGACGCGCCCAAGCGGGGAATGCTCGTCACCAGGAAGACCGTTTGGCCCAAGGGAGGGCTGGTCGAGCTGCCGGGTCGGTCCAAACCGCTGCCGTCATACGACAAGCCGTTCATCGTTGGCCTGACGGTGCACATCGCGCCCGGTGTGCAGCCCGGTGATCGCACGGTGACGATCCCGTTTCACTACCAGCAGTGCACGGTGCGTGGCTGTGAAGTGCCGCGAAAAAGGGATGTCCGCGTCAGCCTCGAAGTGCTGCCCAAACCGACCGAATAGCTGGTCTTCTCTGTGCGGATAGCTCCTCTTTCTCTGCAATCAGCTCGGCGCCCGACGTCGCCTGGTGGCCGCAAGCACGACCGCGCCCAAGACGATT
Source organism: uncultured Enterobacteriaceae bacterium (assembly GCA_964560875.1). Taxonomy (GTDB): domain Bacteria; phylum Myxococcota_A; class UBA9042; order UBA9042; family UBA9042; genus CAZLMW01. The sequence continues at coordinate 21,780 of CAZLMW010000025.1, forward strand.
GCGCAGCCGATAGCGACGGTTGGTTGCACGGTTTCATCGAGCCACAAGTAGCCGAGAATCGACGCCCCAACTGGCTCCCCGACCGTCGCGATCCCGACGACGACCGGTGTCGTGTGACGCAGCGACCAGGTCAGCAATCCGTGGCCGACGATTTGCGGCAACAACGCGGCGAGGCCGAGGTAGACAAGCGCTTCGGTGGATGACGGAGCGAGCGACACGCCGGTTGCCAGCGCGACGACGACCAAGACCCCCGCACCTGAGCCACAGACCACGCCCATGAAGCCGAGCACATTGAGGTCGGGCCGAAGTCCCCGAGCGACGATCATGTAACCGGCCATGGCAGCGGCGCCCAACAACGCGAGTGCGTCGCCGAGGAGGGCGTCGGGCGAAGACCCGAAGTCGGCGCCACCGATGAGCAAAACGCCGATCAGCGCGAGGCCGAGGGCGAGCCAGAGGTGTGAATCGGGGCGGTCGCGACCGGTGATGAGCGACACGATCGCGAGCAGCAAAGGGGTTGCCGTGACCAGCGTCACCGACGCCGCGACGGTCGTGAGTCCCAGCGACCACACCCACGACCCGAAATGAAGGGCGTACAGCGCGCCTCCAGCGGCCGCGGCACGAAGCTCAGCAGCGCCCAGGTTTGCGGCCCGAAGCGCGCGAATCGACCACGGCGCCAGCAACACGGCCGCGATGGCGAGGCGCACGGCGGACGCGCCGAGCGGATGGGTTGACGCGGCTTTTCGAAAGAAGATCGCGGCGAATGAAATCGCGGTCACTGCGCCAAAGAGCGCAAGAGGCACGAGCCGGGCTCGCGGCGGGTCGGTCGACACCTTGCAGGCGCGTGTTGCGAGATATCGCGGCGAAAGCCGGCGCTCGGCTACAGGCCCATGTACAAGCGCGCCACGCCGTCCAGACCTGCGGGCGGGTATCCGCGCGGGCCGGCGTACTTCATGCCGTTGATGAACACGCTCGGCGTGCCCGAAATGCCGGCGCGGCTGCCCTCCTGCGAGTCGGCGTCAACGAACGCCTTGTGCTTGCGCGACGACAACGCGTCCATGAAGCGCGGCATGTTCAGGCCGATCTCCTTGGCGTAGCGGATGAGGTCGTCCTTCTTGAGCGCCTGCTGATTCTCGTACAGCTTGTCGTGGTACTCCCAGAACTTGCCCTGCGCGTCCGCCTCCTGGGCCGCTTCTGACGCGAGCTGAGCTTCGGGGTGAATGCTGTTGAGCGGCATGTGCTTGTAGACGATCTTGACCTTCTTGGGGTTCTTCTTGGCGAAGAGCTTCAGGTTCGGCGCCAGCTTGCTGCAGAAGGGGCACTGGAAGTCCTCGAACACGACGACTTCAACTTTGGCGTCGCGCGGGCCAAACGTCGGGCTGTTCTTGGTGTTGAAGCTGAGGCGACGGCCTTCGGTCTGCGGGAAGAACTTGCCGCCCGAGATCATGCGGTCGTAGACGTCCTTGGGCGCGGTGCCCTTCGACGTGAGCTCCTCGGATTTCTTCAGCACCTTCTCAACGAGCGCTTTGAGGTTGGTGTAATCCTTCGGCTTACCGATGCGGATGCCGTTGGCGAGGATGTTGGGGAAGGAGTGACTGCCTGTCTCGTTGGCGATGACCGAGTCGCGCGTGAGAATGCCGTACGTCTCGTGCGAATCGAGGCAGCGTTTCCACTTGCGGTACTTCAGCTTGAGCTCCTTGGCGTAACCCTCGAGCGCGCTGCGGCCGATGTTGAACGGGTTGTCCATCAGCTTGTTGTGGAAGGCCCAGAACTTGCCCTGCTTGTGGGCGCACATCGCGGCTTCAGCGGCCTCGACCGAGTCGGGATGCTGCGGCGGGATGATCTTGTGCTTGAAGCGGAACTGCACTTTGCCCTTGTACTCGTCGTACACGCGCTTGGCGTCGTTCCAGAAATCGGTGCACGCCTGGCAGCCAAAGCCCGACAAGATGACGACCTTCACGGGCGCGCTGTCCTTGCCCAATGTCGGGTCGGTGCTGTGGATCTTCACGCGCCAGACCTGGTCGGGCTTGGGCGCGGCGGGTGGCGGCGGCGGCGCGGGAGGCGGAGGTGCGGCCGGCGGTGCTGCGACCGGAGGCGGCGCGGGGGAAACCGCACCGGGCTGAGCTGCAGCGACGGCACCCGGGTTCGCCGCGACGCCAACGGGGGCGGCTGCGACGGCTTGGGCTGCGGGCTGTTTCGACGTCGCGCGACCGGCGATGTAGCCGATGACGAATACCGCGACGAACAGGATGTAGGCCTGTTCCTTCTTCATCTGTCTTTCCTTGGGCTCTGAACGCGGGACTGCTCTGGATCCCCCGTGTAAGGGGCGCGTACTATAACGGCGGTCCGTAGCCCCTACAAGCGCACGGGAACACGTTGTATTCCCAACCTGTTGCGCGGATCGCTGTCGGCGCGCAGTGGCCCTTTCAGACCGATGCCGACGCCGCCACTGCGCCCCTCGAAACGCGCAATCTGCGGTTGCGAATGAGCGCGATCAAGAGCTGTTCGATCCAGCGCCGCTCCGCATTCTTGCGATCTCCGATGGACGTTTGCTTGAGCGCGAGGTCGGCCTCGTGGACCGTCTGCACCGCCCGCTCGAGCGTCCCTTTGCGCATTCGCGTGAGCTGTTCGCAGAGCTTGCGCGTGCGGAAGGGGTGCAGTTTCAGGCGGCTCGCGATGTCATCCGGTCGATGCAGGCCTTCTTGCATCACCGCGTCGACGCGCATGAGCGTCCGGTAGTGCGACGCGAGCGAACCGACGATCACCAGCGGGTGTTCGCCGTGTTCGAGCAACAAGTGAACGACAGTTAGCGCACGGGTGATGTCGCGCGCCGTGATCGCGTCGGTGATGGCCCAGACCTGGGACTCGCGATCGAACGGCACCAAGTCGTCGACGGCTGCGCCCGTCAGGTGACCGCCGACGCCTACATCGAGCAAGAGCCGATCGGCCGTCTGTCGCAAACGCGCGGGGTCGCCGCCGCCAAGATGGTCCCAAAGCCGCTGAGCAACGGACCGGTCGACGCGGATGTTGTGCGCCCGCGCGACCTCTTCGATGTGGGCTTGTAACGATCGTGGGCTCGGCGGCTCGACTTCGACGATCGCCCCGCGGGCTGCCAGCTCTTTGAACGCGCGCTTGCGTCGATCGAATCGTTCGGCCTGCAGGATGATCACGATCGGCGGGTTGCCCCCGGTCGGCAGGGACGTGAGCAGCAGCTCGAGCGGGTCGCCGCCCTTGGGCGCGCGCTTCTTCTTGGCGTTCTTCCGCGGTTTTCGTTTGGGCGCCTTGTCGAAATCCAGGCCGTCGGCGTGGGTGACGCTCACGACGCGGCGGCTGCCGAAAAGCGAGGTCGATCGCGCCTCGTTGGCGATCACGGCGTGCACGCCGATGCCGCTGTTGTCGTCGGTGTAGTCGATGAGCGCGTGGTCGACGCTGCGGTCGCAGCCCTTGAGCGCGATGTTCTCGATCGCGCGCCGCGCGGCGATCAGTTCGCCCGGGTCGGCCGGTGGCGGGGCTTGCCGACGACGGCGATCGGGCGGCGCGGATGCGGTTGTGACCAGGTAGACAGGCAACAACGCCTCGTCGGCCAGGTGGTGTCGCAGCGCCCTGCCTGCGGCGATCGTTCGCGCCTTGGGGGTGCGCTTGCTGGTCTTCGCTGTCGCCACAGAATCACCTGGGATCGAGGTCGGGCGCATCGTAGCAGACCGCGTCGCCGTTGGAGTCGGCGCGCCGGACCGCGATCAAGATGGTGGTCGCGAGCAGCACCAGGAGCAGCCAGGCGATGGATTGGCCCGGACCGACTGGCCTGGTGCGCGCGCTGCAGCCGTTTTCTTCGTCCGAGGGCTGTTTGGTCTGCGTCTTTTCCGCGTCTTTGCGCTTGCCGTCATCGCGCACACCGGGTGGTCCACAGGTCCCATCTGACTTGGGCGCCTCGTCGTCTGCGCACATCAGCACCTCGAGCTCCGCGCCGGCGAGGTGGCCGCCGTAGTCGCTGACCAGCAGCTCTACTTTGTAGCGACCAGCCGGCAGCACCTTGCCGTCGGGTGGCCCGACGATGTTCGGAGCGTCGACCCGCATGATCCACGTGTGATTGAGCTTGTAGGTGGCCGTCGCGAGCGGCTTCTGGAAGCGATAGACCAACTTTCCGCTGGTATCTCGCATCGTGAGTCGGGCGCTCGCGAGGCGCGTCTTGTCGGACAGGTCGGCCTTGAGGACGGTCGTGAAGACCTTGCGCGACACTGTCGCTGGCTCCGCGCGGAAGTTGGTGATGTGTGGCGCTGACAGGTCCACGACCTTGACGCCGTCGGACGCCCGTGGACCGGAGAAGGAGCGGCTGGCGCCCGCCTTCGTGTAGCCCAGCACCTCAGCTCGGTAGAGCGTGTTGGGCTGCAGGTGAAGCTTGTTGACCGTCGTCCCGGTCACGTTGCCGACGTCCTTGAGCGAGCTCACGACGGCCCCGTCCTGGTCGAGCAGCCGGATCGCGTAGCCATCGGCCTTGTCGAGCTTGGCCCAGTTGACGTGGACGGCGTCGGTCGTCTCCTGGAAGTCGAGGTCGGCCGCGTCGGTCAGGGCCGGGCCGGTTCCCGCGTTTTCGCGCACCCATGCGGGCGGCTTCAGCGCGTCCTGCCCGAGCACGGAGAGGTACCCGTCAGGGGTGCCCACAACCACCTCGAGCAGGTTGTCACCGTCGAGATCCGCGGCGATTGTGCCCGCGACAGTGCCGGAGAAAGCGAGCGACCAGACGACATCGCCGGTCAGGGCACGGGCCGCATAGAGCCGGCCTTCCGTCGTCGAGAAGAGCAACGCCGACTTGCCCGTTCCGTCCAGGTTGCGCACACCGATGAGGCCATCGTTGGTCACGCCGCCTGGCGCCTGTGTCCCCGGCGGCAGCGCTTTTCCGGCGGCGTAGCCACGGTCCCAGATGGGTTTGCCGGTCTTGCCGCTGAGCGCGCGCAGGGCGGATGTGCCGTGCTTTGTCGTCACCACGCGGGGCAGCTTGCCGTCGGTCCAGGCGACGGCCCGGCGGTGGTAATAGAGCGAGCTCTTGTCGGTCCACAGTTGCCCGAACTTGGGGCCGACGTAGGCGCCGATGCCGCCTGCGCCTGATGCGATGATGGGGTCGAGCGGCGGCTTGGTGTCGAGGTCGAAGAGCATCGGGATGCCGTACGTCACGTTGCCCTGCTGCACGTAGTTGAGCTGCTTGCCGGTCTTGAGGTCGCAGCGCCACCGGTAAACATACGCCGACGCGACGGCGACGGGCGACGCACCGGACGTGTCGATGGCGATCGGTCGGCCGGCCATGGCGCTGGCGCACTCGGCGGATGCAGGCCACATCAGTTTGCCGGTTTTACCGTCGAGAACGCGGAAGAACGTGCCCTCGGGTGCCGGGTTGATGGGCGTTGTGAACGACGCGATCACGTCGATCGCGCCATCGCCGTTGACGTCGTGCAACGCAAACGCGTCCCCTTCGGTCCACCGCGCCCAGTTCATGCTTTCATTGGCGTGTTTGAAGGTCCAAAGGGCGGTTTTCGACGCGAGCTTGGTCCCGTCGAACGCTGTCAGCCAGGGGCGGCCGTCTGCGCCGCTGTGACGCACGAGCAGGTCGAGTTTGCCGTCGCCGTTGACGTCGGCGAGGTTGGCGCGCACCCAGCCGCGGAACCGGTCTTTGAAGCGTTGCACCGGCGCGTCGGTCGGGCCGGCCTTGGCCGCGTCCAGCATCCACACCCACGAGCCCGCGCTCACGGCCATAGCGGTCGCGCCGCCTTTCGGGTCGCGATCCACGATCACGTACGGGTTTGTTTGTCCGCCGTAGCGCAGATCCGCGACCCCATCTTTGTCACCGTCGTTGATGCGCTGGAGTTTGCTGTCTAGCAGCTCGGTTTCGCCGTTGCCGAGCAGGATCGCGGGGAGTTTCAGGTCGCCCTTGCGCAACATGACGCGCGCCATCGGGCTCGCCGCCAGCGTTCCCGACGCTGTGACCTTCGCCTGTCCGTCCGGCGTGACGGCGAGCAGCGCAACCGCGTCGTCGAACCCATCGCCATCGGTGTCGGCTGTGCGGAGCAAGTGCCCGGCCGTGTCGAGTCCGTCGATAGTGAGCAGTTGGCTGGGACGCGGGAACACGGTCGCGGGCACGGCTTTGGGGCGGACCGCGGCGTAGCGCCCCTTGGTCAGCTCCCCCATTGCCTGGAAGCCCAGGCTTCGCGACCACAGCACAAAGGCGTGCGGCAACGCTTCGATCGTGGCCTTCGTGCCGCGTTTCTCGGCGAGCAGCAGCACTTTCTTCGAACCGGCCATCGACCATGCGTTCGTCAGCGCGTAGCCGAGGCCAGATGTCGCGGGTAGGTCGTGGAGCATCGAGCCCGACAACGCATCGAACGCGCGCAGCCGCCACCCGGACGCGGTGCGGGTCGACGCGATGACCTCGGCTTTGCCGTCGCCGTCGAGGTCGCCGATTGCCGCGGCGGGCGCCCGAATCGCGTTTTTCTTGGGATCGCCGGCGTTGACGATCCAAAGGCGCTTGATCTCCTTGCCGACAAGCTGAAACGCCGCGACGGCGCGCTGGTTGTTCTTGAGGCCGGACGTTAGGCGGTCGGCGACGCAAATGACGACAGGGTTGGCGTTTTTCTGGGGGAGGCTCACCGCGTCATCACAGCGGACGATGCCGAGGTCTGCGGAATGACCCAGCGCTTTGCCGGTCAAACCGGACCATGCGAACGCCCGTCCGCCGTTCTTCTCGGTCGCCAGCGCGCTGAACACATCGGGCAGCCCGTCGCCGTCGACGTCCACAACCAGCTGCTCATGCGCAAAGACCTTGTCGCCGAGGGCGGTGGTATCCGACGTCACCGCCAGCTCCTTGGCGCCGGACTTGAACGTAAAGATGCGGGTCTTGCCGCCGAGGGATTGGCCATACGAGCCGCCGTTGGCCACCGCGACCTCGGCCAGGCCGTCGCCGTCGAAGTCCGCAAGCGCCATGAACGCGCGGTACTTAAAAGCGCCGTCCTTGGGCGCCCACACGGTCTTTCCGGTGGTTGTCGACACCAACACGACGCCCGCTGGGGTGCGGCACAGCAGTTCATCGAGCTGATCGCCATCCACATCCCCGCGGCCCGGGCACGCGTCGATTCCAAGCGAAGCTGTGCGCCACAGAACGGTTCCGTCGGTGCCCCGCGCGGTGGCGGCGCCGGCCTCGATCGCCAACACGTCGTCATAGCCGTCAAGATCGGCATCCAGCGGACGCAATCCGGTGGCGCTGCCGCCCAAAAAGAGGCGCCATTTCAGCGCCGGGACGGTGATCTTGCCCTTGCCTTCGGTGAACGAGGAGTTGTTCGAATCGTGCCGCTGCAGCTGCCAGGTCTGCGCAAACCCGAGGTTGCCCATGCCCAGCACGGTGGCGAGGATCACAATCGCTATGGAGGACTTGAACATGTGTCGACTCCCGCCGGCGCCGCAGCGTCCGGTCGTTCCCGCCTCTAAAGCCGTTGTCGGGCTCAAACTGAAGGTTGCAAGAAGGAGTATGTACATAACCCGTCCGGGATCGGCTACGGCTCCCACGCGGGCGATCGAGATCTGCTACCATCGTGGCTGTGACGCCGATTGGAATCCCCTGCCGGATCGCGATGATGAACCGTCCAAGCGCCCGCCCTGAGCTCGCGGGCTCATGGCTTCGTACGATCGTTCCGATCGCTGTTGCTGCAGCGCTCGCGGTCGCGTGTTCGGACGAACCGGGCGAGGAGTCGACTCCCGCCAACGACACGCTGGTCTTCAACGTCCCGGATGCGGGGCCGAATTTCACCGGCGACGATGTGGTCGAAGCCGATGTCGCCGACTCCAACCAACAGGTCGATGACGCCGACGCGGCCGCCGACACTGGCCCGATCAAGTGCGACGACCCGGGCGGGTGGGGATGTCCGTGCAAGGGCAATGCCGACTGCAACAGCGGCTACTGCGTCGAAACGGCCGAAGGCAAACAGTGCAGCAAGCTGTGCGTCGAAGACTGCCCGGGCGACTGGCAATGCGTCGGAGTCAAGGGTTCCACCGGCGATCTGACGTTCATCTGCGCGGCGCCGTACGTGACCCTGTGCCGGCCCTGCGCCAAGGACGGTGATTGCGAGCAGTTGGGCGCGGAAATCGGCGTTCACCGCTGCATTCCCATCGACGGTCCCGACGGCAGCCTGGTCGGCTCGTTCTGCGGCTACGGATGCGCGAACGGAGGCAACTGCCCGACCGGGTTCTCGTGCACGAAGCTGTCGATCGGCGGCAGCACGATTGAACAATGCAGGCCCGACAACGGCACGTGCAGCTGCAGCAAGCAGGCGACGGCGGGCGGATTTGCGACCAAGTGCACGACGAAGAACGCGTTTGGAACCTGCGGCGGTCAGCGAACCTGCACCGACAAGGGACTCTCGGCTTGCGACGCGCCCGTCCCGGCGACCGAGGTGTGCGATGGCAAGGACAACGACTGCGACGGCGAGACCGATGAGGGCTACATCCACAACGACTTCGGCGTGACCAAACCCATCGGAAAACCATGCGGAGCGGGCGCGTGTGCCGGCGGCGAGGTCGTTTGCGCCAAGGACGGGAAGGCGGCGATTTGCAGTACCGGCGGCGGCAACGTCGAGCTCTGCGATGGGGCGGACAACGACTGTGACGGCGCCACGGACGAGGCCAACGAGCTCGATCCGAAAGCGGCCAAGTGTTTCGACAAAGGCGTCTGCGCCGCTGGCGGGGCCAAGGCCACGTGCATCAAGGGGTCGTGGTCGTGCGACTACGCCGGGGTCAAGCTGTACGAAGCCACGACCGAAGTGTCGTGCGACGGCAAGGACAACGACTGCGATGGGAGCACGGACGAAGACTTCACCGTCGGCGCTGGCGGCAAGAAGCTGCCGGTCGGAGCGGCGTGTGGCGGCATCGGCATCTGCAAGAAAGGCATCGTCGAGTGCAAAGACGGTGTCGCGGGCGTGGCGGTCTGTTCAACCGGGGCGGGCGGCAGCAATGACGGCAGCAAGGGCGAGCGGTGCAACGATCTCGATGACGATTGCGACGGTGAGGTCGACGAGGGGTGCGACGACGACGGCGACGGCTTCTGCGACGTGCTCATGAAGATGGAAGGCGCGCCCAAGATCTGCGGCCAGGGCGGCGGCGACTGCGACGACAACAACAAGTTCGTCAATCCCGGCGCGACCGAGCTTTGCGACAACATCGACAACGACTGCAAGGCCGGCATCGACGATGGCTGCGACGTCGACGGGGACGGCCACTGCTCCGACAAGATGACGATTGTGGGCAACCCATCGGTCTGCAAGAAGCTTGGCTTTGACTGCAACGACAAGGACAAGGCGATTCATCCTGGCGCCAAAGAGGTCTGCGACGGGATCGACAACGACTGCAACGGCCAGGTGGACGCCGCGGATCTCAAGCTCAAGGACGTCGCGCCCAAGTGCGGCAATCAAAAGGGCGTCTGTGCCGGGTCGCTGCGACCTGCGAGCAAGTGCAACAACGGCAAGTGGCTCGCTTGCGATACGGCGGCGTATTTCGCCCATCACGGTGCGTACGAAAACGCGCAATCTGAAAAGAGCTGTGACGGCGCCGACAACAACTGCGACGGCAAGATCGACGAGGGCTGTGACGACGACGGCGACGGCCATTGCGACGCGGCCAAGGACACCAAGGGCGACCCGAAAATCTGCCCAAAAGGCGGCGGAGACTGTAACGACAAGGATGCTAAGGTCCATCCGGACGCCGTCGAGCTGTGCAACGGCAAAGACGACGACTGCAACAAGCTCGTGGACGCGAGCGACCCGAAGCTCGCCGCCAAACGGCCTCCATGCGAGAACCAAAAGGGTGTGTGCAAGGGCGCGCTCAAGCCCGTGTCGCTGTGCAAGAAGGGCAAGTGGAAGGCGTGCACCGATACCGAATACAGCAAGCATTCGCCGTTTCACGAGCTCGGCCTGAGCGACCAGACCTGCGACGACATCGATAACAACTGCAACGGCAAGATCGACGAGGGCTGCGACGTCGATGGCGATGGCTCGTGCGGCAAGCTCAAGAAGGTGAAGGGGACGCCGAAGGTCTGTCCCAAGGGCGGCGGCGACTGCAACGACAACAACAAGGCGGTCAATCCGCACGCGCCCGAGGTGTGCGACAAGGCTTTCGTCGACGAAAACTGCAACGGAAAGGTGGGTGAGGCCGGCGCCAAGGGGTGCACCAGCTACTACTACGACGGCGACTCCGATGGCTACGGGTCCAAGGGCTCAACGCCGATCTGCCTGTGCCAACCCGACGCCGTGAAGAAGCTGACCGCGCTCAAGTCCGACGACTGCAACGACGGCAACTTCAACGTCAATCCCGGCGCCAAAGAGACGTGCGCGACGGCCGGTGACGACAACTGCAACAACAAGGCGCAGGAGCTCGGCGCCGCGGGCTGCAAGATCTATTGGTACGACCCTGACTTCGACGGTTTTGGCAGCGTCACCCACCCGCCGCGATGCCAGTGCTACCCCGACGCACAGACCAAGTACACGGCGACCAAACCCGGCGACTGCGACGACGGCAAGGGCAACATCGGGCCCAACAAGACCGAGACATGCGCGACGCCGTTCGACGACAACTGCGACGGGAGCGACAACGACATCAACGCGATCGGGTGCACGAAATTCTACGTCGACGCCGACAAAGACGGCTATGGCAAGAAGGGCAGCAACGCCGTCTGCATGTGCAAACCCATCGTGGCGAGCAACTTCACCGCGAAGAACAACAAGGACTGCAACGACGGCAACAAGAACGTGAAGCCGGGGGTCAAAGATACGTGCAAGACACCGGGCGTGGACGACAACTGCGACGGCAAGACAGACCCGGAGAACTCGACCGGCTGCAAGAAATTGTACTACGACGGCGACGGCGACGGGTGGGGTGTCGGCGCGGCTCGGTGTTTCTGCAACTCACTCCCTCAGCTCAAGTTCACAGCGACGAAGGCCGGCGATTGCGACGACAAGGTCAAGACGCGGCGCCCAGGCGCGCCCGAGCTCTGCAACGGAATCGACGACGACTGCGACAAAGTGGCCGACGAGGGGGCATCCAACTCGTGCAAGAAGGTGTCCGGGGCTGGCGTTATCTGCTCGGGCGGCAAGTGCAAGGTGAACACGTGCGGGTTCGGTTGGTTTGACGTCGACGGCAGCTACGCCAACGGCTGTGAGTGCAGGGCCGATGCGTACTACCTCGCGAAGAAGGGCAACTCCTGCAAGTCGGCTGTTGCCATCGCGACGGTCCCCGACAACGGCACCGTGCGGTACGTCGGCGGCAACATCATGCTGGGCGAATCGGGCGACTGGTATCGCGTCCACGCGCAGGACCTGACCGATTCGGGCTCGTCGCGCTGCGATCGGTTCAACTTCACCGCCAAGCTGACCAGCAACCCGGGCAGCCAATTCCGGCTCGACATGTACCGCGGCACCTGCTCAGGCAGCGGGCTGCACTGCGCTGGCCAGACAACCGCCGGCTGGACGACGCGCTTTTACGGGCTTCCCTACGGTCCCCATCACAAGACGGGCACGGTCCGCGGACTGCACCGCAAGAGCCCCAACCCGCCGCGCGCTGGTGAATGCAAGTGCACGACGTCCAACGCCAGTGGCCAGAGCGGACCTGGACTGCCGGGGCTGAATATGTGCAGCAACAACTCGGCGACGTTCTACATCCGCGTGTACCGAAAGCCGGGTGCGAAGGCGACTTGTCAGAATTACACGCTCGCCGTCAGCAACGGCAAATAGGGCCTTGATCATCGTTGCGTCCGTTCGGACTCCACGACGATGGTCTCGGTTGTTGTTTCGTTGAGGGGCCGACGCCAGGCCCCTGGTGCCAAAAAAGTGTCATTTTTCGGCACCTTCCCACAGCGTGCGGCGCACTTGCGCCTTGCGTACCTCGGCCTCTCATCTCGGTCCGTGGACCAAACGATGATCGCCGCCGTAAACAGCCAGCATAGCCAGCATTCGCCGGACGCTCCCCGCGCGGTTCATTCTCGGCGCGATGACGCCGCGTCCACGTCATAGTCGCCGTGTCGGTGCGGGGCCTGGAGCTGCTCGCGACCGATGAGTTTGCTGCGGATCCGCTCGACGATAACGCCGATAGCGACCGCGTTGTTGCCGCCCTCGGGGATGATGAGGTCGGCCTTGGACTTGCTCGGCTCGACGAACGCGATGTGCATCGGTCGGACGGTCTCGTAGTACTGCTGGCGGACCTCTTCGAACGTTCGGCCTCGCATCCGCATGTCGCGACGCACGCGGCGGAGGACGCGAATATCGGGCGGGGTATCGACGAACAGGCGCACGTCCATCCGCTCGGTCAGGGCGGGGTCAGCGAAGATCAAGATACCTTCGATGAGCACGATGGGCGTTGCATCGACGGACTTGGTCGGCTCTTTGCGCAGGTGTGTGACGAAGTCGTATTCGGGCATCTCGACGCTGCCGCCGGCGATGAGCGTGTCGAGCTGTTCGATCAAGAGCCCGTTGTCGAGGCTGTCGGGGTGGTCGTAGTTGACGGCGCGTCGTTCGGCGTCGTTCAGATCGGGCCGATGGCGGTAGTATGCGTCGTGTTGGATGTGTGTGACATCGCCCGGTCGGAAGCTGCCCACGATGCGCTGGGCAACCGTGGTTTTGCCGCTGCCAGAACCGCCAGCGATGCCGATCACGAGGGGCTTGTCGAGGGCTGCGTGGTCGTTCATGGGCCGATGTATAGCGCCGCGAGAAGTGTCCGGCTATACCCCGTGCGTGCCTCCGCTTTGCCACACCGTTCTTGCGCCGCCATCGGCGGTTGGAAGTCGTTGCGCTGCGACCCTTTGGTTGCTCCATGGGATCCTTGGATCTCGCCGAAATTGGCGGAGTTTTGGGCGCCGGCTCGCCGCGGCGGAGCGCGTCAACGTTGTTACGATCGATCTGCGCGGTCATGGTGACAACGACACCCGCCCTGCCCCGCACACGCTCGCGTCATGCGCCGATGATCTGGACGAATTGGCAGCCGCGATCGGTCCGCCAGACGTCATTTGTGGTCACTCCTTTGGCGGGAAAGTGGCGATCTGCTGGGCCGCTCGGGCTCCCGAACGCCTGCGCGAAGCTTGGATCCTCGACAGCCCGCCCGGCGCCGGTGCCACGCTGCCCGGCCAGATCACCCGGCTCATCGATGTGCTGTGGTCGATTCAGACGCCGGTCGCCGCGCGTGCCGAGGTTGCCGACATGCTGTTAGCCGCCGGATTCCCCCGGTCGATCGCAGGCTGGATGACGACCAATCTCAAGCGCGTGCCCGCCTCCGAACTCCAAGGCGGCGGTTTGGTCTGGCGCTTTGACCTCGACGTCATCGCCGAGCTGCTCGCCGATTATTTCCGCGTCGATGCGTGGCCGATGCTCGCCGATCCGTCCTGGCGCGTTCGGCGACGGCTGCTGCGAGGCGCTCTGTCGGATCGATTCGACGCGCAAGCGGTCGCCAGGCTCGACGCACTCGACAGCGACGGGCTCGTCCACCACGCTGTCCTGGCCGACGCCGGACACTGGGTGCATGTCGACAACCCGACGGGCCTGCTCGCGTGGATGGCGACGGCGTGCAAGGAGTTGCCTGGTGACGACGCTTAGCCAGAGCCGCCCGCTGCGGTTGGCGACACTGTGCGTGCTCTATTTCGCGCAGGGCGTGCCCTATGGTTTCGTGGCGATCACCCTACGAGCCTTCTTCACGGCCGGCGGGATGAGCCCCGAGACGCTCGGGATGTTCATCGCCATCGCCCATGCTCCGTGGGCATTCAAGCCCGCGTGGGCGCCGATCATCGACACCCTGCGGATGCCGTCGCTCGGGCAACGCAGACCGTGGATCCTCGTCGCGCAGGTCATGATGACGCTGACAGTGGCGGCCATGCTCACCATCGACGAGCTCGCTGCCGAGATTGTGCTGCTCGGCTGGTTGGTGGCGATTCACAACACCTTCAGCGCCCTGCAAGACGTTGCCACCGACGCCATGGCGATCGAGCTCCTGCACGCCGACGAACAAGGCCGCGCGAACGGGTTCATGTACGGCTCCAAGGTCCTCGGTGCGGCCGTTGGTGGCAGCGGCCTTGCGCACATCGCGGACAGCTACAGCATGTCGATGGCGCTGGTCATGTTGACCGCCATGATGTGTGCCGCCGCTGCGTTCCCCGCCGTTGTGCGCGAGCGACCCGGCGATCGACTCTTTCCGTGGTCGCCCGGAAAAACACAGGCCGTCACGTCCGACACATCCACCCGCCTTGCGACGCTCTTCTTCGGCCTGCCCCGGGCGTTCTCGATGCGTTCGACAGTGCTCGGTGGCGCATTCGCTGTCGGCGCGTACCTCGGCGCAGGCGTGCTCTCCATCGTGGGCGCCGTGCTCTACATCGAACGGCTCGGATGGTCCAAGACGATGCACGCCGACTGGACGACCTGGGGCATGGTCGTTGGCGTCTTCGGGTCGATTCTCGGTGGCTGGGCCGCTGATCGCATCGGGCCGCGCCGCGTAATGGCGATCGCCACATGCTGCCTTGGTGGCTCGTGGGTCGTCTTCGGCCTGTCCCAGCAACTGTGGTCTCAGCAGTGGTTCGCCGGTGGCCTTATCGTCGTCGAAGCCGTCTTCCTGTACGCGTTGACGGCGGGCGCGTTGGCGCTCTTCATGCGCTTGTCATGGCCGGTCGTCGCCGCGACGCAGTTCACCATCTACATGGCGTTGTTCAACTTCTCGACGACGGTTGGCAGCGGATTGGGGGGATGGCTTAGCGCGCACGTTTCGTACCCGACGCTGTTCGTCACCGCGGGGCTGCTGCAGTGCGCGCTCCTGCTAGTCCTGCCGTGGATCGATGTCGACCAGACGGCGCGGGAGCTCGGGCCGCAGAGCGCTTAGCTTTCTTGGCGGTGGCGATCTTGGATCCCGGCCCCTGCGTCTGAAGCCACGGCTGGCCGCTGAACAGGCGCGTTACGCGATACTTGACGCGTTCCCAGACGATGTCGCCACCCAGGGCGGTCAGGTGGTAGCCATCGCGGGCGCGACGCGGCTCCTTGCGCTCGATCGGATCGGCGATGTGCATGGAGTCCCCGCTCGCCGAGACAGCCACACCGCACTTGCTGGCCCGCGCTCCTTCGATCTGCAGGCGGCGGACGCGAACCAAGCGCTTCTGGAGGCTCTCCCAGCGGACGTCGGCGGGCGTCAAGATGGCCACATGCGGCGCTCCGAGCGCGCACAGCGCGTTGATCAGCATGGTGACGCGTTCGCGGTACTTGTCGTGCCATCCGGACTGGTGAAACCGAATCCACTTGTCGCGGGTCTTGCGCTCGTGCGGGTAGAGCCAGATGCCCTGCGGGTCGTTGACGCCGACATAAACGATGACGCCGGCTGTCTTGTCGCCGATGGGCAGGTCGGTGATCGCGTCAAACCAGTCGTAGTAGTCCAAGCGCGACAAGCCGCTCGCCGAACGTCCCCAACGCGTCGCCTTGAATCCGCTCCGCTCCAGGCCTGCGGAGAGGCGACGACCGAGCGCTCCTTTCACCGAAGACGAGCCGATGATGATCACTTCGTTGCGCCGTTCACGCTTTCGCAGCTCGATCAGCCGCGCCCGTTCCGCTGCGCGTTGCGCCTTCAATCTCTGTTCTTCTTCGCTGCCGACGCGGGCGTTTGTGTCGAGCTTCTTTTCGAGCGTCGTCGCGTCGTCGACCGCCACGGGTTTGGGCGCTGGATCGGCGAAAGCGGGCGCAATGACCAGCGTGCATGCCACCGAACAGACGAGCGCTACGAGCGTCGCGTACCGTCGGATTTGTGCTGGAGATACGTAGACTTGCATCAATTGCGAGAAGACAGGGTTGAGTGAATATGGCACCGCGCGCTACCGCCGAGCCTAGCACATCGACAATCGGCCATCACAAAGTCTCGATAATGCTGTTTTACTCTGCCGGTGGGGCAGGCATTCGGGGGGCTTCGTGGCATACTCCGGCGATGACCGAGCAGCTCGGATCGTACGAGTTGGTGCGACGCATTGTGACCGGCGATACAGCCGATCTCTACCTTGGCCGACGCCACGGCGCGGCCGGGTTTACGCGTGAGTGCGTCGTCAAACGGCTCCACCCGCAGCTCGCCGCCGACGACGCCGCCGTCCACAGCTTCCTGTTTGAAGCGCGACTGACAGCGACGCTCCAGCATCGGAATATCGCCCAGGTGCTCGATTTGGGCCGCATTGGCGGTGCGTACTACGCCGCTCTCGAGCTGATCGATGGGCCGGACCTCGAACGTGCCCTGCCCCGCGTGGACGCCAAGGACCCGCTGCGTCCCGATCTCGCCGCCTGGATCGTCGCGCGCGCCGCCGATGGCGTCCATTTCGCTCATGAATTCCGCGACCCGCTCAGCGATGAGCCCCTCGAGCTCGTGCATGGCCACCTCAGCCCGCGTTCCATCGTCATTTCGCGGCAAGGCGACGTAAAATTGCACGGCTTTGGACGCCTCGGTTCCGGGCGCGCCCACAATCGGCCCGGGTACGCAGCTCCCGAGTTCGTCAACGGTGCGGTGGTCGATCGACGCGCTGATGTCTACGCGTTGGGCCTGCTCTTGCGCGCATTGACAGCCCACGACTCCGATCCCGGCCTGGAAGCCATCATCGGCAAAGCCACCGCCGATGATCCCCGGGATCGCTACGAGCATGCCGGCCACCTGGCAACCGCGCTGATGCGTTGGCTGATCATGGCCGGACAGCCCGACTGCACGGCCGCGCTTGGCCAGTGGGTGGCCGCCAACCTCGATGACCTGTGTCCCAGCTTCTCGGACACCAAGCCGGCGGGGAAGCGAGGCAAACGGCGCCGTCGCCGCGAAACGCTGGAGCTGGACGGGCGCGAAATCACCTCCGAGATCTTCGAGTCGAGCCAGCACGCCATCCCGCGCCATAACCTGCCCGACGGCAAACCTCCACGCCTGTACGGTCGCACCGCTGAGCTGGGTCGTGTCGCGGATCATCTCGATGCCGGTGCAAGGGCGGTGGCGCTCGGAGGGGTGGCTGGCATCGGCAAGAGCCGCATCGCCCGGTCGATCGCACGCAGCCACGTTGATGCTGGCGGGTCGGCGTGGGTCGTCGACCTCAGCGACGTCGCTACCGCCGAGGCCGCCGCCGGTCGCGTCGCCAATGCCCTCGGTGTCGGGATGTCCGGCAACACGACCAAGGACGCCGCGATCGCGCACATCGGACGCGCCCTGGCTCGAGCACCGTTGCCGCTCTTGGTCCTTGACGGCGTGGATCTGCTCGTCGATGACGCGCCCGGCGTGATCCCGCCACTGCTGTCCGAATGCCCGCCGCTGCGGATGCTCATCACGACACGTCGTCGCGTCCAGGTGGATGGCGTCGTCAGCGTCGTCGTTCAGCCTTTGTCGATCCCATCCGAGCCCCGAAAAGCCGCTCGGTCAGACGCGGTCCGCTTCTTCGTGTCGCGGGTGCGCCGCGTGCGCAAGGATTACCGCCCAAAACGCAGCGAAGTGACTACGATCGTTGGTATTCTGCGTCGCCTCGACGGGATTCCATTGGCGATCGAGCTGGCCGCCGCCGTCATGGCTGACTGCACCGCGCGCCAGCTCCTGCAGCGCCTCGAGACGCCGTCTGAGGTGCTCGAGGTCACCGGGCGTTCCAGCCGGGCTCGCATGGGCAAGCGCGCGCGGACCTTGCGCGACGCCATCGCGCTTTCTTGGACACAGCTATCAGACTCCGAGCGCGAAAACCTCCAGCAGTTGGTTGTCTTTCGGGGCGGTTTCGACGCCGAGGCTGTCGGGGCGGTGCTCGGCGAGGGCGTCGACGCATCCGCTGTGATCGACGGCCTTGTCGCCCATTCGATGGTGCGCGAGGTCGATGAGACCCAGCGTTGGGGAGGCGACAAGGCCCGCAACGCAGCAAGCTCTCCCCGCCGGCCGCGGTTTGTCATGTTCGAGAGCGTGCGGGCATTTGTTTACGAGCAACCTGTCGATCCCGAGGCGCGCACGCTCACGCTGCAACGGCACGGCCGATACTACGTCGAGGAAGGCGAGCGCAACGCTTCCCTGGTGACGACCCACGATGGTCCACCGGCCGTTGCGTGGCTCATGGACGACCGCGACAACCTCGCGGCGGTGCATCGACGCGCTCTCCGCGGCAAAGGGGAAGCCGAAGGTGGCGCCGAAACCGCCCTGCGTATCTGCCTGCTGCTGTCCCGCGTTATGATCCTGCGCGGCCCCAAGGCTACACTCATGGCGATGTACGACGACGCGATCGACGCCCTGAACGGTCTCAGCACCACCGATGTCGCGCAGATGGATCAGACTTTGCTGGCGCGCTCATTGGCTCGCTACGCCGAGTACCAGGCGCTTGGCGGCAACGCTCGCGACGGCGAAAAATATGCCAAACGCGCCACGCAGATCGCCCGCGCAACCGGGGATATCGGCGCCATTGCGGCTGCGCACTATGGTCGTGGCGTGTGTTATCGGCTCAGCGGGCGAACCGAGCAGGCCATCGCCGCAACCACCCGCGCCCGATCCCTTGCGCAACGGGTCGAGGACATCGCGCTCGAGGCCGAAGCGCTCAACATCACGGGCAGCGTCTACTACGACATGTGCGAGCGGAACGTCGCCGCGAAATGCTTCGTCGCCGCCCAGGCCGCCGCTCGGCACGTCGGACACGGCGAGCTGGTGGCGCAGCTCACGTGCAACCTCGGTTGCGTGTGCGTGGAACGTGGCAATACCGACCGCGCGCTCGCGTACTTCCACGAGGCGCTCGGCCAGGCCCGAACCGAAGGCGACATCCGCCTCGAAGGAAGCATCCACCTGTACATGGCGGTCGCGGCGCAGGAACGCGGCGATATGGGCCTGTCGCGGATGCACTTTCAGCGCTCGATCGACCTGCTGGACAAGGTCGGATTCCGCCATCGCAAGGTCTACGTCGAGGGATTGCGGGCGTGGTTCTTCCTCGAATGCGGAGAGCGCCGTGACCTCGCGCGCGTCAAGGAGACGTTTGAGCGCATCGTCGACCACTTCGTCGACAAAGGTGACTGGCGATGGCGGTCGATGTTCCTGGCCACACTCGCCCTCATCGCGTCCCGAACGGGAGACGATCGCCGCGCCAAGGTGCTGCTGGATGAGTCGCGCCGGCTCGCCGACGGTCAACACGATCCCGCTGCCGGTGGCGTCTACGAGGTCTTCGCGGCCGGCGTTGAGCTGATCCAGGCAGACTCCGCAGCCAAGCCTGCAACCACGCAACGGCTCCGCAAGAGCGCCGCTCATCGGCTCGATTCGGTGCGATTGCCCCGCGACGGTCACACGATGGGAGGGGGCACCAAACCGCCCTTGACCGAGATGTGCTGCGAGGTTCGAACCGCGCTTCGGATCGTCGAGGCGATGGGGCTGACGCCCGCCTAGAGCCGCCTAGAGCGGAAAGGCGAACACGAAGCCACGATTGCGCTTGGAGTCGCTGTCTCGCGTTGCCATCGCCTTGTAGAGCAGCTCCACAGGGACCCAGAACGGCGGGTATTTGTACCGCGCGACGTCGAGGATGAGCACGCTGTCGGTGGGCGCGTGGTAGGCGGCCAGGGGCGAAAAATGGCCGCCTCCCTTGCCGTTGTCGCTGAGAACGCCGCGCTTGAAGTTGACCGCCATGTGCCAGCCGGGACGGCCGAGGAAAAGCTTGACCCGTTTGCGAAACGCCGCCGCCGAATCGACGGTCTCGCAGTCATTCGGTCCGCTCGTGGCCGGTTTCGTCCCGCCGGCATGGGCACAGCCGGCGCGCACACCGTTGGTCTGCAGCAACATCCGGTTCTGTTGCAGCGTCATGCCCCTTCGCGAGACACGGTCTGGGTTGACGTGTTCGCGCGCGCCCTTGTGAAAGATGTTGCACTGCGTGAACCACGGATACGGCGCATAGGGCTGGGTGCAGGGTTTGCTGCCGTCCATGGAGTTGAGGATCGTGGTCGCCGTTGCAACGCCGCAGAAAGACTGGGTGATTTGCTGCTCGGTATAGGCTTGGAGTCGCGCCTTGTCAGCGCAGTGGGTGCATTCTTCGAGCCGCCGCTGTCCCTCCGTCGTCAGGATCGACAACAAGCGCGACGGCAGCTTCTTGGCCCGGCATTGCTTCGGCGCGGGCCGGAAACGTTTCACGCAGGACATCGGTCCGGGCGCGGGCGACGGACCGGATTTCTGAACCGGGGTGGAACACGCTGCAAACGCACCGACGAGTGCGATCGCGATCAAGTGCGCATGTCGGTCGCGCCGAATGGGAGCAAGCATCGATTCATCCATTGAGCTCAGCGAGCGGATCGATCTGCAGGTAGCCGCGAAGCCAGCGCACGCCCATGTAGAACGGCACGGTGTCGATCAGCGCGCAGACGAACTTGAACACATACCCCGAGGCGATGAGCGCGAACAACTGCGGCCAGATGGGTTGGTCGGCCTGGATCGGCAGCGCCTTGGCGTAGAAGTGGGTGATGAGGATGACCGCGGTGGAATCGACGAGCTGGCTCGCGAGGGTCGACGCGTTGTTGCGAAGCCACAGGTGCTTGCCTTTGGTCACGCGTTTCCAGAAGTGAAAGATGTACACATCACACATCTGCGCGGCCAGGTAGGCGATCATCGACGCGGCGACCGCGCCAAATGCCAGCGCGCGGATTTCGTAGAACACGGGAACGCGGCCGGCGGCGTCGCGGACCAATTCTCCGGTCGTTGGGTCGATCGCCTCGTAGCCCGGCAAGATGCCGCCCGACCAGAGCACTGCCACGACCCACACATTCAGCGCCAACCCCATCCACACGACGGCGCTGGCGCGGGCACGCCCGTAGAATTCGCTGATGAAATCGGTGCAGAGGAAGGTGACTGGATACGGCAAGACGCCCACGGCCAACACAAACGGGATCTTTGTGCCCGCCACCTCGAAGCTCATGTCGATGAAGCGGCTGATGCCGAGGATGTTGAGCATCGTCAACGAGCCGAGAAATAGCCCCGTCAGCACCAGAAACACGCGTTCACGGCGCGCGTGAAGGGCCGAAGCCTCGATCGGATGTAGCGCGGGTTCAGCCATCGGCACGTTCGACGCGCAGCGTTGCCAGGGCTGTGTCGACGAGGTGCTCTTCAAGCGCCTTGATCAGACCGCTGTCGTCGCCATCGGGCAGGTCGAGGTCCAGCAGTGCGGCCAGTCCTTCGGCATCGGCGAGGGCGTAACGAATCGCGAGGAAGATCACGTTGGCGAGCTCAAGCCGCACACGGCGCAACGGTCGACCGGTTGCCGCCGCCACGAGCTCTCCGGCGACCTTGATGAACGGCGTCAGGACATCCGCGTCGGCGTTGTTGGGATCGCCCGCGAGCGCGCCGTGATCCACGACCTGGCGCATCACGAGTCGGACGGCATCTCGCCGCTGCCTGGCGAACTGGAACGCCACGCGGACGCACTTGTCGATCAGCGTGGCGAGGTCATCATCGGCGGCTACGGCTTCCTCGAACGCGGTAGTGACGGAGCCGAGGTCTTCCCAAAGCGCGCCAACCGCTACGGTGTAGAGCGAATCCTTGGTCCCGAAATAGTGGTGCAGGGTGGCGACCGAGACATCGGAGGCGCGGGCGATGTCGCGGGTCGAAACCCCGGTTGCTCCGCGCCGGCTGAACAAGCGCGTGGCAGCGGTGAGGATCCGAGCGCGCGTCGCTTCGGCATCAGCGTTACGAGGTCTAGCCATTAGCCCATCGTCAACAACAGGGGCACGGATATCAAGGAATAGATCAGATGCCCAGTTCGGGACTCTTGGCGATCCGCATCGGTCCGAGCTTGATGAGCGCCGGCACGAGCATGAGGTCTGCCAACAGCGCGACCACGAGCGTCATCGGTAGCATCGTCCCCATGATCTTCGTGGAGAAATAGTCGCTGGTCGCGTTGGGCAAGAAACCGATGACCAGGATCGCCGTCGTCATCACGATGGCGCGCCCGGCGAAGAGGAACGTGCGGCTGATGGCCTCGTCGTCGTTGGCGGCGCGTTGGGCCTCGACCCGGTAGCGCGACACGAAATGGATGGTGTCATCGACGCCGATGCCGATCGCCAGCATCGCGACGGCAAGGGTGTCCGAATCGACCGGATCCCAGGCGAGCCCGACGTACCCACCCAGGGTCAGCAGCGGCAGCATGTTGGGCAACATCGACCAGAGGCCAACGCGCACGGATCGGGCCACGAACATCATCATGAACGCGATGATGGCGAACGACAGCGCCAGGCCCTGCGCCTGTCCGGCGAGGATTTCGTCGAGCCAGCTGCCCATCAAGTACCAGCCGCCGGTGACCTCCAGCTTGAGGTCGGGGCCCAGGTGTTTGGCTGCGAGGGCTCGGACCTGTCCACCGGCGCGCCGGGCCTCGCGAAACGCCGTTGTGTTCATGCGCACCGCGATGCGCAAAGACTTGCGATCGAAGTCGATCACCCGTGAAAGATCGCTGCCGCCGCCCATCTCGAAGAGCAGCAGGTACTGGGCGAACGCCTCGCGCGAGGTGGGGAGGCTGCCCTTGGGCGCATCGGCGAAGCTGTGGTGAATGCGCCGCATCAGGTCGACGAGCGACATCGCGGTGTCCACGTCCTCGAGCGCAACGACAGCGTCTTGAAAAGCCGCGACTCGCTTCATCGCGTCCGCCTCGAGGATTTGCCCGGGGCCGCTGCTGTGCACATACACCTCGAGCAGCGCGCTGCCCGAAAAGTGCCTCTCGAAGTAGCGCTGGTCGACGCGAACCACGTTATCTTCGGCCATCCGCGCCTGCATGTCGGCGTCGATGTTCATGACGCTGATGCCGTAGAGCGAAACAGCGAGGACGACCGCCCACATCGCCACGGTGGCCACCGGTTTGTCGGTCGAAAAGCGCCGCATCGCCGCGAGGACGCGGTCGATCGAGGCGTAAGCGCGGGATTGGTCGCTCCAGCGGTGATAGTCGGGGGCCGGCAACAGCGACAACAGCACGGGCATCGCGGTCACCGCGATCAGCAGCGCGACGGCGACGCCGAACCCGAGCACGATGCCCAGCTGCCGAAACATCGGCGTTGGGACTAGCGACAGACACATGAAACCGACAAATGTCGTCATGGACGTGTAGAGGCAGGCCCGTCCGACATCGCTGGCGCTGCGGATGATCGCGTCGTGTTGGCTGTGTCCCTCGCCGAGCTCGAGCAGGTAGGCGCTGTACAGGTGAACCACGTCTGAGAAGCCGACGATCATCACCACGGCTGGGACCATCGCGAGCATCACGTTGATCTCGGGGTTGAGGAACACGGAAAACGCCACGGTCCACGAGATGGCCAGGACGCTGACCCCGCCCGTGACAAAGACCGGCAGCAGCGCGCGGAAGAGCACGAAAACAACGAGCAAAAGCGCGACGACGATGAACGGAAAGCGCGCTGTGAGGGTGCGCTTGCTCTCTTCGATCACCTCGAAAACCGTGGCGACCATGCCCGCCTTGTGCAGCTGCTCGCCCTTGATTCCGGCTTTCTCGAAGATATCGAGCATCGCCTTGATCAGCTCGGGGCCACGTTCGGCTGGCCGATCCACGTTGGGGGTCAGTTCGACCACGATGGCGATATGGCGCGCGTCGGCTGACAGCAATGTGCCGCGGATGTACTCGTCGTTTTGGAGCGCGGCGAGGACTTCGGGGGTCTTGTCCGGTTCGTCTTCAGCGGCGCGGGCGTAGCGTTTCACCTTGAGCATGCCGCCGCTCGCCCGGATCTCCTGTGCGTTGTAGATGCTGTCGACGCGCTGCACGTCCTCGAGTTCGAGGATCGCGTCGATCGCGTTCTGCATCGCCTCGATGCGCTCCAGCGCGAGGGGCTCGTCGGCTTTGAAGCCCCAGATCAGAACTTCGTCGCTGCTGAACTCGCGCGCGAGGTCCAAGAAGCGGTGGAAGTCGGGGTTGTCCCCCATGAACATCGCGGCAAGAGACGTCGCGATGACGGCGCGGCTGGAGGTGTACCAAGCCGAAAAGACCGAGATGCCGAGCACGATCGCCAGCGTGGCGATTCGGTGGCGCAGGATAAAGCGGAACCACGCCTGCATGACGCGACGATGCGGGATTGTTGGTGGCTGGGCAAGCCGTCAGCGCGCGGCGAGGAAGTTGCCGTGAAAGGTCATCGGGACGTGGTGGTCGAAATGGCAGCGGGCGAGCGCTTCACGGCTGGGATCGGCGGCGTCGAGTACGGCGACGTGGCTGGTGTCGATGACCGGATCGTAGACGAGCGTCAGCAACCAGCCGTCGTCTTCGGCGGTCGCGCCGGGTCGCGGCACGAACACGGGTTCGCTGGGCCAGCAACCGGGGCGAGATTGGCTCGCGATGGCGTCTCCCGTCTGTGAATCGACCTTGATGATGCGCTCGTCGGCGAAGTCACCCGCGTCGCCCTGGCACATCCACACGTACCGGTGCGCCCTGCCCTCGACGCGCGGATTGACGCGCGCGAACTCGCCGTAGACTTCGCCCACATCGGTGGTGGTCATCGTCTTGGCCGACAAATCGATCCGGCATTGTGCGTAGCGCCCTTTGTAGTCTCCGCGCGGATTCGTGGGCCGTGTCGTCGCGTCGTTGCCGGCGTGGATTAGATCGCCGACGCCCTGCATCGAGTCGAAGTTGTCGTAACGGCACAGGTCGAAGCGAATCGTCCCGTCGTCCGTCGAAAAGCCGTTGCCGAAGTGCCAGACCCAGAACGGATCGGCCTCAAAACGCGTGACGTTGGCTGGGTCATCGAGCGGCACGACGACAACTTCCATGCCGAGATCTGGCCGCCAAGCGAATGTCTTGTGGGCTGGTCGCATCATCGCGAGCGCTCGCCAGACGTTGATCTTCACCGGTGAGATGAGGGCCACGAGGTGGTTTTCGGTGGCGACGAAGTCGTGAATCATCGTCGGAAAACGCAGGGCAACCGTGCTGATCCGGCGCGCCGGTCGCTGCGCATGCCACGCGTAGAAATCCAGGTGCGACGTGACGCCGTAGCGCACGCCGATATTGAAGACCGTGTCGAGCGCGTCGACCCGATGCGGATGGGCGGAAAACGGGCCCACGACAGCCCCGCCGAGATCGGTTTCGCCGATGGTTTGCAGCGTGTCGGGATCGAGCTCGTAGGGTTTGCCGACTTCCATCAGCGCAAAGAGTCGCCCCTGCCACGGCAAGACATTCGTATTCGCCGCGTTTTTGATCTTGCCAGTCCATGCCTTGCTGATGCGCGACCACAACGGGGCCGACCAGCCATAGCGAAGTCCCCCTGCCGCGCGCTCTTCCAGCAGTCCGTCGGTTTGCACGAGCGCAGCCGCGCCCTCTGCTCGTCCGTCGCCGAAACGAACGGCAACCACGCCCCCGTCGCCTTCGAACCAGTGGCTGTACACATCTCCAAACGGTGCGACCTGCATGGCCCCGTTTCGATACAGCGTGCCCTGCAGCCCAGCGGGGAGTTCGCCCTCGATCCGCAGCTGCTCGAATCCGTGTTCGCGCGGCAGGTTGCGCATGACCGACGTCCAGTCCCGGTTCGGATCGCCCGTCTGGGCATCGGTGTTGGTGGTCGACGAGGACTTTTTTTGCATGGCGTCGAAGGGCATCGTGCTCTCCCGAATCGATGGAGTTGTGGCCGGCAGGAAGTTGCGTCGGCAATGTAAGCGCTGATAACATTCGCAGCGACGACCTTGCAATGCCCGGTGCCGACGGGCATTGGAGCAAAGGGGTCGGGTCGCCCCGCCGAAGCGACAGACAAAGACCGTACAGCTACGAGGGAAACGATGAACCGGCCCAGCTATCACCACGGCAACCTCCGCGCGGCTCTCGTCGCCGCGGGCACCGAACTCATCGCCGAGTCGGGCGTCGAAGCGGTCAATATGCGCGAACTGGCGCGTCGGGCTGGGGTGTCATCGGCGGCGCCGTATCGCCATTTCGCGGACAAGGACACGCTGCTCGCGGCCATCGCCGCCCAGGGTTTTGAGCGCCTCGTCGATCGCATGCGGGAAGTGGTCGCTGATGCCGACGATGCGTCGGAGGGGTTCGCGCGCCAGGGGATGGCGTTCAGCACGTTCGCGATCGCCAACCCCGCGCATTTTCGGGTGATGTATCTGCCGCACCTGCACGACGAAGAGCGGTTTCCGGACGTCGTTGCGCTGTCGCAGGAGGCAACTGGGCTGCTGTTCGGTCAGATCAAGGCCGCGCAACAGGCTGGGTTGGTTGCCAACTTCGATGTGCAACATATCGCGCTGGCCGCGCTCGCCCTCGTCTACGGCACCGCCCGTCTCTTCGTCGATGGCGTGATCCCCGATTCGGACCCTTGCATCGCGCAGCAGGTGACCGCCGCGGTGATCGAGGTCATGGGCAAAGGCATCGCGCCGCGGGCTGGCCAGGACTCCGAGCGCCCTCAATCCATCGCGACGATCCAGGCGCGCCTGATGCCCTTCGCGGGCGAGTGAGTGTCAGGCGATCGGCCCGGTGATTCGTCCCGTGAGCTGGTCGGTGAGCGCCAGCAGGACAACGCGGGTCGCCAGGACGAGATCGTCCAGCTGCCAGGTCATGCCACCGACCGAGCGCGGTTTGCCCGGCATCGGCAGGTGCACAAACAGCGTCAGGGGACGTGGATCGAGGCGTTCCGCGATCTCGAGCGCGGCAAAGTAGGTGCTGTTGCAGACGTAGCGGCCGGCGTCGTCTGAGACGCGGGCGGGCAGACCATGGCGTCGAATTCTGGCTGCGATTGCGCCGGTGGCGATGCTCGATTCCAGTTTGTCTGCGATTCCAAATCCGCAATGACAGCGTTCACCCATCGGCAGGACGTTGTCGACGTCGGGGCGCGACGCAGTTCGTTCGTTGGCCGCCAGCCGTTCGACGCGGATCTCGGTCGCGTTGACCGCCACGCCGAGGTGAAGGCCGATCGCAGGCCGCATTTCGCTGTAGCTGCGTTGAATGCAAGCCGCTGCACGTTCGAAGGAAACCGGCAGCGTCGTCGACCGGATCGCAAACCCCGGCCGGCGTCGACCGTCGAGCGCGGTCGCGACGCGCGCCGTGGGGTTGTCATCGACCCCTGGAAAAGGGCCAAAACCGGTCAGCCAAATGGTCCGTGTCGTCACATCGCCATGATACCGTAGCCGCGCGCGGGTCGACGAAAACTTCGCGAGGTTCCGTTGAAGCTTTCAAGGTTATTGCGGTTTTCTTCGTCGTACGCGGCGGGCCACGAGCTCCGCGGGGTTGGGTTGAACCTGACTCGGCGGTGCAACCTGTCGTGCAGCTACTGCCGCATTGTCGACAACAGCAAGGCCAAGGCGCGACGCGAACTGTCGGTGGCCCAGTGGCGCGATGTCATCGATCGGTTTGTGAAGCATAAGCACGCACATTTTATCTTTACCGGCGGAGAACCAACGCTTTTTCGCGGTCTGCCAGATCTCGTGGACCACGCCTCCAAGCGGGCGCTGACGTCGATGATCTCGCACACGGGGCTGTTGGATGACGCGCTGTTCGACCGACTGCGAAACCTCGACTTCCTGTGCATGTCCTTCGATACGATGCGCGGCGCGGCCCGTCCAAACGATGCCGATGGCTTGCAAAAGGACCCAAGCCAGCGCCTCGCCTATCTCGCCGGGAAATGCCGCGCACACAGCATCGAATTGAGCGCGATCGTCACGGTAACTTCTCGAAACGTAGATGAAATTGTGCCGATCGCCGAGCTCCTCGATAGCCATGGTGTCGCCGTGCAGATGTCGCTGATTCACTCCGATCCAGGTCACTGGGATTTCCGCAACCACACGCCCGGGCTCGAGTTCCGCACTGCTGAGCAGCACGCCGCACTCTCTGCGCTCGCCGAGACGCTCATCGGGATGCGCAAACGCGGCGTGAACATCGCCGAATCCGAAGCGTGGCTGCGCGCGATGCCCGAGTACGCCGCCGGACGCTTCGAGATCGACTGTCCCGCCGCCGATCCGTTCGTCACCGTGGACTACGACGGCCGCATCAAGGCGTGCCACGACACACCGGCATCGGACGTCAGCGCGCTGGAGTTCACCGATATCCGCGCGATGCGTCGCGAGGTCCGGACGACGGTCAAGCCCGGCTGCAACTGCTTGTACGACTGCTATTTCGAAGCCCGCCGCGGCCCGGCAGCCGATCTTCAGCGGTTCGCGCGACGCATTCGCACAACGGCCATGGCGTCGGTCCGAGGGGCATCAAGCGCTTTGGGTTGACGCGATCACGCGTGCGGCCGCGATGAGCTCTTCTTCGCCGAGTTTCAGGTCAAAGAGCGTGGCGCGCGTGGCACCCGGGATGTCGCCGAGCATGTCGAGCAGGTCGATGCGGCGCTCCGTGACGAGGGCTCGACCGACCAGGTGCACGAGCTCACTTTCCATCTCGAGGCGTTTGGGGACCGCGCAGGAGAAATCGCATGCGCTCGGCAGGTCGCCGCAATGCACGCAGAACGTGGAGCAGCTCAGCAGCATGTGTCCGTACGCGATCACGTCGCGGGCGATGTTGGCGTCGGCTTCGAGCAGCGAGCGGCGCAGAAATCGGGGACGAACGTACGCGACGGGGGCGATGGCCTGCGCGACCTCGGCGGCTGCGGGGTTGGCGATGTCGGCGTGAAGCACGTGCGTCTTTGCTGGCGCGCTCTCCGCCAAGCGCGCGAGAAACCCGATGTCGCCGCAGATCCACCCGTCGACGTCGTCCTGCAGCGCTTCGCAGAGCCGCCACAAAGCCGCCCATTCGCCCTGTTTGACGGTCACCGGTAGCTGCAGAAGAAGCGCTCGACCTGCGCCGCGAACGTGGTCGCGCAGTCGTCGCCAACCGCCGCGCGCCGCCGCGTCGCCAAGCATGTGTTCGAGGCGAAACGTGCACGACGGATCGCCGATAACCACCGTATCGAGCGCGCCGCGGATCGATGCGTCCAGATCAAATCGATCGAGTATCGAGCGGGCGCGCCCGTAATCGAAGTTGAGGGCCTGGTAGGTGAGCTTCACGCGGACGTCACATTCGCTTCAGGGCAACGGCCCACGCCACATCGGTACGGGATCCTGGCCACTGCCAACACCGCGCGCGGCCGCCGCTTTCAGCTGGTCGAGCATTGCAGTGCCGCCGCCGGTCTGCAGGCCATTGGCGATCGTGTCGGCCGCGAACCGCAGCGCGTTTTCGACACCCGGGGATGCATGCTGGTCGCGCGTGTAATCGCCTTCGACGTAGCGTCCGTCGGTCACTTCGAAGCCGAGAGCCTGGTTGTGCAGCGCCCGCGTCCAGCGCTGCGCGACGGTGTATCGCTCGCCGCGTGTTCGGCACGCCTTGGCGTGGTCGATCGCCTCCCGAAAAACGGAGGTCACGGCGCGAACGAACGCTTCGGACCGGTGCCGACCCTCGATTTTAAGAACATCGATCCCGTAATGAAGACATAGCGGAAGATAGCGAAGAATCGCGTAGTACTTCATAAATATGGGGCGCTCGCCGAAACGCTGGGCCTCGGTGTCTGCGGCCTCGTCCACCGCGCTGGGTGAACCTGGTCCGGGCAAGACGCGGACCTTCTGAGCGCAGTGCACGTTGCATGGGCTGCCCGACCAGTGGTCGCCCATGTAGCAAACAGAATCGCGGGCGTTGCACATGTAGCCGTACGCGAACAGCTCCACTTCCACGCCAGCCTCGGCGATGGCGGCGGCTTCGAGGAGCGTCGTGTCGCGGTCGAGCACGACACGATGGGCGCCGATCGCGGCGAGATGGCGGGCTGTCTCGCGGTTTGTGCACTGGCCCTGGACCGAAAATGTGATCCGCAGTCCCGGGTGGTTTTCGGCCGTCCAGCTCAGCAGCCCGGGATCGGCCACGATGACGCCGGTGATGCCCTGCCCTGCCACGCGATCGATGCGCTCTTTGACGGCGGCAAGCTCCGCCGGCGGGTACGACGAATTGAACGTCAGCAACACATCGGCGCGTGTCTTGGCCGCGGAAACCAGCGCGCGAAGCTCATCGAGATCGAGGTTGCGGCACTGGCTGCGTTGATGTGGCAGGTCGGAAAAACCCACGTAGACGGAGTCGGCGCCCGCGTCGATGGCGGCAAGCGCGCTCGATAGGGATCCTGCAGGCGCGTTCAAGAGCATGGCAGCGTTGGCCTCGGGGTGTGGAAGATCGCCCACCGGCCTATACTGCACGTCCGGTTGCCGCACTCAAAGCGCCACCGGCCCGCTCGCCCCACCATTTGAGCCCCGCACGGCGCCGTCCTGGCCGTGGTCGGTCGCTCGCATCGAACCGGCTTTCCCGCCATGACCGACGTCACACGCGACCGCAACGCTTACCGATTCCACACCGAGGTGCGCGTGCGTCTCAGCGAGACCGACGCTGTAGGAATCGTCTTCTTCGGCAGCTACTCCACATACATGGACGTCGGTCGGATGGACTACCTGGAAAACCTCGGCCTGACGCGGCTGGGTGGGGCGGTTCGTGACCTGATCCCGGGCGCTGTGGTGGCGTCGTCGGCGCAATTTCACCGGCCGGCTCGCTACAATGATGTGCTGGAGCTGAATGTGCGCGTCTCGCGGCTTGGGACGACCAGCTATACGTTCCACTTTCTCATCGCGAACAAACGCTCGGCGGAGACCGTGGCCACCGGGGCGCTGACGCTTGTTTGGCTGGACGACGACTTCAAACCGACGTCGCTCCCCGAGGAATTTCGCGACGCGATCGTCGGCTTCGAGGGCACCAACATCGACGCCTGACGCCGATCAGAAGCCAATGCGGCGCATCACGAATCGCGGCAGCTGCCGGATCACCAACATCACGAGGCCCCAAATCGGCGGCGCGTAGACGACCGGTGTGCCCTTGTCGATCGCCTTGAGCACGGTTTTGGCCACGCCCTCGGGTTCTCCCGCGAACGGGGGAGGCTTCAAGCCAGCGGTCATCGATGTCTTCACGAAGCCAGGCCGCACAGCGACCGTCACGAGTCCGTCGGCTCGGAATTTGTGGTCGAGGCCGTCGAGATAATGGGTGAGGCCGGCTTTGGTCGCGCCGTACAAGATGACGGGTTTGCGCGCTCGATCCCCAGCCACAGACGAGAACACGCACAGGGTCCCGCCGCCTCGTGCCAGCAGCCGCTTACGGATGTGCTCGCACAGGACGATCGTGTTGGTGAAGTTGGCATCGAGTACGTCGCGGGTGCGGTCGGTGTCGTCTTCCAGCGCTTGCTGGGTGCCGAACTGGGCTGCGGTGATGATGGCGCAATCAAATGTGCCAAGGGCCTCGTCGGCGGCATCGAGCGCGGGCAAGAAGGTCGCGGGATCGGCGAGATCGCAGGTGCCGATCGCTACCCTTGCGCCGTTGCCGCGCACCCGGAGGTCGGCGGCGCTCTTTTCGAGGTCAGCGGCGTTGCGTCCCAGGAGCACGAGATCGTCCCCGCGCTCGGCCATCAAGCGGGCCAACGAACGTCCCATGCCGCGCGTCGCGCCGAGGATCACTGCTTTCATGGTGGGTCTCGATGAGCGTCATGTTCTGTCGCCCCGATGCGGGACGCAGACCGGTCTTCAGGTGGGGTCGCCCAGAAGACGCACACTCTGCGCGCTCCGTATGCGGCGGTCCGGGTCCCACTTGTCGCGCACCGCGGCGAACCTTGGCAAGCGGGGCTCCATGGCGGCGAGGTGTTCGGGCCGCGTGAAGCGGTCCTTGGCGAGATAAATGCGGCCGCCGGTGGCGATGACGGCTTCGTTGAGCTTGTCGACCAGCGCCTGGGTGTCGTCGCGGCACGGGATGTCCAGCGCGATCGACGTGCCGGGCCGGGGAAACGACAGGATCCCGTCACCTTCGGGGCCGCAGTCCTTGAGCACGCAGAGAAAAGACGCGCCGCCCAGGCCGGTGAGCACCTCGAGGAACTGGCGAACAGCGCCGAGGCCAGCGTCGTCGGGGATGACACATTGGAACTGCGTGAAGCCGCGAGGGCCGTACAGCAGGTTCCAGTGCAGGACGCGATCGAGCGGATACCAAAAGGCTTCCGGGTGCACGATCGCCTTGCGCATGCCGCGGCCGTGCTTGTGGTAGATGAGCCAGTTGAAGAGCCGCATCGTCAGGCCGTTGAGCAACCACGACGGGGTCTCGAACGGCGCGCGCAGCTGCAAGGGTGGCTTGGGGAAGTGTTTGGGCGCGATTTCCCTGGCCGCCCACCGACCGCGAAAGAGGATGCCGCGGCCCATGTTCTCGCCGCGTTGCAGGCAGTCGATCCAGCCCATCGTCATCGGCCAATTGGCGCTCGCATCCTTCAACCCGGCGATGAAGTCGTCGAAGTTGTCGAAACGCTCCGTCTCCTGTTCGACCCACGGGCTGGTCACGCGATGCATCCGAAAGCTGACCTCGAGGATATGGCCAGTGAGCCCCATGCCGCCGATCGTGGCGCGAAAGAGCTCGCCTTCCTCATCCCGCGAGCACCAGATCAGGCCGCCGTTGGGGACGCGGAGCAGCAGGCGTGTCACGTGGGCGCCGAAACAGCCGTTGACGTGGTGATTCTTGCCGTGGACATCCGCCGCGACCATGCCGCCGACCGTCACGAACGCGGTGCCGGGCGACACGGGTACGAACCAGTTGCGCGGCAGGAAGATGCGGTTGAGCTCGCGCAGCGAAAGGCCGGCTTCGACGTGGATGTCGCCGGTTTGCTCATTGAACGCGAGGATCCGATCGGCAAGGCGTGTGCCGGCGACGTCCAGCGTGCCGACGGGCGGCAAAGACGAGTCGCCGTACGAGCGACCGAGACCGCGCGTGAGGATCATCCCATCGGTCAACGAGCCGAGGTCTTCGCCAACCAGCTCGCGTCCGGGCCCGAAAATGCGGCCCCAGCCGGCGAGCTGTGGAACGTCGGTGGATTTGGGCGCCGAGAGCGCGCTGTCGGTAGGAGATGCGCTCACAGGTGCACCGGGAAAGGGCTGGGCCGGCTCAGCTGCAGACGCCGCCGATGTTCTTGCACTTCTTGTCCTTCGAGCACGCGTCGGACTTGGCGCAGTCGGCGTCGGTAAGGACGGTGCAGACCTGGTCTTTGAGCGAGCAGTGGCCATCTTTCTTGCATCCTTCGGACTGTTCGCAGTCAGACTTGCTGCCCACGATGCACTTTTCGTTGCCCAGCGTGCACCAGCCCTTTTTCTGGCAAAACGACGACCCTTTGCAGTCCGCGCTGGTCTTGGCGATGCAGGCGCCGTCTTTGGCTCCGCACTCGCCCCAGTCGAAACACGCGATGGAGCTCTTACAATCCGCGTCGCCGCCGACCGTGCAGCTGCCGGCTTTAAGCGTGCACTTTCCGTTCTGCACACAGTTCTGGCTCTTCTTGCAGTCCGCGCCGATGACGGCAACGCATACGCCCTGCTTTTCGCCGCATTTTCCGTCGAACTTGCAGGTGTCGGATTGCTTGCAGTCGGCCGTGCTTCCGACGCGGCAAACGTTGCCCTTGAGGGTGCAGAAGCCCGCCGTCTTGCAGAGCTTGGACTTGGCGCAATCCGCGCCGCTGACGGCGACGCACTTGCCGCCGGTGAAGCCGCACAGACCCTCGTTCACGCACAGGTCGGACGGCTTGCAGTCCTTGGCGTCTCCCACCACGCACTTGCCGTCTTTGGCGGTGCACTTGCCCTGCGTCGTGCACGCGACCGCGCCCTTGCAGTCCACGCACTTGCCCTTCTCGGCGATGCATTTGCCGTCGTTCTTGCAGACGTTGGCGCCCTTGCAGTCGGCGTGGGAGAGCACGGCGCACTTGGTGCCTGAGACCGAACACGCGCCGTAGGACGTGCAGTCATTGCTCTGCTTGCAGTCGGCGTCGTTGCCCGCGATGCACTCACCGCCGGACAGGGTGCACTTGCCGCTCTCTTTGCAGCCCGATTCTTTCTTGCAGTCGAGCGTTTTGCTGTGCACGCATGAGCCGTTCTTCGCGAAGCACTTTCCGAACGTGTTGCAGTCGCTCTTGCAGTCCTGGTCGCATTCGATGGATTTCTTGCGGAAGCCGGCTTCGGTCTTGCAGTACTGGTCGCCGCTCGTCGTGCAAACGAGCCCCTCTTTGCAGTCGTTGCTGTACTCGCAGAGCTGGCATAGACCCTTGCCCGGGCCGGTCGCTTCGCCGTCCTCGCCGCTGGTCGCATCGCCACCGGTCGCGCCGCCATCAGCTTGGGCCGCAGCTCCGCACAACGTGATCTTCTTGCCGGCGCTGTCGGTCGACGCGACGCATTGTTTGCCGCCGGTGCACGTCTCGATCTTCGTCCAGGTGCCGCCGGTGCACTTCAACCTCGTGAAACCGACGCACGCTTCGGTGTCTTTGGCCTGGTCGCAGGCGTATCCCGGGTAGATTTTGGCCGGAATGTTCGCCGTCTCTTCCTCGCCGCCACATCCGACGAGCAAAACGAGCACCGCAGCGCCGAGCCACCCACCAGCCACCGCCGTACGGGATGTCGTGAAGTTGGCCATGGCTCCTCCTCGGGCGACAGATGGTGCGTCGCGCGGACCGTTTCCTGCACCACCCTACGGAACGCCGACGACGTCGATAGTGGCTTTGTTGCGGCGCAGGGCTGTCCAGGTCGTGGTCTCGACCTCCAACTCGCTGGTCTCGGGCAGCAATCCAGCGCGCAGCAGCCACCGATCCGATGGCAGGCCGCCCTTGGTGAGTTCACCGACCCGGCGGTTCAACTCCGCGGTGATGAAAAGCCGCAATCTGGGCAGCCACTTGGAGACGTCGCGTTCGATCGGAAAGACGTCCACGAAGATGACGTTCGGCTCGTCTTCGCCGGCCCATGGCACGTCGTTGGCGCTGGGCACGCGATGAGCCTGTGGGTGGAAGTGAACCTGCACGAGCTGGCGATATTCAGAGCCGGCGTCCGCCCCGCTGACCACGCTGTCATGCGGTCGCGCATTGACGGGCGTGTCGGCGAAATGCACCGCGAGATGGACGCGTGCGCCGCCTTGCTCGCCGACCGCTGTTTCGAGGTCGCTGTACTTGAGCGGGTGATGAACGGTGCGAGGCGATCGGCCTCGGGTGACGTGTTTGATGATCATGGGCCGATGGTATCCGACCGCCCCGATCCCGCCAACTGGGGCGCCATGGGCTCACCGAGCGGCGATTTTGCGCGCGCACCGTCCGTTGGTATCGCCGAGAACCGCACATCTTTTGAGCAGCATCTTCGCGACGCTGGGGCGTCCGTCGGCGAATTGCAGCAACGCTCGGGCGTACAGCGCGCGGGGATCGTCGGGTCGTTTGGCGGCGACGTGTTCGGCGACTTTCTGGGCTTGCTGGTAGTGGCGTTCGCGAACGAGGGTGAAGAGCAGATCGACGGCGAAGGGGTCTCCCGCGGTGGCGAGCAGGTGCGGCACGAGACTGCGGCGAAATCGAGGTGGCGCGCCGCGAAAACGGGTGTGCAGCTTGTAGATGGCACGCAATTGGGACGTTTTCACCGGGCGGATGGCGTGTAGGTGTTCGATCAGCAGGCCTGTCCCGGCGGGCGGCCACTGGCGGGCGTCGGAGCGGTTGATTGCGGTCGCCTGGTGGCCGGCAAAGAGCGCGCGCGGTGCCTTGAATTCGAGCACGGGATGGCGGTCGGTCAGCGGGGGCGAAGCCTTGGGGATGACTGCCGCGGCGGTTGTCGCGGGGATCGCTTCGAGGCTTAGCAAGGCGGCCAGGTCTGGGACATCAACACGGGCAAGATCGGCGGCGATCGGCGCGGAGAAGCGGCCGTCAACGCGGCGGAAAAGGCGCGCGGAATCCGCGATGCCGTCGACGTTCCTCGCGATCGACAGGACGTCGCCCTGGTGGAGCACGAAGATGCGCAGATCGTCGAATACGCTGTGGGCTGTTCCGATCACCGACAAGAGCAGCTCGTCGGTCATCTCGTAGGCGTGAAACCACTGCGCCAAGACGCCGCCGGGCGTGAGTCGGGACCTTGCGAGCTCAAAGAACTCCTCCGTGAAAAGCGCCGCGTTGCCGGCGACCCACGGGTTGGACGGCTCGCTGATGATGACGTCGTAGCGGTCGGTCCGTCGGCTCAGCCAGGCGCGGGCGTCATCGATGTGCAGGTGGATGTTGGGATCGTCGAGCGCCTCGCGATTGGCGCTGCCGAAGAAACGCGCGGCGTCGGCGACGGCACGGCTGATCTCCACGACGTCGACCCGGGCCCCGTGCAGGGCCGCTGAGCCTGCTGTCACGCCGCTGCCCAGGCCGATGACGAGCACCCGCTTGCGGTTGCTGGCGAGGAGCAGCGGGACGTGGGCGCTCGCGACCTGGGTGAGCATATCGCCGTGGGTGCTGGCGTCGGGTTTGCCGTTCACTTTGAGGGTCAGGCCGCCGTCGCGCGCGGTGACGATGGCGGTTGCGTCGGGTCCATCGGCCGCGAATCGGAGCTCATCGCGTTTAAGGGATCGCTCAAACCGCTGCCACGACGGCACCGTGTCTTTGCGCCATCGAAACGCGGTCGCGGACAGGACGCGATGATCCCACGTCGGCGGCGCGATGAACGCGACAAGCAGCACGGCGGCTACGATCCCGATGACCGGCCTGGGGATGAGCTGGGCGGAGCCGCCTGTCGAACGCGCGTCGATCGCAGCTGCAATGGCCGCTACGCCAAGAAGCACGCCGGATGCTGTGAACGCCCCGTCCAGGCCAACGTGCGGGAGCAACACTGTGCCGCCGAGCGCGGCGCCAAGACTCGCGCCGACCGTGTTGAAAGCGAGCGTCTTTGCGGCCGCCGAGGCGTTTGGTTGTCCGTCGTCGACGAGTTTGGCGATCGCGAGCGGCAAAAAAGCGGCGGCGCCGGC
Source organism: uncultured Enterobacteriaceae bacterium (assembly GCA_964560875.1). Classification (GTDB taxonomy): domain Bacteria; phylum Myxococcota_A; class UBA9042; order UBA9042; family UBA9042; genus CAZLMW01. The sequence goes on from CAZLMW010000025.1 coordinate 58,492, forward strand.
AACCGGCACAAACAGCGCCATGATGACGAGCCCGAGCTTGGCGGCTTCGAAGAGCATCCAGTCGCCAAAGCTGTCGCCGAGCGACGTCCTCATGTGGGCAAGGATCCACGGGGCCCGCTCGCCGAAGTGGGCGATCACAAGCAGCGCGAGACCGGCGCCGGCCGACGCGACAACGGGATCCCACTGCGTGCTGGTGGACTCGATGCGGGAACGCGCGCGCTCCGAACCCACGACGATGGCCAGGATGAAGGCAGCCACGACCGCCGAAAACGAATACGTCGACGAACCCATGACCACGCCGAACAGGCGGAGCGAGGCGGTCTGAATGGTCATGGATGCGGCGCCGACAATGGCGACGGCGAGGAGCAGTCCAAAGCGCGGTCTGGCCGTTGACGTGTTCGTGTCACCCGGAGTTCGTTCCGGCGCGATCAGCTGCGACGGCCGTGGATCAGCCGAACCCGATCGAAGCCACGCGGCGACCGCCACGATCGCGTTGAGTGTCCAGGCGGCAGCTGCTGTCGCGTCGAGCCCCAACCAACCGAGCAGCACGTAGCCTGAGGCCAGGCAGCCCAGCACGGCACCGCAGCTGTTCGCGGCGTACAACCGGGCCACGGAAGCGCTGTCGTCGTCGCGACCAATCGCCCGAACGAGCGCGGGGAGGGTGCCGCCCATCAGGATCGTCGCGGGCAACAGCACGAGGCCGGCAAGCACGCCTCGCGCGGCCATTGACGCGCTCGAATCGGCGGGCACGACAGCGTTCACAAGCTCGCCGACATGGGGGAGGACGAAGCGCGTCGCGACCGCCAAGACAACAATGCCGGCCTCGAGCCATGCGTACATGCGCAGCGGACAATCGGAAGCGGCGGCGCGGCGGCCCAGACAGACGTAGCCGACGCCCTGTCCGGCCATGAACGTGGTCAAGACGGCGGCGTGGGACAGCGACGTGTTGCCGAGATAGAGGATGAGTTCGCGCGCCCACGTGACCTCGTAGACGAGGCTGCAGGCGCCGGTGGCGACGAGAAAAGCAGCAAGCTCGCCGCGGCGCCGCGATCGTGGGACCGACGGACGGGTCACTGGCGGGTTCTACCGGCGGCGACTGGCTTTGCTTTTGCGCCCAGCACCGGCTGCCGCTGCAATGCGCAGATCGAGCGCCGGAATCGCAGAGCCGGTGTAGAGCATCCGGTAGCGAATCCAGGACGTGACAACGCTCTTGACGTAGCGGCGGTTTTCGCGAAACGGAATGCGCTCAACGAACTCATCGAGCGCCGCGCGACGCCATCGTTTCAGCCACTTCTTGGTGTTGTGTGGACCGGCGTTGTAGCCCGACGCGATGAGCGGGTACTGACCGCCGGTGATGTCGAGCAGCCGTCGCATGTACGCGGTGCCGAGGCGGATGTTCAGCGCGGGTTGGGTGAGCGAAGCGCGCGTGATGGGGCCCTTGTGTCCGATTCGGCGCGCGACGGCCTTGCCGGTTCCCGGCATCAACTGCAGCAGGCCAGTGGCGAGCACAGGGCTGGTCGCGCGGGGGTTGAAGCGTGACTCCGACCGCATGATGGCCCAGATGAATGCCTCGTCCACGCGGTACCTCTTTGCCTCGCGCGTCACAGCGTCGCGGAATCCGCCGGGGCGGGGGTACGCGAGCTCCCAACGCTGCCGATTGCCGTCGACCGCAGGCCGCCGATCGAAAGAGTGATCGCGGCTGGCGATGGCGGTTGCCCGGGTGTGTTCGCCGACCGCGCCGTGGAGCATCGCGCGAAACATCTGCTGGTCCGGCTTGCGCTTGTCCCATTTTACAGCCGCCATCTCGGCGGCGGCGGAAGTAGCCATGCCAAGTCGAAGCAGCTCGATGCCCGCGAGCAGGTGGTCGTTGTCGAGCAGCTGCCGATTGGCCGCGAGCAGATCCGGGCTGCCCGCCCCGCTGCCGGTTTTCGGCGTGTGCTTGATACCGAGGTCGCCGAGCCGTCGCTGCGCCAGCATCCCGTACCAGGTCCATGGCGTCTGGTTGTTCACCGACTTGTAGCTCGCGATCGCGGCTTTGCGCTTGCCCGACCGCTGTTCACAGACGCCCTGCCAGTAACGAATCCGTCCGACGTTGTAGATCTTGGATTCGCCGCGCGTGGCAGCTGTGGCGCGTTTGGCCGTTGAAATGCAGCGCTTCCACATCCGCGCCTGGACGTCCCGCCACAGCAGGTCCCAGCCGGCGTACTCGACCATATCGCCGCCCAGCGTCAGGATCTTGGCAAGCATCTTGTCCGCGGCGGCCTGGCGGCCCATGGAGCGGAGAATTCGCGCCCGGTAACGCATGGTGTCATCGACCAACGTGGATTGCGGGGCGACCGCCGCGACTTCAGCGAACAGCTCGATCGCGCGGCGCCCGGAGGCCGAATTCATCTGACGTTTCGCCGCCCGATAGCGGAGTTTGGCGGACCACGCGGTCTTTGGACACGTCTTGGCAAGACGGTCATAGAGCGCAGCGGCTTCCTTTCGGCGCGGCCACCACGTCTCGAGCGCTCGGGCCTTCACGACTCCAGCGTCGCACCACGTGCGGGACGCCTTCTTCGCGGCTTTCATCGCCTCGTCGGCGGTTGCGATGGCGAGCTTGCGCTTGTGTCGTTTGCGGGCGTTGCTTGCGCGCTGCAGCAGCTCTTTGGCCGACAAGCGTGCGTGTTCCCCGGGCAAGTCCTCGAGACGCTTTTCAGCCTGCTTGGCTGCGCTGGTGCCCGGGTGCTGGACCGAAATCGCGCGCAACCAGCGCGCTTCCTGTTTGGGTTTTCCCGCACCCGCCGCGGCCTCAGCGGTTTCGAGCAGCAACGACGCGGTCGCCCTGCCCGAACCGGCCGCTGTCGTGTAGGCCTTGAGAGCCTTGGCATGGTCGCCCTTCTGACGCCATGCGCGCCCGCGGACCTCGGTCGCCCGCCGTTTTCGCGCGTAGCCGTTTGAAATGCGGTCGAGGGCCTTCAGGGCGCGGTCGGGATCGCCCGCTGCGAGCCACGTCTCGGCTGCTCGAAGTGAGAGGTGGTCGCCCAGGAGCGGCGCGTTCTTGGCGAGCGCGTCGTAACCGCGTGCCGCGGCGCGAGGATGGCCGGCGTGTTCCTGGCACAGGTGCATCAGGATCGCAGCTTGTCGTCTTTGCGGGTGCCTGGCCTGGTCGGCGAGAAGCTTCGCGAAACCGGCTGCGCATCCGGCCCAGTCGCGCTTGTCGAACGCTTTGCGAGGCGCCGTTGCAGCGAGGTACGGCCGCATCTTGGCCGCCGCGTCACCCTCGCTCAGCAGCGTCTTCTTGACCGCCGCTTTGCTCGCTCCATCGGGGACTTCAGGCAGCGGCACATCGGCATTCACCGCCTTCGCGGGTATCGAAGGCGCGCCCGGGGTTGCCGGTCCTGCTGCTTGTTTGGCCACGGACTTGCCACAGGCCATCGACGCCACCGAGGCGGCGATCACAAATACGCCGATCGCTCTCATGTTCCACATCCGCGCCGAATGTCGCACAGAACCGGCGATGCGCAAGTCGATCCGCGTTCATCGGCTCGACACGTCGGTGCTACCCGCCAAATCGGGGCCAGGGGCGCTACGACTCGTCTTTTCGGCCGGTGACGCCGACCACCATGTCCGATTTGCGCCGCTCGCCGATCCCCGAGCTTCGCCGACGCCCATACGAAGACGTGGATCGAACACCTGTAATCGATGAAGTGCGGCGCCCTGTGAGGTCGGAATCGCGCCGACCCATCGTCTCGGAAACCCGCCGCGCCGCGCCAACATCCGAGGTGCGCCGGACCCCGCCGACGTCCGATGGTCGGCGATTGACAGTCAGGGCCGACGTCCGCCGCATCGATGCGCGACTGCCCGGCGCCTGGTCCTTGACGACATCGAGCCGTCCGACGATGTCGATCGCGAGAGGGTGGCTCATCATCGCGGCGCCGCGTGCCTTGGCTTCGTCCATGCCCGATACGACCTGCGCGACCGCGAACGTATGGATGTCGACCACATCGCCAGGCGTGCCACCCAGCCGCTGAATCGTGGTCGCGATGTGGCGCAGCGGCGCGCGTGATTGGCGTTTTCCTTCGCGTCGGTTGCGGACCCATTCCACAAGCACCTGGGCGTAGGCATCGACGGTTTCCTTGAACTTGTCCGGTCGCGATTGGCGCAGCAGCGGGTTCCAGCCCTTTGTCGCCGTGAGCCACCCGTTGACGATGTGTGTGCTGACCAGTTCGTAGGCCGTTGCCCGTCGTTCCGCGAGCCTCGCATCGTTCATCCGGTGCTGCCCGATCACCGAGCTGACCAAGAGGCGCGCCGACACGGCATTCAGTCGCTTTTCGTGCATGACATCGGACGCACCGGCCTGGAGGCAGAGGGCCTCGAAGCCGTCCGCCTCGCCACCGTAGACAACGGCCGTCGGCAGATCCGGGCGCGCCGAAAGGAACTGGCGCAACGCCTGTTCGATGGCCGGGTCGGGTTCGGTGAGATGCAGCAGCAACAGGTCGCCGCGGTTGGCGCGGATATAGTCCAGCGCCCCCGCATACGTCTCGACCCAGCCGATCTCGTATTCGTTGCGTCGGTCGCGATCGAAAAGCCGCGTGTACATGGACCGCTCGAGCTGACTGGCCGCGCGGATCGTGAGTCTCCAGGTGTTGATTGCCATCGATTTCCATCGGTGAGTTCGAGAGGGGCCAATGAGGCGTGTAAGCATAGCGCTGACAACAGCGAGCGTCATGTTCTAACGCCTTGGTTGCCGCTTTGCTAGCTATCAGTGCTGCTGTTTGCGCTCGGTCACGCCGTTTTTGCGGCGCTGTCGCTCCTCTTTTTGGTCGTATCGAAGCCACTTGAGGCGCAACAACTGCGCATCCGTGCCTGTTCCACCCGTGTAGCGATCTGCCGGGTACAGCCGATGCCCGGCCCAGATCGCATCAAGCCATGCGTACCAGCGCTCGAGTTGGCAGGCATCCAGCGGAAACGACCCATCGGAAAGCAACCGCGCTTTGTCTTCGCAGAGCTGGGGGAGCGTGCCCAGCGGGATCGTGCGGCGGCTCTTGGCTGACTGAACGTACGCGCTGCGTCGCCCGGTTCGACCGACCAGGAATGCAAAGCGGCGCCGATCTCCAAACACCGAGTAGCCGAGAAAGGAGTTGTCGAGCTTGGCGGTGTCCAAGCCCAACAGGTGCAGCATCGTGGGCGCGAGGTCGAGCTGGCTGCTCAAGACATCGACGGTCGCCGGCAGAGCGTGCAGCGGGTCGTGGATCAGCAAGGGCATTTGCGCAAACGCGCCGAAAAGCGCGTCGTTGCCGATGAGACGTTGGATCTTGCGTGTCGGCAGCTGGGCGTGGTCGCCGGTGATAACGACCAGCGTGCTGTCCCAAAGCCCCTTGGCCCGCAGCCCCGCGAGGATGCGGTCAACCGCCAGGTCGGTGCAGTAGAACCCGGAAAGCACACGTTCTCCGGCGATTTCAGCCGGCGGCTCACACGCAGGGTCCACGAAGCCCGGAAGGTGGCTGTCCACCGTCAACAGCGCGTAAAACCAGGGTTTTTGAACGTCTCTGAGACGGTCGAACTCGGTGAGCATGAAGTCGGCGAGGGTCCGGTCGAAGTAGCCCCAACTGTTGGTCGGCCGGTTCGGGAACAGGTGCTTGAGGTCTTCGCGCCCTGTCACGGCGTCAAATCCGTGGCCGCGCAAGATCGCCTCGGCCCCCATGTAGACCTTGCTCGCGCCACGAGCGAAATACGTTGCATAGCCGGCGTCTCGCAGCACATCGGCGATGCAACGGTAGGCGGCGCCACCATCGACAGTCCCGCCGACGTCGATATCCTGGACAGCGGCCGCGGGCACGGTTGAACACATGCTTGCGATCAGGCCGTTGGCGGTCGGGGACGCGATGTTGTGAAAGCCTCGCACGTGCGTCATCGACTCTGCGCTGCGTTCGAGCCGCGGCATGACCCCGGCGTTTTTGCTGGCCGCGTGCAGGCCGGTGAACCCGACGTTGAGGGATTCGACGTGGATCAGCAGCACGTTGGGCGGTCGCTTCCCGGTATTCCTCCCGGCGGCCTCGGCGATCGGCGCAAGATTCGCCACCGTTGCTGTTGCGCGCCGTGGCAGGGCATCAACCGCACCGAATCCCGTTCGGCGGACTGGCCATGGTCCGTTTGGTTTGGCGTTGGGCGCGATGATCCCGGCTCGGCGCATGACGGCCACGTCTTCCTCGGACAGCTTGGGAATGGTGACTGAGGCCGGGTCCGCGGGTTTGCCGTCGTCGGCAAGACTGCCGGCAAGTGTGTACAGCGCGTTGATTTCCGGGACGATGGCCCAGTGATGCGGGTGTTGAGGCTGGACGAACGGCCACAGCGCGGGGACGAGCCAGCAAACCGCCGCCACAGCGATGACTTGCCAAAATGGTCCGCGGTAATCGGCTGAAGGCTGCTCCTTGGTTTTTGGTCCCCGGCTCAGCCAGACCAGGATCGCCGCCGCCGCCGCCATCGCTGCGAGCACCGCGACCACCCGCGGATCCGAGACGTAGCCCAAAGATCCCGGCGAGATGTGGTGCCAAATCGCCTCGGTGACGTGGGAAAGGGCGAAGTAACACGTCACCGTGTCCCCGATGCGCAGCACAACCGCGACGAACGCGACGACGCAGACTTCGATCAGCAAGACCCAGGCGAAACCACGCATGACCGGACTTTCGACCCCGGCGGCGAACGCGTTTTTCAGGATTGCCCTCGCCCGCATCCGCGCGAACAGTCCCCCGATGACAAGCACGTCCAGGATGACGCCCGCCGCGAGATCGAGCGCCGCCATTGGCACGTCGCTGAAGGCCCGCATCGCATACAGCCCCATGAATCGCAGCGTCCACCAAGCACCGACAGCGACGGCAAAACGCCACCCGGGCAAGGCCCTCGCGATCTTGCTGGCCGAACCCGACTGGGCGGCGGCGCCTGGCGACTCGACGGTCATCGGCGCGCACCATAGCGACCCGTTCCCTGCCGTGCCATTGTAGGGCGATCACGTCCATCGCTGCTGGCGTCACCGACCGCTCGGACCGCCGGCTTTCCCACCGCACGGCCATCCGCCCGTGTCTCATTCGCCCGCTCCATGTCCGCGCCCGTCGTCGCCATCGTTGGGGCTGGGTCCCGGCGCTGCTCGGGGTCGTGTTTGGGGTGATCTTCATGGGGGCCGCACACGACTTCGGGGCGCTCGTGCTGTCGATTCGCCACGACGGCGCGACTGTCGGCGCGTTGAGCTGCGTTGTTCCTGATCGCCATCGCCATCACCTTCGCCCCGATGGCCATCCAGGTCACCCGGGACGTGTGGGCCGGCAACTACCTTGTCGGAATCGTGGGCGATTGCGTCGCGGTGTTGGCGGTGTGGGTAAGCTTGGAGACCGGCATGGCTTGGCGCTGCGGCGATCGAACGCGTGCCGCCGGACGGAATGGCCCGAATGGCCCGAGTTCATCGCCAGTCAAGGACCGGCCAATTGCGACGACGCGCCTCTCGCTTGAGTTTTGGATCGGGATTGACGACCCGTGGCTCGCCCACCGCCTCCAACATCGGCAAATCGCTGTAGGAATCGGTGTAGAAGAAGCAAGACGCGAGGTCGATCCCGTGCCGCTCCGCCCAGGCCTGACTCCGCACCGCCTTTCCCGCGCCGTAGCACAGCGGCAGCTCGAATTCGCCGGTCAGGCGGGCGTCGTCATCGAGCAGAAATCGGTTCGCCAACCACTCGTCCAAGCCGAACCTGGTCGTTGCAACGTCCGCCATGTACGGCGAGCTGTTGGTGAGCATGACCAGCCGATGACCTTGCGCTTTGTGTTCGTCGATCGCCCGGCTCGCGCCGGGTTGGAAGCGCTGAACCACCTCGTCCGCGAAGAATCTCTCGGTCCTTTCGCGCAACAGCTCTTCAGGGGTGCCGCGGTAGTACATGAGCGCCTGTCCCATCGCTCTGTCGAGGTCGATGAGGGAGAAGTGATAGAGCATCCCCCACGTCAGCCCCTGGGCGAGCTGGTAGCGGCTGATGCGGCGCATGCGGCGTTCGAATCGCGCGTACAGCATGCCGCTGTTGCAGTCGATGAGGGTGCGATCGAGATCGAAGAAGGCGGCGACGGACATGGGTCGGCAGCGTACAATGCCAGCATGGTCGACGTCATCCAGCGCCGCAGCAGCGTGATCGAAGGGCGACACCCGTTTTCCGCGATCCTCGTGGCCGATGGCGGCGTCGTCGAGCAGCTCGGGGATGACGTCGTCAGCACGTGGCGCTCCGCTGCCAAGCCGTTTCAACTCGATGTGTCGCTGGAGAGCCTCGACGCCAGCACGTTCAGCCAGGACGAACTCGCGATCGGGGCCGCCTCGCACAGCAGCGAACCGCATCACATCGCCGTCGTGGAGCGGGTTATGGAGAAAGTGGGCGCCGACGTGTCGATGTTCCGTTGCGGCGGGCACGCGCCTGTCCACGAGCCGAGCGCGCACGCGATCATCCGAAAGGGCGTGCCCTTCGCCGATATCCACAACAACTGTTCGGGCAAGCACGCGTTCATGATCGGCGCCACACTCGCTCGCGCATGGCCCGCTGACTACCGCGACCCCGGCCACCCTCTTCAGCAACGCATACGCGCCCGCGTCGAGCAGCTTTGCGAAACCTCGACGGTTGTCGCCGTTGACGGCTGCGGTGTCCCGACGTTCTGCGCGCCCATCTCCGCTTTCGCCCGCGCATGGCACCAGTTCTCCGTGGTAATGAGCGACGCGCCCGGATCAACGCTCGGGCGGATCGGCTGGGCGATGGCGGAACGGGCCGATCTCACTTCTGGCACCGGACGCCTCGATGCGGCCGTTGTCGACGCGGCCCTCCGTCCCCTCGCGGTCAAAATCGGCGCGATGGGGTTGTTTTGCATCGCCGTGCCGGGCGTGCGTGCTGGTGTCGTGGTCAAAGTCCACAGCGGCGATCGCCCCGCGTTGGCCGTCGCGGTTGCATGGGTCTTGGAGCGGTGGTTCTCTGGCCACTTCAAGCGCCCCGACGACTGGCCATGGGCGGTCGTGAACAACGTCAGGGGTGCGCCGGTCGGCGATCGCGCCGTCCGTTTCTGACCAGCCGGTTTCGGATCAGCCGGCTTCTTGGCAGTCCGTTCCGACGGCCGTTGCGAGAGGCAAAACACGATGAACGACGCCGTTGTCTGGCGCGCCGATGGGCCGATCGGCCGCATTACGCTCAATCGCCCCGATCGCCGCAACTGCATGACGGGCGAGCTGCTCGATTCGTTCGCGGCCGCCGTGGCCCAGGCCCGGGCCAGTGATGTGCGAGTGGTCGTCATATCAGGCAGCGGCAACTGCTTCTCGGCTGGCGCTGATCTGAACATCGACCTGCAGCGCGAAGCGACAAGCCGCCCGATGCAGCCGCACGAGAGCAGCTACGCAATGTACAAGCCGTTCTTGAGCGTGCTCGACATCGAGGTCCCCGTGATCGGTGCGCTCAACGGCCACGCGGTCGGCGGCGGGTTCGGCCTGGCGCTCGTTACAGACATCCGCGTCGCGAACGAATCCAGCAAATATGGCGCGAACTTCGCCCGGCTGGGCCTGCATCCCGGCATGGCGATCAGTTACTTGCTTCCGCGCCTGGTGGGCGTGCCACGCGCCGCCGAGTTGCTATTCACGGGCCGGTTGTTCAGCGGCGCCGACGGCCTTGGCATGGGTTTGTTCAATCGCGCCGTCCCGGCGGACCACGTGGCGCGCGTCGCTGATGAACTGGCAGCCGAAATCGCCGCCTCGGCGCCCATCGCCGTGCGCATGATGAAAAAGACGTTCTACGCTGGCATCAATTGGCAGCCGCGTGATGCGGCGTGGCAGGAGGCCTGGGCACAAGCGGTCACGTTGACGACTAACGACGCGAAGGAAGGGATCGCCGCTTTGCTCGAGAAACGTCCAGCGGACTTCACGGGAACGTGAACCGCAGTATTTAGTTCACGTTCAAGTTGATTGAAAACATTTGGTAAATAGACTTAGGATGATACGCGATAAAGCGCGCCGTTCGCGTCCTTTCGGTGCAGCGTCATTCGCCAGTCGACGCCGATCATGGCGCCATCTTCGAGGTCTTCCCAGACGTTTTGGCCTTGGAGGTCTTCGCTGCTCAGGATCAGGTGATTGACGTGCCCGGTTGTGGTCACAGCCTCGCACTCGGGCGCGAGGAACGGGCAATTGTCGCGGTCGAGGCAGGTGCTCTTGTACGTTGAAAAGCGCAACGGTTTCCCACCTTTGTATCCGACCATCGTGTGGCCATCGGTGATGACCACGGTCAGCAACGACTTCTCATCGTCGCCCTCGCCATCGCAACGGTCGCGAACCACCTGGATGGCGCGCTGCAATGCCTCGCACACGTCGCCGATCGGCGTTCCCCGCCGATGGATGTCCGCCCGGCGGGAAAGCTCGGTCAGCACAAGAAAGAAAAGCACTTCGCTGTCGGTCGAACCCAGGATGTAGCGGCGCAGATTCGGGGCCACCTGTTCGACCAACCAGTCCCGGTTCGCGTCGTAGTTCCAGATTTGGCCGTTGTGCGCGCAGACCCAGGAGCCGAACTGGAATGGGTGGCTGTTGAGGATGTTGATGTCGCCGGTGGTCGCTTGCCGCAGATGCGCCAGCACGGTTTCGGACGCGACGATGCCGCTAACGCGCGCGAAGATATGGTCTTCGATCGCGGTCGCTGTGCTCTTGATGAGGTGCGGCGCCCCGGCCAGGTAGTAGGCAACGCCCCACCCGTCCGGATGTTGTTCACTTTGGACAGCCAGCGCGTTCTCAGCCGCTACGAGGCTGCGGTGAACGCCGCTTTGGAGCACGGAACGAAAGCCGAATATGCGACACATGGCGGCACCGTATCAGAAACAGCATCGAATGGTCGATGCTATGTCGCGCCGCATCATCAGCGTTATGTGAATGATTCGGATCGCGATGAAACATCCGGATATAATGATAGACACTGTGATGTTGCGGCGCAGCAAATCGATACTGCGACGCAACAATGCGCCGGCTTTCGAATTGATCAAACGTTAGATTCTGAAATGAGCATCTGCGTAAACGCACCACCCTGCCCCGCCGAGTCCGGGGGCTAGGCGATGTATTCGATCAGCGCGAGCACCATCCGCTCGACCTGTCCCCAGGTGAAGAACTGGTATGCGGCGCGGAGGTCCGACGAGCTCATTGGGTTGTGCGGATCGTGTTCGATGACGTCGGGCGGGTTGTTGATATCGCGCACCGCCAACGCGCCGTCCGCATCGCGGGGATCCACACGGTTGGATGCGGTTAGCCCCAGTCCGAAGAACCGTCCGAGCTCGTGCGGGAGAGTCGCCTCGGGGTGAGCGGCGACGGGCATGAAGATTCCGCCGGGCCGTTGCGCGAGGTCGGGATAGAAGCCGCGCTTGTCCTCGAAACCGCCGAAGTAGAACAGCGGGATCTCGCGTTTTTCGGACAGCTGCTTCGACCGTTCGCCGAGGGTGCCGATCAAGCCCTCTACGAGCGAATCGGATGTTGGATAGCGCGCGTCAAACGCCAGCCAGCTGGGCCCAAGCAGGATGTCTTCGTTGTCATCGGTGTTGAGTTCGACGTCGATTCCGTACCGGCTGAGCATGACGCCGAGAAAGCCGACATCGGCGCTCGCGGCCCAGCGGGCTTTCTTGTGGATGTCGGCGAACGTGACGAGGCGAAAGCGAAGCGGCTGCTTGGGGCGGATCAGCGGCCTGGCGCGCCATAGAAAGTCGAGCGAGCCGTCGCCTTCGTCGGTCGCGAGCCATCGGTCGACCGTGATGTGCAGGTCATCCACTTGCAGCGATTCGACGTGCCAGCCGGGCGCCATTCCGGTGTTGTCGTGCCGCAGCCAGACGCCGTGAATGTCGCCGATGTCCTGCGCGAAGAGCCGAAACGCGTCGCTGTTTCCCTGCTCGAAGTTATCGACCCCGGGCTCCCACAAGCGCATCCAAGGCGTCGTGGCGTGTTCGCCGATCAGCTGCACATAGACCGCGGCGTCGGTCCCCGCGAGAAAGGCGTCGGTTGTCTGGATTCGGACCGTGTACGCGCGGCCCGCATCTTCGGGGAGCGACGCGGCATCGGTGCGATAAGGCGCCTCGTCGCGGGCCAGCCAACAGTCGAACGGAAAGGTCGTCTCATCGATGACCACTTTGTCGACGTACCAGCCCTTGAAACGACCGCTCGCGTCGTGAAACAGCTGCACCCCTTGCGGCCGTCCAGGGTCGAGGGCGGCGATCAGTTCCAGTTCGAATTCGGTGACGTCGTTGCGCGCGAATTCGCCCCTCTCAGGCTCGAGGCGCAACCATGGGGTTGTGCGCCGGTCACCCATGACCTGGATCCAGACCCGGCTGTCGGTCCCGGCGAGCAGATGCGTGCCCGAACGGATGGCGATGCGCATCGTCCGTCGCGGCGCAGGGATTGCGGATGGCGTCAGGTGCGTGGCGGACATCGGACAGCTCCAGCGGCAGGGGCCCGCAGCGCGCGAATATTCGATGGGCCCGCGGCGGTCGTCAACGCTGGACTTGAACCGAGAGGGCGGCAATCCTCGCCCCGCCCCAGGGAGCCGCCATGATTACGTCCATCCATCGACGCCTCGCCTTCGCAGTCCTCATCGGAGGCGTTCTGCTATTCGTCGCCTGCACATCGTGGGACGACCCGAATCTCACCTTCCCCGAGAACTACGCCGACAGCTATCACAAGCTGCACAAATGCCAATACGGCGCCCATCCGGCCGGCGAATACATCATCACGTGGATCAACGACGCCGGAAAAGCCACGTGGGACAAGCACACAAAGAGCTTCGACAAGGCGACCTACCCGTGGCCTGTCGGTACCGTCTTCCTCAAGGCGCAGTACGAGGACAACAACTGCGAGACCATCAGCCGCTACACAGTCATGTACAAGGACGTCACCGGGACGGCGGCCGACACGGGCAACTGGCGCTGGCAGCACGTCGGGCCCAGCGGAAAGCTCAACGAGGACGGTCAGCTGCAGGGCTGTATCTCGTGCCACGCGCCCTACAAGGAATGCGACTACGTGGCGACCGGATGCAAGAAGAAATAGGGCCCCGTGCGTGATCAGGAGCGCCCGCTAGAACTCTTCGTCTTCGAATTCGAATCGCACCGGCACGGTGAACTCGGCGATCTGCTTGGGGTAGCCGTCTGGGAGTGCCGCGAAAGGCGCCGCCGCTGCCACCATGCGCAGCGCTTCATCGTCCAGACATCGGTGACCGCTGCTGCGCGCGACGCGAGCCGGGCACACGAGCTTTCCGGCGCGATCAACCTTGATGAGCACGGTCGTCTCGCCCTCGAGCTCTTCATCCCGCGCCTCCTCCGGGTAGCGGCGGTGGGCGACAAGCGCGCTGTGCAGGCTGTCTCCGTAGTGTCCGAGATCGAACGGTTGCGGCTGGACAACGGCGTCAGCTTTGGCGGGCTTCTCGTCGGCGGGCATGGCGTCGTCAACAACCACGGCGACCGTTCCACCACCGTTCGTCGCGACCGTGGGAGGCACTGCAGAACTCGGAGCCGCGGGCTGGGCTGGTGCGGCCGGCTGCTGACTGCGAACAACGCGACGCTGGTGCTTACGGCGCTTCTTGGGCTTGGCCTTGGCGACGGGCTTGGGCAGTGGCTTGGGCGTTTCGAGCTTCGGAGGCGGCGGTGGTGGGACGACCGGCTTGGGCGGCTCAGGTGTCTGCCGCGGGATGTTCATCGACACCGATCGCACCTTCACGCGAACCATGTCGTCGGCGGCCGAGCCGGCGTCACCCTGCCCCTGGAACGCACCAAACGCCACCGCGTGTAAGGCACACGATGCGACCAGCGGGATGTTCCAGGTACCTGAGAGGGCCATTACGTCTCCCACGTGCGGGGACTTCCCCGGCGCGGCAAACGGAATCTATGCCCGTTGAAAATGATTTTCAACATCAGTTTCAATCGGTGGGGCCTGGACCCCCGCGATTGGTGCGATAGCAGCCCCTTCCGCTATTTCGAACCGCTCTTGCGACCGATGAAGAACCCGACGGCGGCGAGGACGACGGCCAGGATCGCGGCGATCAGCATCATCATCTTGCGCTGGGCCTCGAGGATCGGGTTGGAGAACATGTTCGTCGAGTAGTGGAAGTTGGCGACGGACCATTTGCCCTTGTCGAGCACAAGCGTCGCCGACCATCGAGCGCGGATGTCGAAGGTGTCGCCGTCGGTCAACTCGTACTGATCATCGGTATGGCCGTACGCGACCGCCATGTCGCCGCCGTAAAGGACGGACAGGTCCTCGGCGACGAACTGGCTCGTCACCTTCGACACGATCTTGTCGGGGCCCTTCATCATCTTGTCGAAGTAGGCGCGAACCCCCTTTCTCCCATGCACGATGTCGCCGTTCATGGTGGTGAAGACGACGTTTTCGGAGGCGTTCGCGATAATTGTGTCGATGTCGCTTTCGTTGAGCGCCTTCTGCATGACGGCCATGAGGTCACGGAGGCCCTGGTGCAGCTGCTTGTCGGTCAGTTTGACGCCGTCGCTGGAGGCGGCGCTCGCTGAACCGGTCGCGGTGGCGTCGGCGGCGAGGGCGGAAGGTTGTTGGGCGTTCGCGCTGGCCGTGAAATGAGGCCCGGTGAGACTCGTGATCAGTGCGGTGATAGCGACGATCGGTAGCGTGGCGCGGGCACGCCTGGGCGCCGGATGGGTCGGCATGGAGAGTCCTTCTGTGGTGGGTGGGTCGGTCATGTTTTCCCATGCCGCCCCCGACGCAGCAAGGGCATTGTGGCAATGGTCGTGCGAATGGCGCCATGGCATGCTGTCGCGGTTCGTCCTCCCGCCCCTCTTGAGTTGGTTGTGATCAGCGCTGTTGTCCCACCGCCGTTCGAGTTGATTCCTGTTTGTCCCCGTGGTTGGCATGTGGTCGCGCGGTCGGCTGATGTCGCGCCCGGTTCTGTGGTGCCAGGTGAGCTTGGCGGGCGCCCGTTCGTCGTCTTTCGGACCGCGAGCGGCCGTCTTGCAGCGTTTGATGCCCACTGTCCGCACATGGGGGCGCACTTGCGTCACGGCGACGTGGTCGGCGAGCAGCTGCGATGTGCGTTGCACCACTACCGGTTCGAGCGTGGGGGCACCGCGCTGAAGGCTGGCTGTCCGCCGGCCCAGGTGTGGGCAGTTGCGGAACGATTTGGGCTCGTATTCGTGAACGTGGGCGACGAGGAACCGGACAATCCGCCCTGCCCCGACGGCCACGAGCAGTTCGCCTGGACAACGTGTGCTCCGGTCACCGTCGACGCCGATTGGCGCAACATGATCATCAACGGATTCGACATGCCGCACCTCGCGGCGGTTCACCATCGCGAGCTGGTTGACCCGCCGGCGATCCAACGATCCGCAACGCGCATGGAGATCCGCTACACCTCCCGGGTAACGGGCACAGGCGCGAGCGATCGAGCGATGAAATGGATCTCCGGCGATCGCATTCGGGTTCGCCAACGCTGTTATGGAACCGTGTCCACCGTCGAAACGGATCTCGGCCGCACGCAGACCGCCGCCGTCGTCGCCGTCTTGCCTGTCCGCGATAAAGTCCGGGCATTCGGCGCGTTCGGGGTGCGACCGGGGCCGCTGACGGGGCTGCGACTGGCGATCACACGCTGGCTGTTCACCGCGTTTCTCGAGCGCGACTTCGACGTGGTCCGGGACATGGCGATGCGCACCGACGTCGAGGACCCCGGCGTACGCGAGATCGCGACTTTCCTCGCTTCACTTCCCGCCGTCGCTCCATGAGTGCCGCTCGCCCGAGGGCGTTCCCGATCCCAGCGCTGCTCAACGTGGGCATCCTCGCGGCCGCAACAGCTGCTTGTATCGGCTTGCTGTGGCTCGCATCCCACGACGTTCGGCCGGCTGTGGTCACGGTCGCCGCGGTCGCTTTCTCCTTCACCGCCAACACCCTGTTTTCGTTGCTACACGAAGCCGTGCACGGGGTCTTTCATCCGGATCCGGCAATCAATCGCTGGGCCGGCCGATGGGCTGCATCGTTCTTTCCGACTTCGTTCGGGTTGCAGCGCGGCATGCACCTTGTTCATCACCGCAACAACCGCGGCGAAACCGAGCGCTTCGACTACATCAGCCCGGGCGACGTCGCGTGGCTGAGGTACGCCCAGTGGTACTCAATCCTGACCGGCCTGTACTGGGTGATTTCCGTGGCGGGGGTGGCGATCTATTTCGTGACTCCAGCCGGCGTCCGCAACAAGACAATGGGCGCCTCAACCTGGCGCCGCACGGATTCGCGGGTCGCGACGCAAACCGCTTCCCGCGAATACCTCGCCGTTTTCGACGACCTCGACCCGGTGACGACGCGTCTTGAGGTCCTCGGAGCCATCGGGCTGCACGCCGCGTTGTTCCTTGGATTCGACCTGACTGTCGCCGGCTGGGCCGCGTGCTATGGCGCGTTCGGCTTGCATTGGTCGTCGCTGCAATACGCCGACCACGCCTTTTCACCGCTCCATCGCACCGACGGTGCTTGGGACCTGGACGTCAACCCGATCAGCCGCGCGTTCTTCCTCAACTACCACGACCACCGCGCCCATCATCGCAACCCGCGGGCACCGTGGATCCACTTGCCGGATCTCGTGGACCAAAAGGCGGAGCGGCCAACGTTTTTTGGCGTGTGGCGGTCGATGTGGGCGGGACCACGTCCTTTGCCAGCGGAGGCGCGGGGCATTGCAGATGCCCCAACAGGAGCGACGACGCCGGATGCGCCGGCATGAGCAAACGATCTCCGGAGCCCCTCCTCGCTTTGCCGCGCGGCGATGACGCCCTGAACGTCTACGGCTTCACCGTTGCTTTCATGATCTTTTTCCTGGCGCTGTACGGCGGCGCGAGTTTCGTCTCGGGCTTTGTGCCGTGGCGGATTCACGTCGATTTTCCTTTCGAGGCGTCGATTCCGTTCGTCCCGGCAGCGTCGATGGTCTACCTCACGATGAACTTGCTGGTGGGCCTCGCTCCTTTCGTCTTGCGAACGGCGGACCGCATGTGGCCGATGTTCGCGAGCCTCTGCGCTCAGACTGCAGCTGCGGTGGTCGTATTCGTCCTGCTGCCGGTGGAAACGAGCTTTGCGGTGCGTGTTGTTGAAGGAACACACGCGGCCGCGTTCTCGCTGGCCGATTTCCTGAACATGGAGCGCAACTTCCTGCCGTCTTTGCACGTCGGCTACGCCGTCACGGCCGCCTTGGCGTACAGCGAAGGACGCGGCTCGGTAGTTCGGTTGCCGTTATTGGCGTGGGCCGCAGCGATCGGCGCGAGCACCATGCTGATCCACGAACACCACCTCCTCGACGTCATCGCCGGCGCCGCGCTTGCAGTGGTTTCTTTCCGCTGGATCGGCGCTTGGGCTCGGCAGCCGCGCGTGCTGCACATGCTCCGCGTCGACCTGCTCTGTCTGCACAACAGCGTCGCATTCGCGCGTCGACACAGGCGCTATGGATTCATCGCGGCCGCCCTTGCTTGGCAGTGCCTCCCGCGGTGGCGATCACGGCGCGTCCTACGCACCGGATTCTGTTTCCTCCAAGCGGTCGACGATGTATTGGACGGGGACCGGACAGCCGTCAGCGAACCCCTTGAGCTGGTCGATGAGTGGCTCGCTCAAATCCGGACCGGCCACTTCGACGACTCGGACATGTCCCAGCTCGCCGCGGCCTTTTGCGAGGATATGAAGGAAGCTGGCGGCAAGGCCGCGATCGAGATGGCCATCGAGCTGATCGAGGTCATGCAAAAAGACCGGCGACGGGTTCTCGAGCGCCGGCTGTTGACCGCCGACGAGCTCCTCGCGCAACACCGCAAGACGTTCCGCCACAGCGTGGACCTGATGCTGATCGGAGGCGGCATGGACGCGCGGTCCAAGGACGTGCCCGCGCTGATCGACGGCTTCGGATGGTGCTCGACGGTGCGCGACCTGGATGACGACCTCGGCCATGGGCTGTGCAACATCCCGCGTAATGTGGTGCTGGAGGCCTGCGGGGGCGGGAACGAAAGCGGCTTGGGTGACGGTGCGGAGGCGGTGATTTCGACCGCGCTGTTGGAGACCGAGCCGGTCAAGCGCTGGCTGAAAGACGAGCACGCGCGCGCTGTTGTGACGCTGGACGAGGCGGATCGCGAGGTCGCGGCGCTTGGTGACCGGTCCGGGCACAAGGTGCTGAGGATGTTCGCGCGGTCGATCCGCAGCTACGTCGACCATCGCCTCGCGCGGCGCTTCCCGCACCTTGCGGCCCGCGCGCTGTGAGGACGGCGCGGAAATCCCAGGCCTATCTCTGCGCGGGGGAAGCGCTCTTACCTGCCGGACGCAACGCCCCATCCCTCCGGGATCCTCCACAGGGATTCGTGACCCCGAGAGACCCGTCGCTGGTTCC
>CAZLMW010000026.1:0-55355 GCA_964560875.1 uncultured Enterobacteriaceae bacterium
GCGTTGCACCTTCCTCGGTTCCTCAGGCAGCCCGACTCAAACGATCCGCACCCCGGTTTTCCCGCCGCGGCGAAACAACCACTGAGACCGCCGGCAGTCGAGCAGATCCCCGTTCAGGGCGGCCCGCTCAACTCCAGCAACGCGAGGTAGCCGTATTGACCCTGCTTGACGGTCACATCGAGGTGCAGGTTGCCGTGCTTGTCGGCTTTGACCGAACTGAACACCGCAAACTGGCCTGTGTTGCCATTGACGCTGCCGGTGCCACCGATGCCCTTGCCCGACGTCTTTAACGTCGCTTCCTTGGTCCCCGAGGCGTCGGTCAGCCGATAGCGCGTGATGCGTGTCTCCGTCGAATTGCGGCTCGCGAACAAGCGCAGTTTGTAGCTGGCGCCAGGCTCGAGCCCAGTTAACGTCATGGCCCCGATCTTGCCAGCGCCGACGTACAGGTAGTCTTGCGTGGCGGTGTGCACCGCGAGCTTGCCGAGCAGCTTCGTGTCCGGCTTTGTCAGCCCGCCGTTGACGATGCCGTTGGGGATCATCGCGCCGCTGATGATGAGGCGCGCGGTGGTCTTCTTGCCGGTCGTGTCGCGCAGCGTTCCGAGCGATTCGCCGGGCAGTAGCTGCGAGCCGCCGTCGACGTCGTGCCAGCTGTTCCAGTGTTGACCGTGCGCGTCGGGGCTCTTGGTGGGCGCGCCGTCTTCGGCGTTGGACGGGCCCAGGTCGATGAGCCAGCGGCGACCCTTCGCGGGCGTGGGTTTGGGCGGCGGCTGCACGTCGATACCGATTTGGGTGAGCGCCGGTCCGATGACCGCGGTCCAAAGCGCGTACCCAGCGGCGTTCAGATGCAGCTTGTCGGCGACGAAAAGCGACGTCGTCGGCGGAGATCCGGTCTGCAGGAACGCTGCGCTTGGATCGATGACGTGCAGCCCGGACCACTTGGCCGCGAGCGCCTTGACCGAGGCATGAAGCGCCTTTGCGGTCGGCCAGGACGTCCAACGAGCCGGGGTCGGGGTGACCGTGATGAACACAATCGGAATCGGCGGGCCGTTGGCGGCGATGCGCTGAACAAGACACCGATAGCCATCAAACGTCTGCGCGGCGGTGTGCTTGGCGGCGATGTCGTTGGTGCCCGCGTAGATGACGACAGCAGCCGGTTTGTGGCGCGTGATGAGATCGACCGCGTGCTCGGCGCTGTCCCAGATTCGCGACCCGCCAAAGCCGCGTTGGATGGGGTCGAGGGGCGCGAAGTCCTGGTAGAGCCGCTCCCACAGGCGGATGCTCGAGCTGCCGACGAAGACGACCTGCCCGGCGCGTCGCGGCGAACTCTTGTCCTGCGCCACCCACCTCGCGACCGTCTTCGTGTAGCTACCCGAAGCAAGCTTGCTGAGCTGTGCGCACGGATTGTCGGAAAAAGTCGGCAGCGCAACGGGCGGATTCCCTGCGTCCGAAATCCCGGCGTCCGACATCCCGGTGTCCGAAATCCCGGTGTCCGAGCTGCTCGTCGCGTCGAGGGGCGAAGCACCATCGCTGGTGGTGTCGACGGCGGCGGCGGAATCGGGGCTCGAATCAGCGGGCGAAGTGGCGTCGTTTGCCGCGACGTCCCACCCGGAGTCGGAGGCCGTGCCACTATCGGCAGATGACGTTGAATTTGTCGGCTCCGCGCTGCAACCAACGGCGAACGCAAGCCAGGTGGCCGACACGAAGAGAACACCGCGCAGGCACTTTCGCGAGGCACAAATCGGCATCTGCTCCCCATCGCAGGACGACGATTCCGCTCGGCGTCATCGCGCGGACATTTCGGCTTTGTCGGTTCGGCTGGCACAATCCACGTATCAACGTTTTCGGGCGCCGCCGCGCGCCAGTATAGGGCCTCCATGCATTCGCATCGACATCAATCGACTCAACCCACGACACGCTTGGTTGCCATTGTCGGCGTATGGGCCCTCGCGGCTTGTAGCACCGGCGGAGGAACGGACACAGCCGCAGGTTCGGCGCCCGGTCCTTCCACGTACACGTATGACCAAACGGCCCAGGTCATCAGCGACGTCAGCTGCGATCAGATCGTCGAATGCCGCATCGAAGTGGCCGGTTTTTCGCTGGCTTCGAAGACCAGCTGCGCGCGCTTTGCAGGCAACAAGGGCGATCCCGAGGTCACCAAGGCGCTGGCCGCCGGGACCGCGAAATGGGACGGCGAGAAGGCGGCTGCATGCGTGAAGAAGCTCAAGGCGCTCGGTTGCGACGGCAACGCCGCGACGTTTGAAGAGAGCGTCCTGGACAGCGCCGGCGTCAAGTGCTCCGACGCGGTTATCCCCCTCGCGGAGGTCGGCGATCCGTGCGAGCGCGATTTCCTCTGCAAGTCCGGCTACTGCAAGCGACTCAACGGGTGCCCGGGGCGTTGCGAGGCCATCAAGAAGGCAGGCGAAGCGTGTACGTTTTCCGACAAGTGCGGCGACGGCCTCAGCTGCATCAAGTCCAAATGTGCGAAGCCGGGTGACGGCAAGGCCGGCAGCGTATGCGGGGGCTCAGCGGACTGCTTGAGCGGCGCCTGTCAAAACGGTGTTTGTATCGCCGGACCCGCGCGCAGCGACAAGTGTTCGTTGTTCAAGCCCTGCGCCAAGGGCCTGGTGTGCGTAAAGGAGACCTGCACCAAGCCGCAGAAGCTCGGTGAGGCCTGTGAGCTTTCGTTTTTCGGCCCGGGAACGTGCGAGCAAGGCCTGAGCTGTTCGGCAGGCAAGTGCGCCAAACTCAAGGCGATCGGCGAGTCGTGCACCAACGGCGGCCAGTGTTTCGGGGTCGACTCGACTTGCGAAGACGGCGCGTGCGCGGTCGTGCCGCTGTCCGACGAGGGCGGCCCGTGCAAGCCGCCGATTCTGCACGAAGGGAAGCTGATCCCGTGGGGCTGCAAAGTCGGGCTGACTTGCGGCGCTGGCAACACCTGCCGCAAGCCGCCCAAGGCAGGTGAGCCGTGCGTCCACGGCGGCTGTGGGGAAGGCCTCAAGTGCGACAAGAGCAAGATCTGCCAGGGCCCGGTCAACGAGGGCGGAGCGTGCGACTCGGGAAAATGGTGCGCAAAGGCAACCGCGTGCATCAACGGCAAGTGCGTGAAGCTGACCTGTGGGAGTTGAGCCGTTGATGAGTCGAGTCGATCCACGCCCGTTTGGCGTTGTCCTTGCCGCACTGGTGGCTTGTTCGGAGACGCCGTCGGCACCTGCTTCCCGACTTCTCGCACGCCGGCTACATGGGCGGCGGCGTGGCGATCCCTTCGGTGCCGCTCAAGAAGGTCCTCAAGCCTCTCGCGGGCGACAATCGCGCGCAGATCCAGGCGGCCATCGACGCCGTCAGCAAGCTCAAGCCCGACGCCAACGGTCATCGGGGCGCGGTTGTGCTCACGAAGGGCAACTACAAGGTCGGCGGGACGCTGTTCATCAAGGCCAGCGGCGTGGTGCTGCGAGGCGCCGGTCAGGGCGCGTCGGCGACGGTGTTGATCGCGACAAAGAAGGCGCAACACGACCTGATCCACGTCAAGGGCGGCGCCTCGAACTGGAAAAAGGTCAGCGGCACGACCACCGCCATCACGTCCAAGCAAATCCCCGTCGGGGCTCGCAGCTTCACGGTCGCGAGCACAAAGGGGCTCAAAGTCGGCATGACAATCTCCGTGCGCAGGACGCCGAACAAGGCCTGGATCGACCTGCTGGGCATGGGCACGTACGGCTGGAAGAACACGAGCTACGCCATCAACCACGAGCGCAGAATCACGGCCATTGCGGGCAACAAGGTCATCGTCGACATCCCGCTCGTCGACGCGATCGACACCTGGGCGACGGGCTTGCTCTTCGATTCGTGCATGTCGCGGATGTTTCATGTGCAAAACCGCAATACATCGGGCACGGGACACGGTTGGGCGGGGGCACAGACGATGTTTTGGAACGTCCTGGCGACCGACGCGATCCGGTGCGACGCTTCCAAGGGTTCGATGAACTGGTCGGTGGGCTCGGTCGGGAGCAAAAAGCAGGGCACATGGGCGCCCGAGGAGCCGTTTGGATACTTTGAAAGCCACGGCAAGCCGGTCGCGATTCGCAGCCTCTACCTGGCGCAGCTGGCCGACCGTCTCGGGGACAAAGCGGTCAAAGCGGTCACGATTGCGCAGCAAACCAAAGGCATCTGGAACCTCCTCAACGCCTGGGCCGGCAAAGGACTGTTGGCGTCGACCAAACCGGCACCGCCAACGACCTGCAAAGGCATCCAGAGCGGCAAAGCCTGCTGCGCGAAGTCGTGTGGTGTGTGCGGGGGAACCGGCTGCAGCAAGTTACCGGGCGGCGCGTCGAAGTGCTGTACGGGCACCATTACAAACGCTGGCAAATCGTGCGCCAAACACCCGCCGCCCTGCCTCATGCCGTAATCAGCTGGCCGGATTCCGTCGCGCCAACCATCCCGCTGACAGAGCCGCGTAGTTCAAACCCCGCGACATTTGGCAAGCTGGCGCCGGGGCCGGGAAATCGGAGATGACGATGACCACGACGACGATGAGGGCGTTCGGGCGTCCCGCTATTCTGGCCATGCTGATGGTCGCTGCGGCGGCCTGTTCCACCGACGGAACGAGCGGCGGCGGTGCGGGCACGACGCCGACTGACGCTGGCACGAAAGACACAGCACAAGCGGACGCCGGCTCAGACGTCAGCGCCGATAGCGGCGACCAGACGGACGTGGGCCCCAGCGATTCGACGACGACGTTGGACGCAACGCCGACGGATGTCGCCGCGAAAGACGACACAGCGACCGACGACACAGCGACCGACGACACAGCGAGCGCTTCAGACACGGCGGGTGCCACCGACAGCGCGGTCTCCGTCGACGCGGGCGGGACCACGGACAGTTCGGTCGCGGCCGATGCGGGCACAACCGCGGACGCCGGCGTCTTCAAACCGGGCTGCTGCTCGACCGACTCGGAGTGTGGCAGCGGTGGACGGTGCGTGCTTGGCGCCGGCGCAAAGGGCCAATGCAAGAACACGGCCGAGCTCAAGAAGGGCGAATGCTGGGATGACGATCAGTGCACCGGCGGGCAGAAGTGCAAGAGCCCCAGCGTTTGCCCCTGCGGCGCCAGCTGTTTGGCGCCCGACAAAGCCGGAACCTGCGGACCGCCCGCTCCGAACCCGTGTTTCGTCGGCGGCACCAAGCCCGGCAAGAAGTGCAACGCCAGCGAGTACTGCAAGCTCCCCAACGGCTGCACCGGCGCCGGCGTGTGCACGATCAAGCCCACGTCATGCATCGGCCTGGTGGACGAACACTGCGGCTGCGACGGCCAGACCCACAGCAACGCATGCGTGGCGGCGTCCAAGGGCGTCAACGTCAAGAGCAAAGGCGCCTGCGTCGTCGGCCCCGCCCCCGGATGCTGCGACACCGACAAGGACTGCAAGGCCAACCAGGTGTGCTTCGCCGGGCCGTTCAAGGCGTTCAAGTGCATGGCGACGGATACGCTCAAGAAAGGCCAATGCTGGACCGACGCGCAGTGCGACAAGGGCAGCAAATGCGAGAAAGCCCAGGCCTGCGGGTGCAAGGCCAAGTGCAAGGCCGCCGACATCCCCGGCACGTGCAGCAAACCGGCGTCGTCGTGCGCCAAGGTCGACCCGACCTCGTTTGGCTTCTGCGACATGGTGCTGGGCGTCGGCTGGGACGGCAGCAAGTGCGTGACCGTGTCCGGCTGCGGCTGCAAGACCGAGTGCAGCAAGCTCTTCAAGACGGTCAAGGCTTGCACGACAGCGTGCGTCAAAGCGCCTTAAACCGCCCTAAACGCAATGCCGGTCACTTAGGGCTAAGGTATTGATTTCTAAGCTAAGCCAAGCGAGCAAAGCAGAGCCCCGGGGCTGAAGGCCCGGGCTCAGTTGAGCAAGCCCGCCTCCGCGGGCTCAGCCGCGATCTCGACCGGCAGCGGCTGCCTATCCACGTTTGTCGGGATCTCGTGCACCCACACGCGCCGCAGCGAATCCGTCATGGCGGACCGCAACGCCGAGCCCTCGAAGGAGGGCTTGCTCAACTGAGGCCCCGGCTTCAGCCGGGGTCCTTAAGTGACCGGCATTGGCCCTAAACGAAAGTATCGGCGGGGCGGCGAGGTAGACGCGCCGGCCGGTCCTATTCGGGCTTGAGCAACGCCGAGAATCGGTACGTGCCCGCCTTGCCTCGAGGCATCCTTATCCGCCGCAGCTGCGACTTCATGCAGGACGCGACCGGCTTCATCGACGAGGGCGCAAAGATGATCTGCACCGTTGCGACCCGCCCGCTTTCCATCACGGTCACATCGAAAACGACCTTGCCGCGCAACGACGGGTGCTTCTTCAGTTCCCTCTCGTAGCACATCCGCAAACCGCTGTTTCGTCGCACGACAGCCTTGGAGAACAGCACGTGATTCGGACTCCGCTTGCGCGGCGCCGCGTGCACAATCATCCCGCCGATCTTGGCTTTCTTGCGCGAATAGGCGCCGCCGCCGGTGCCGGACTTGCCGGGCTTGATGCCGCCGATCGAGCCGCGGCCGCCGCCGCTGCCGACGCGACCGAGACCACCGCTACCGCGCACCCCACGGCCGCCGTCGAATCCGAATCCGCTGCCCTTGAGGTCGTTCAATCCGCGGCTCGACTTCCTGCGAGCTGGCCGCTTGCTGGGCGCGCGCTTGGCCGGCTTCCGCACTGCTCGGCGCGCGGGTTTGCGTTTTGCTGCGGGAGCACGCGCGGCCTGGGGCGCGGGTTCGGGCTCGGGTTCGGGCGCGGCAACGGGCGCAGCGGCAGCTTTGGCCTCGGCAGGCGCACGGAGCGCAGACTCGGACGACTCGGCGGCTTCTTTTTCGCTGTGACGCCCCGCGGCCATGGTCTTGGCGGCGACGGCCCTCGCAAGCAGCGCCCCACCGGTTCCGCGACCAGCCGCGACCTTCCACGCCGCCGATGCGTCGACGCGCCGCGCCTTGACGCCGCCAAATGACCACAGCGCCTTGTTCTTGTGCAGCACGATGCCGATGCGCGAGTCGGCGCTGCCGGTGACGACGTCGTCCGCGTAGACGTCCGCGCCAACTGCCAGTTGCCGGTGTACGCCAGGTTGGGATGCTCGCGTTGCGGTTGCTGCCCCGGACAGGCTGACGACCTTGCCGACGGGCGACGCGGTCACGCCTTGAGCCTTGGGTGACTCGCCACGCGCTGCGCTTGCCGCGGGCTCGGTGGCCTTCTTCCCAGCTCCTGCTCCTTGGGCGCCCTCTTGTTTGGAGCAGCCGACGGTTCCGAGCACCGAAAACACCAGCGCCGCGATACAAACCACGGAACACGCGACAGGACGGCTACTTCGAGACTTGCTCATAGACTCCATCCCAGTCGTCGCCCGGCGGATCCGCACGCAAGGTGTCGATGCGCTCGAGCATCATCGCGGTCGGTCCATCATCGGGCATCTTCTCACGAAGCTGTGCAAATCCGCGCGCGGCCTTCTCCCAGTCGCGAATTCGATACGCGGCCAGTGCTTCTTGGTACGCGCGAAGCCAGCTTTCGGTGTAAATGGCGCTGCCTTTGCGAGCCACCAGGTCGAAGATCTTCACCCGGCCGCGGCGCCCCTTGACCCGAACCACGTCGAGCTCGCGGAAGATGAACGACGCGCCGGCCAGCTCCGCCGTCCGTGGCCCGCAGAGAATGCCCGTGCGGTATTCCTTGGTCAGCGCCTCGAGCCGCGCCGCCAGGTTCACCTCGTCGCCGATGACCGTGTAGTCGAAGCGCTGTTCGGACCCCATGTTGCCGACCGACATCTCGCCGCTGTTCAGGCCGACGCCGATCTTGATCTCCGGCAACCCGCGGGCGCGCCAATCGGCGTTGAGATCGTCGAGCCTTCCGATCATCTGCAGCGCGGTGGCGCACGCCTCTTCCGCGTGTTCCTGCATCGGCAAAGGCGCCCCATACACGGCCATGACCGCGTCGCCGATGAACTTGTCCAACATGCCGCTGTGGTGCAGCACGACGTCGCTCATCGGGGTGAGGTACTCGTTGAGAAACGAGCTCAGCGTCTCCGGCTTCATGCCCTCGCTGAACGCCGAGAACCCGCGGATGTCCGAAAACAGCACCGTCAGCTCGCGTCGCACGCCACCAAGTCGCACCCTGCTGGGATCATCGGCGATTCGGTCGACCAACGAACGCGCGACGTACTGCCCAAAGGCGCGCCGCAGCCTCGCCTTCTCGCGTCCTTCGGTGGCCAGCGCCACGGTCAGCGTGCCCAGCGCGATGATGGCCAGCCCGATGACCGGCCCCGCGACCTCGATGATGATGTTGTTGTTCATCGCCACCTGGGCGATCACCAGCCACGCACCGATCGCCGCGAGCGCCAACACGCTGCCAAGCCACGACCGCCGCCGGCGCACCGCCCGCATCTTCGACAGGGTCAGCAGCAACGCGAGCAGCACAAAGCCGCCGAGCGCGATTTTCGGTGAACCGGGCCGCAGCAGCTCATCGTGCAAGACGTTGTGGGCCAGTGTGGCGTGCAGCTCGACACCGGGGATCGCATCCGCAAGCGCCGTGGAAACCTGGTCGCGCGCGGCGTCCGTGTAGCCAACAAAAACCAGCTTGCCGCGCAGGTCCTCCGCTTTCACAGAGCCGTCGATGACCGCGGCGGCTGAGATCGTCTTGAACGCCCCCCGACCGGCGAGCGGGTTGACGTGCAGGATGCCGCGGGTATCGCACGGAATCGTCGTGTCCCCGAGCTTCATCGACCGTTCACCGGCGACGTACGCGAGATCGACGCCACCGAGGGCGATGCGCGCCACGGCCAGCCCAATCGCGGCATAGAAGCGACCGCCCTGCTCGACCGCGCCCGGCAGACGACGCACCTTTCCGTCGCTATCCCGCAAGACGTTCAACGTGCCGGCGAACCGGGTTGCGGTAGCGATTTGAGGCAACGAGGCGTAGACGCCGGACTCGGCTCGCACGGGCCGCAGCACCTTGGGGTTTTCAAGCGCGACGCCTTCGTCAAAGCGGGCGCCGGCCAGGCCCACGGGTTCGGGCTCGCCGACGGGTAGGGGTGCGGATTCACCGTTATCGACGAAGAAGAGCAGGCCGAGCACGATGTTTTTGCCGCGCTTGACCGCAGCGGCCAGCAGCCGATCACCGTTTGTGGCGTCGACGACCGCTTGCAGGGCCTTGTGGGCGAGCGCGACGTTCTTGGACGAAGCAATCTCGGCCGGTGTCAGCGCGGCATGGGCTTTTCGGACCTTGGCAACGACCCCAGTAGGCAACGGAATCTCGGGCGACGAGAAGAACGCATCGATCGCCAGGGCCTTGGGCTCGTATCCCTGCAGCTTGTCGATGAACCGCGCCCATCCAGCGCGCTGTTGGAAGGTCTCCGGATGACGGCGCCGCAGATCATCATCGAAGCCGACGATCACGATACTACCGTCCATCGGAGGCCGCGGTCCGCGGATCTTCAGGCGCGCATCGACGGTCAGCAGCTCGGCCGCATCAAGGCCCGGGACCGTCAGCCACGACGCCAGGTGCGCGGCATACAGACTGCACACGACCGCACCCATCAAGGCGGCCGCAATCAGCGGGAAGTTGTATCGCCGCTTTGTAGCAGGGTTAGCGGTCACGCGAGGCCATCACGGGTTTGGCTCAAACTAGCACAGGTCGGCGATCCATCAGCGGCTCTTGCGCTGCAACCAACGCCGGCTGAACACCTCGCTGGGCACCTTGACGCCGAACTTGAGGCGCTTGGTCACAACCACCGTCTTGCTGCCCTTGCGCAGCATGTCATTGAGCTCCATGCGCATCGCCACCTTGCGGCCGTCGACAACGCGGATATCGCCCATCGTCCATGTCTTGAGTTTCATGCCGGACAGCGCAAACAGCTCCTGCTCGAGCGGCAGCAGATGCTCGACGTCGATCCACAACAGGCGCTTGGGATAGCTCACCTTTTTGTCGCGCGCGATGGCCTCGACCTTCCAGCAGCGACGACCGTGCTTCATCTCGGCGCCGAGCACCTTGGCCTTGTAGAGCTCGCGGAACTTCTGCGACTGCATCATGTCTTCATACGAGATGTCCGAGCCCATCATCCCTTGCCGCAGCATGTGGCCCGAGATCTTCTGCACGCGTTCGGCCCGCGGCATGTAGATCCACATGTTGTCGCCCTTCTTGAGCATCTTGGTGCCCTTGTCGCGCGCGGGTTTGCGGAATTCGACCGCAGATTCGTCGATGCCGCGGCCGTAGCTCAGCATCTCGTAGACACGGGTGCGGCGGCTGTCGATGACCTTCATGACCGAAACCGCGGTGCGCGTTTCAAATGTCAGCAGCTTGTCCATCGCATCGAGCAGCTGATCGGCGGTGGGCTGGGCAGGCTTGGCGGCGAGGGCCGGGCCCGATGCGAGCAGGACCACGGCGAATGTTGCCAGCGTTGCCGCGATGCGTTGGGTACCGTTCATGGGGTTGTCCTGGGGGTGAGGCTCGACTGGCTCGACGTGCAACTGGGAGGTTTTGTTCATGTTGTTCATGTGCGCGCTCGCATGGCGGTGACAGGCTGGATGGCCGCGGCGCGGATGGCGGGGAGAGCGGCGCCGACCAGCGCGATGATGAAGCCAAAGACGAGCGACGTGGCGACGATGGACCAGGTCATCTCACCGTACAGCGTCGCGGAGATCGGAAACCCGCTGCCCATTTTGTCGATGACCTCGTCGCCAAGCGTGATGCCTTTTGTCTGCAACAGCCACCCGCCGATGGAGCCGAGCGCGGTGCCGCCGATGCCACCGAGCAGCCCGACGAACGACGCTTCAACCAAGAACAACCCGACGGTCCCGCCGCCGGTCAGCCCCATCGCGCGCAGCACACCGATCTCGGCGCTGCGCTCAAGCACGCTCATCATCATCGTGTTGAAGATGGCGAGCGCCGCCATGAAGACGACGAGCAGCTCGATGAACAACTCCATGCCCTCCATGAGGCCGCCCATCATGTTCCACGGCTCGCGCTGGTGCCACGCCTTGACGTCCAACCCCTTGGCCTCGGGCAACGCTGCAATCGCCGCCGCCACCGGCTCGACCGTCGCGGCTTTCTCATCGGCGGCATAGGCCACAACCTCGAGCGCGCCGCCCTCCATGTCCGCCATCCAGCGTGCTTGTTGCAGCGAGATGAAGCAGCTGTTGTCGAGCACCGCGTCCCCGCCAGCGACGCCGACGAGCTCGAGGTTGAGCGGCGACATCGAGTCGTACTGTGTGCGTCCCATCAACAGAATTTTGTCACCGAGCTTCGCGTTGATCTTGGCGGCGAGCTTGCGACCGACGACGACCTCCGGCCCCTTGGGCTTGAGCCAGCGGCCCTCGGCGAGCTTCTCCGGGCCCTTGAGGTGTTCGCGGTAGTAGTCGTCCGAGGCCCCGGTGACGGCGGTGAAGTTGTCGCCAAGCTCATCGCCGGCGGTGATGACGGCGCCGGTGACGATCCGGGCGTACACATCGACTACGCCGGGCACCTTGCGGATGGCGGCCAGGACCGGCTTTGCGTCGGCGATATTGGCATCCATTGGCGCCATCGCTTCCCGCCGCGCGAATTCGGCATCGACGACGCGAATGTGCCCAACAACGGCGACGGTTTCGCGCACCATGCCGCCAAAAACGCCCTGGATGTACGCGAGCGTGACCGTAATGAGCGCCGTCGCCACGACGATCGTGCTGGCCGTGAGCAGCGTGCGCCGCGAGTTGCGCAGCGCGTTGCGGATGGCGAGCCGGATCCAAAGTCCCATTTTCAACTCCTACTACGCGCGGACCGCGTCGGCCGGCTGCATGCGCGTGGCGACGATGGCGGGATAGATGGACGCGAGGACCGCGACGATAAGGCCGAAAAGCATGGCGCCAAGGACGGCAGTGCCTGACGGCGCCATGTAGAGCATCACGGAGAACGGGATGCTGTCGTACGCGCCGGTCGAGGACGCCTGGTCGATGAGCGGCGACATGTCGATGCCCTGCTCGCTGTACTTGTTGACCACCCAACCACCGAGCGCGGCGCCGATGCCCGAGCCGATGACGCCCATCACGGTGCCCTCGGCCACAAACAAGCGAACGACGGCGGCCCGGGTCATGCCCATGGCGCGCAAGGTTCCAATCTCGCGGACCCGCTCGTAGGCGGCCATCAGGACCGTGTTGGCGATACCCGCTGCGGCGATCGCCATCAGGGCCAGCGCGATGATGTCGACGAACGCTTGCCGCAGGTCCTGCACCTTGACGAGGGCGTCGGTTTCCAGCTGCCAGGTGCGAACGCGGGCGGAGTTCTTGCCGAAGGTCCCGAGGAGCCGCGTGGCCATCTCCGTGCTGTCGTTTCGGTCGTCAAGCAGCAACGAGACATGGGAGCGTTTGCCCTCGGCGATGACCAGCGATTCGGCGGCGGGCATCGCCATCATGACGCCGATGCGGTCGAACGCGGGGTTGCCGGTTCGGAGCACGCCGGCGATCGGCATCTGCAGCGCGTTGATTGCGCCGGCGGCGGTACGGGCTTCGAAGACGAGCGTGTCGCCCTTTTTGACCTCGAACGCCCTCGCCAACCCCTTGGAGATGAGCACACCGTCGTCTTTGCCTTTCGGGATCGCCCCGTCGACCTTCCAGTCCTTGCGCGGGAAGACGTCGCCATCCGTCGCGGGGTCGAACGCGATGATGCGGGCCCGGACGGCGTCGCGGTTGTGAACGACCCGAGCGGTGAAAAGGAGCCTGGCGGTCCACGACTTGCTGTTGGCGTCGAGCCACGAACGGCGCTTCTTATCGAGGGTGACGAGCTTGTCGATCGGGTGACGCAGCCCGGTCTCCGGGTATTCGTGGGGCTGGACCTGCACGTGCGCGCTGGCGGTGTCGATTTGCGCGCGGATGATGTTCTCCTTCATGCCGCCGACGAGGCCGCGGCCGAGGATCAACAGGAATACGCCGGCGACAATGGACACCATCGAAAGCGTCGTGCGGCCGTACTGGCGAAAGACATTTCGCAGGGCGAGGCGGAACGTAAACATCAGCGTTGCTCCCGCTCGACGTGGCCGGCCTGGGAGGGCGGCTCGCGCACCTCATCGGAGTGAACCGCGCCGTCTCGCAGCGTCACAACCCGCCGGGCGCGGGCGATGACCATCGGATCGTGCGTCGAAAAGACGAACGTGACGCCCTGCTGCTCGTTCATATCGCGCATCAATTCGAGCACCGCCGAGCCCGTCGCGCTGTCGAGGTTTGCCGTGGGTTCATCGGCGATCACCAGCGCGGGCTCTTTGACGAGCGCTCGCGCCACGGCGACCCGCTGCTGCTGACCACCGGATAGCTCGGCCGGTTTGCGATCGACGAGCTCGCCAATCCCCACCGAAGCGAGCGCCTTTTTCGCCGCCGCCTTGTGGTCGCCCTTGGCCCCCGCGAGGTGCAGCGCCGTCTCGACGTTTTCGGAAGCCGACAGCACCGGCACGAGGTTGAACGACTGGAAGATGAAGCCGATACGCTTGGCCCGCGCCCGCGCCCGTTCCTTGCCCTTCATGCCGGCTGTATCGACCCCTTCCAGCTTGACCTCGCCGGAGGTCGGCACGTCGAGCAGACCGATGATGTTGAGCATCGTCGTCTTGCCCGAGCCGGACGGCCCGCAGATGACGGTGAATTCGCCGGGCTCGAGGGTGAAGCTGACCCCGGCCAGCGCGTGGACCTCAGCCGCACCGCTCCCGTAGGTCTTCTTGATGTCGGTCAGTTCGCAGATCGCCATGAGGCTCCTTGGGTGATCGATGCCTGTGCCCGGTCGATGCCAGTGCTCGGTCGAGCGGGTCAGTAATGCAGGCGCGTCCAAACGATGAAGGTTGCGGCGGGGACCAGGCCGGAGAGGTCGACTTTCGTGCCATTGGCGTCCAGCACCAGGTCGTCGGGGCTGGGCGACAGTTCGCCGCCATCACCACCGAGATCGACGGGCAGCTGCGCGGCCGCAGCCAGCTCAAACCAGCCGTTGGGCACCCACGCCAAGGTAGGTACCGCGAGCGCCGTCGCATCGCGCAGGTTTTGCAGCCACAGGCCGGACATCGACAGCTCTTCGGTCGCGGCGAAGCTGATGGCTGCGATGCCGTAGTCGAGGCCGCGGAAAAACGGGGCAAACGGATCGGGTTCCGCATCGGTCGAGCCGAGAGGACTGACGCCACCAGCACACGTGGGGCCGCGTATCGCGCCGTTGAACGACCCGCCTGCTGGTCCGACGCTTGCCGAACCTTCGCCGTTGCGGTGGTACTGCAGGGTGACGACCAGCTGCTCACCGACCGGGAACGAGTAGTCGATGCCAGCCACGATCGACTCGTGCGCGCCGTCGCCATCGATACGCGCTGCCGCCTCGAGCCAATAGCCGACGCCAAACGTGCCGCGGATGTCGACGCCAACGATGCCGTCCTCGGTTTCCTGGCGCCACGCACCGACCAGCGAGATATCGGCCAGCCCGACGCCAAACGTTGTGCGGGACGCGACTCGCAGCGCCTTGAAGTCGTCGCGGGCGCCGATGACCAGCTGCGTCTGGTGCGATTCGCCGAGCGGAATGGTCGCCCGGATCGCATTAACACCGGCACGCGGGCGCCACGGTTCGGTGGCCAGCACCTGCGGAAAAGGCGCTGTGGGGTTGATGATCTGCGCCGATCCCCAGTTGAGCGCCTGGCGACCGATGCGCAGGTCAACCTGCGGCAGGTAGATGTCGAGGAACAGCCGGTCGACCTGCATGTAATCGGTCGCACGCGAGATGCTGAGCGCCTGGTTGTTCTGTTCGGGCCACGTGCAGCCGGCGGCGTCGAGCACAGGGCCAAACTTGGATTCTTCCAGCGTGCGTTTGAGCTCTTGCTGCGCCGTGCGGCCCTGGTGAAGCCCGATCTCCAGCGTCGTGTTCAGTGTGACGCGCTCGCCAAACGAGCCCGAGAACGTCGGTCGGGCGCGCTCAACAAGCTCCCAGGCCTTGCCGTCGACACCCGCATGACCGTGGGCCCGAAACTCGAGGAAGCCGTCGGTTGATCCGGCCGTCGCGGTCATCGGCCACGACGCGATCGCAAACACTGCAGCAACAAGCGCGCTCCACAGGGCTCGGGATGCGATCGGCGGGCGGTGCGTGCTCATCCGCGACTCCGGCGAGGCTCGGGCAGCTCGTCCAGGTGAACCACGCGCTCCTCGTCGGCCGTGTGTTCCAATCCGGTGCCCAGACCGCGCCGCAACAAGCCCACCACCTGATGAGCGAGAGCTTCGCGCTCATCCAGCCCAAACTCGCGCGCGAGCTCGGGGGCGCGCACAGCTCGAGCAACCCCCAGCCGAAACGCCGGCGGAGGCTCCTGTTCAACACGTGGTCGGAGACCGCGACGAAGAAGTCCGCGGCGGCGTCACATGACCGGCAGCATAAGTGACCGGTCGGTTATATGACAGGCAGTCACATCGTCGCTGTCAACGGCCCTTTCATGTCAACGTCCAGTCGCTGTCAACGTCCAAATGCCCGTGCACTCGGGAATCCGTTCGTGGCCAAACTCGGCAACCCACCGCTGTCCGCGGTCACCGAAGAAGTCGTCCATCGTTTGCACGGCCTCGGATGCAGAGGCAAAGGCGTAGTCGGTTCGCAGCGTCGCAACCTGGGTGAATCCGGCGCGCTCGAGCGCGTCCAGGTATTGGCGATGGGCATCTTTGACGCGAGGAGTCGGCGTCCCGGTCCCAAGAGTCTCGATGATGACGGCGGCGCCACCGGGTCGCAGGCATCGTTTCATCTCGTCGATGGCGGCGTGCACCTCGTCGCGCCAGGTGTCGGGGTGCCATGACCGAAAGTGGCCGAAGACCCATCCGGCGATCGCGATGTCGAAAGCGCCGTCTTCACATGGCAACTCGCGCGCATCCCCTTGCCGCGCATCCACCTGGGCCGCGAACGCCTCGCGCAGGACAGCCAGCATGTGCGGGGCGACTTCGACCGCAACCACAGAGGCGCCAGCATCGACAAGAAGCCCCGTGACACGGCCCGTCCCCGCCCCGATATCGAGCGCCCGAGGGCCGAAACGCGTTACGAGTGCCGCAACCTCACGATCCAACCTGCCGTCAACGTCTTCAGCCGAGACGAGCGCATGGTAGCGGCGCGCCCGACCGGCCTCGCGGTAAGCAGCGTGGTGGTCGTCGGGTCGTTCGGCGGGCATCGACGTGGCTCCGGCGGTTGTCATTGCGATGAGCGATGGTACAGATGCTGCCTGACTTCGGTACAGGCCTGGACGTCAGCAGGCGAAGGGCGACATACCCGCAACGGAGCGCGCCGTGCGCACCATCGACAACCCGTACGCCGCGGCCCTCGATGGCCTCGATCTCCCCGGCCCCGTCGCGGCTTTCTTCGGTTTCTGCCGCGCGCGTGAAGCGGTCCGTATCCGCCGCGAATCCGGCTCCCCGCCGCCATGGACCGACGATCCGATCCTGCAACGCGGACGCTTCCTCAACGTCTTCCGCGAAGACGACCGCGGCACCAAGGCTGTCCTCCGGTTCGCCCGTCCAACATCCGACGATTTCCCCGCGCTCCTCCAAGCGCTGCTGTTCGCCCGTTGGTGCAACCGAGCCGCAACCCTGGACCGCCTGACAGCCGCCGAGCTCGCCGACGCCGGCAGACTGCGCCACAAGCTCCAAGCGCTCCCCGACCAGCCCTGGTGCAACGTCACCGCCTACCCGGTCGACCGCGCGACGATCGACGGCGTGGTCCACTCCCGACTCGACACGGCGACCCGCATGTTCGCCGATCTCCGCCACCGGCTCGCACAAGCCGTCCTTGGCGCCGACCGCGACATCGTCCGCGCGACCAACGCCATCAACGACGTGCTCGGCCTCGCCAACGACTTCCCGATCTTCATGGCCGTCGTCGACATCGCGAGATCCTGCAGCGCGACCAGCAGCTTTTGCCGGCCTGCCGCAGTGTCGCCCAGGCGCCACAGGAATTGGCATGCACATGCACATGTGTATAATGGACTCGGAGGCCCAATGGCTCACAGTCGTCGAACGCAAATCCTGATGGAGCCCACCGAGCACGCGGCGCTGGAGCGCATTGCAGCAAGCAAGCGGGTGTCGGTTGCGGAGCTCTTCCGACGCGCCGTGCGGGCGCAGTATCTCGATCGCCGGCTCGAGGCCGAGGCCTGTGTGCACAACCTGACGTGCATGGCGCTCGACCTGCCCGAGTGGGAGGAGCTGGCCCGCGAGCTCGACGAGGGACGCGATGCCGGCGTCCACTGACGGCCCCGTCTTCCTCGATGCGAACGTCTTCATCTACGCGATGGGGGCGGATGAGACGCGCCGGGCGGCCTGCGCGAATTTGCTGTTGAAAGTGGCCAGGGCGGAGATCGCGGCGACGACAAGTGCGGAGGTCATCCAAGAGGTCTTGCACGTCGTCGGACGACGTCGAGGTGGTGCCGCGGCGGCGAGTGCGGCCGAGTCGGCGTTGGGGATCTGCGAGGAGGTGCTGCCGGTAACGGCGGACAATATGCGACGGGCGGCGAAGCTGTTGCGACTCCACGGCGGTTTGTCGGTGCGCGATGCCGTCCAAGCCGCCGTGATGCGCGGAGCCGGACTGCATCGCATCGTGAGCGCGGATCGCGGGTTTGACGACATCGCCGGCCTTGTTCGCGTCGACCCCTTCGATTCGACCGCGGTGGCGTCGCTCGCGGCGGTGTAGAGAATCGAGATGCGGACCGGCTCTCAGGCCGGGGACTGGATCGGTTGCAGGCGACGGCGCTGGACCTGTAACTTGTAGCGCTCAACGGCTCGCCCTCCTCGAGCGGTTATCGCGGGGCCGTTGTCCCAGGGGTCAGCCATGCAATCGATCGTCCACTTCCGCGCAACCGTCGCAGCCGTTGCCGTCGCCATTTTCGCCCTCGCCGCGACCGCTGTCGCCGCGCCCAGCACAACGCTCATCGACGGTGTCTTGCTGTCGACGGGCGGCGCTGTTGCTGCCGATGGGGTCTACGACATCACGGTCTCGATCTACGCCGACAAGACCGCGAAGACGCCCATCTGGAAAGAGGGGCCGATCAAGATCGGGGTGAAGTCCGGCCGGTTTCAGCACGTGCTCGGCGTGGTGAAGACGCTGGACCCAGCCAAGATCGCCGCCGCCAATGCCGCCCACATTGCCATCGCGATCGGTTCGGATCCCGAGATGCCGCGTACGCCGATTCACTCGGTCCTGTTTGCCCATGCTGCCGGTCGGCTGGCGTGCTCCGGGTGCGTCAACGGCGCCCATATCGCCGGCGGCTCGATCCAGCCCGCGCAGGTCGGCTTCGCATATGCCGGCGCTGCTGACGGCATCAAGGGCGGCGCCGCCAAGACCGCAAAGAGCCTGCAGTGCTCCGGTTGTGTCGGCGTCAAGCAGCTGAAGTTCGACGGCGACCTGAACCTGGGCTCCCGCACGCTGACCGCGGCCAAGCTCACCAGTGGCGGCGATGTCGTGGCCAAGGGCATCGTGGCGGCCAAACAGTTCCTCGGTGACGGCAGCAAGCTCTCGGGCATCAAAATTCCCAGCGGCGCCTGCAAGACCAAGGGCCACGTCGTGCAGGGCATCAACCCCGACGGATCGCTCAAGTGCGTCAAGGCGATGGACCCGACCGCGCTGCCGCCCGACGGCATCGACGAGATCTCCAATGGCCTGCTCAACAACCAGTTCAACGACTCGTTCGCCGGCAAAGCCAACGTGGCCATCACCGACAACAGCCCCAAGGCCGCGATCAGCGAGCTCGACTTCCCCGACATCGGCCTCGCCCAGAAGCTCGACGTCGCGCTCACCGTGAAGAACAGCGACATCACAAAGGTGACGGTCTTCCTGCTCGATCCGTCCGCGCCGCCGTTGCCCAAGACGGTCGCCACCATCGTCAAGGGCTTCCCCAACACCGTGACGCTCGACCCGAAGTGGAAGCACTACGTGTTGCACAAGGGCGGCGGCAAGAAGGGCGCGACGCTCGACACCGTCTATCCGGCGAAGACCAAACCGGTCAGCGGCGACCTCGGCGCCTGGATCGGCAAGAACCCCAAGGGCAAGTGGCGGCTGCTGGTGGTCGACCACGCCTACCTCGACAACAAGATCGACGGCGCGATCGTGAAGTGGAACATCAGCATCCGCACGCTGAGCAACCAGAAGATCGGGCTCGACGGCAACCTCATCGCCAAGGGCAGCGTGCAGGTGGGCGCGTCCAAGATTCCGTGCAACAAGACCACCGCCGGCACGATCCGATGGACCGGCACGTACTTCGAGGCGTGCAACGGCTTTGACTACTTCCGCATCAAGCTGTTTGTGTCCAACGGCACCAAGATCAAGCCCGCTGGTAAGTCCTGCAGATCGATCAAGCAAACCGCTGGCGACGCCGAGACCGGCATGTACTGGGTGCAGGCCGACAGCAAGAAGGCGCCCGAGCAGGTCTACTGCGACATGGATCGACATGGCGGTGGTTGGACGCTCGCGATGAACCTCGACACCAACGGCGGCGGCCATCGCCACTACTTCGACACCACCTGGTGGGCCGGCAAGAGCACCTACGGCAACACCACCAACCCGCTGACCAACGACTACAAGCACCCGGCTCACTACGAGTACCCCGCCGGGGAAATCATGATTGTCGCGCACCGTGAAGGCAGCATCGAAGGCACGGCCCAGTACCAGTTCCTGACGAGCTACAAGGGCAAGACGCTGCAGTGGATGTTCGCCAACCTGAGCAACAAGACCGTGACGGGAACCCGCGTGGGCGGCACCGGATCGGTCGGGAACAACGGCCACGCGCGCAACGCAGGCGACGCGTTTATCGACCACAGCCACGCGCTGATCTTCAACTCGCGCTACCAGCCCAAGGACGCGACCAACTACACGCGTATCGGCACCAACTACGGGTCGACCTGCGGCACCATCAGCTGCAATGGCCACAACTATGGTGGCCTGGGCGGACGGCATGCCCGCGGCGGTTGGGGCGCGTACTACGAGGCCGCTCAGCTCAACGGTTACTGCAACACGCAGGGCGTCTACGGCAGCAATCACAGCGCTTACGCCGGCAACAACGCTGCGTCCGGCTGCGGGTACAAGTCGCGCGACATGGACTTCGCGATCTACGTGCGTTGATGTCGGAAAAACCTACAGACGCGCGTCTGGTACGTTGAAATATTCAACAATCTGCGTGGTCGCGGCGCGTGACACCGGCGGCTCGCTGGCCGGCTAAACGCGATACGAAAGGCCCGAAGCTCCATGGTCGGTGTGGATGGCACGCTCGTCGCGACACACCTCAAGCGGATGGCGCAGGGCTGCACGTCGTCGGCTGACTGTGTAGCGGCGCTCGACGGCAAGTGGAAGCTGGCGACGGGGAGCTGCCGTACACAGGTCAGCGTGACCAAGACGTATCGCGAGACGGTCGACCGCCAACAGTCGCCGCTTCTCCCGCAACTGCAACGGAGACGGCGGTCGTCTTCGACGCGCTCTTTGAGAGGGTTCACAGCATCGCGGCTGGCGCCACGATGCGCTCAGATTCCGTGGCCGAATCCGACGCCGGGGCCGAATCCGACGCGGGGGCCGAATCCGACGCCGGGGCCGAATCCGACGCCGGGGCCGAATCCGACGCCGAAACACGGTCTGAACGCGTCCCTGTAGTTCGGGTCGAAGGGTGATTTCGCGTCTTCTGGACGTGGGGACCGAGCTTGCGGGCCGACTTGCGTGAGGGCTGCCACCGCCCGCTCGTGGCGCGGAGACCCATCGTTCAAGGCGTACGTGTGGGCCGGGGGCGTCAGCGCCAACCTGCTGCTCATGGCACGGCACGCGCTCGAATAGTCGTCGTGTTCAGCCGCAAAGCGGCGCAGGGAAGTAGCCTGGGGTGCCAACCCCAGGAAAGAATGGCTGTTTTGGTTGAGCCCTGAAGGGGCGACAGGACGGCAGATCCAGCGGTCCTGTCGCCCCTTCAGGGCTCAGCAATGCACATACCGGACCTGGGGCTCACGCCCCAGGCTACTGCCGGCCGCATCTTCGCTGCTCAGAAGCTCGCCATATGGTCAGAAACGCCTCTTTTGACGCGGGAACGAACTAGATATGCGTGGCGCAAATAGTGACGCGTTTCCGATCCCGATCCCGCTCCCGATCCCGCTCCCGGAGGGGCGATGAAACAACGGAAGTCAGATCGGCTGTGGTCCGGTTGCGACGGCTGTCGTACCCAACCAGCACACTGAGTCTCCGGGAGCGGAAGCGGGAGCGGGAGTGGGAGCGGGCAAGACGGATTGCTAATCTCGCCGGCCACTACTAGCTCAGCGGCCGTTGCGGTGCGAACCGGACAGCATCGCTTGCACCTGGTCGAAACACGAAGACGGCGTTCAGACCGTGTTTCGGCGCCGGGTTCGGCATCGGCGGCGGATTCGGCATCGGCGGCGGATTCGGCATCGGCGGCGGACTCGGCCACGGAACATGAGCGCATCGTGGCGCCAGCCGCGATGCTGTGAGCCCAAGTCAGAGAGCGCGTCGAAGACGACCACTTGGGGTTCGCGCTCGTGCAAGTTTTCCGCGTTGAGCAGAGACCGAGGCCGACGCCGTGGCCGAATCCGATGCTGCGACCGAATCCGATGCTGTGACCGAATCCGATGCTGTGACCGAATCCGATGCTGTGACCGAATCCGATGCCGTGCCCGATTCCGACTCCGACTCCGACTCCGACTCCGACACTGGCACCCCAGACAAAAAGAGCGACAGTGCCGCAGGCTTGTTCTAAGGGCCGATCGGGCCCTCAGGCTATTGATATAGCTCCCCCACCCCAAAACCGCCCCAGCGGCTTCTACGAGCCCGCAGGAGGCATATGCCCTCAAAAAAACGGTCCGCGGAGCCCGATCCGCCGCGCTTCGTTACGTCCGCCCACGGGTGCGCTACACTGCGACCGCCCGCGCGAACCTCTGCAAAAACCTCCGACTTCGTCACGGAGCCAACGATGAAGAAGCCCACCCTCAGCAGCTGCCTGCGCTGCGGACTTGGTCCCGTTTTCGGCCTGGTCGTTCTGCTCGCGATGATGGCCGACGCCCACGCCAAGGTCCCGGCGACCGTCGCTGTCCAGGGGGTCATGAAGACACCGGGTGGCGGCGCGGCGGCGGATGGTCAGTACGCGATGACCTTCAAGATCTACGCCGACGCCAAGGCGACCAAGGCCACTTGGGAGGAGTCGCACCTCGGCGTGAAGGTCAGCGGCGGGCAGTTCCAGGTCAATCTCGGCACCAAGAAGGCGATCGACGTCGCGGCGCTCGGCAAGATGGCAGCGCCCCATATCGCGATGGCCATCAACGCTGACCCAGACCTGACGCGCGTACCACTGCGCTCGGTCGCTTTTGCCCTGCACGCCCATTCGGCGGCGAGCCTGTCGTGTTCGGGCTGTGTCGGGGCCAACCAGCTCTCCGGCGCGGCCATCACCGCTGCCAAAGTCGGGTTCACGTACGCCGGCTCCAAGACAAAAGGCGGGCCCGCGACCAAGGCGCTCGACCTCGCCTGCACCGGATGCGTGGCCAACAGCGAGCTTGCCTGGGACGGCGACATCGACCTCAAGAAGTTCAAGCTGACCGCCGCGAAGCTGACGTCCACCGGCGACGCCGTCGTTGCGGGCACTGTCGCGGCGAAGCAATACCTCGGCGACGGCAGCAAGCTCAGCGGCATCAAGATCCCCAGCGGCACGTGCGCCAAGGCCGGCGAGGTCGTGCGCGGCATCAAGCCCGATGGCAGCCTCATCTGCGTGCCCGCGATGAACCCGTCGGCGCTGCCCAAGGACGGGCTCGACGAGATCAGCAACGGTCAGCTGACGACCGAATTCGTCGACCTCGCGATGGGCAAGAAGAACGTGCCGATCAAGGACAACAACCCATCGGGCGTGACGGACGTCATCGACTTCCCCGACGTCGGCGTGGCCAAGGATCTGACCGTCAAGGTGCACATCAAGAACAGCAATCCCGCCAAGGTGCGCGTGCTGCTGTACGACCCGAGCCAGCCCAAGCTCCCCGCCAGCGTCGTGACCGGTGGCTTCGACAAGAAGGCCAACTACGTGCTCTACGACGGCGGTCAGACCAAGGGTGACATCCAGCTCACCGCGCCGCTGCCCAACAAGCCGAAGAAGGGCGACCTGAAGGCGTGGATCGGCAAGAACCCGACAGGTAAGTGGCACCTCGTCGTCATCGACTCGCACTACAAGACCAACACGAGCGACGGCGCCATCGTGTCGTGGTCGATCGGCCTCAAGACGCTGTCGTCCAAGAAGGTCGCCGCCAACGGCCAACTGGTGACCAACGGTGGCGTCGATTTCGCGAGCAAGGACAACAAGGGGTTCCGCTTCGAGGTCGCCGACAAGGCGCCGGTCACGTGCGACAAGGCCCACATCGCGTACACCTACTACGACCGCCTGCAGTCAGTGCTCTTTCTGTGCGACGGCGTCGAGTTCCGGCCGATCGCGCAGGTCAGCCCGGGCACAAGCAAGTTCGCGGCGGGCAAATCGTGCAAAGACCTGCTCGACAAGGGCAATAAGAAGGACGGCGTCTACTGGATCAACCCCGGCAGCGCCAACCCGGACAACGCGTTCAAGGCGTACTGCGACATGACCCAGGACGGCGGCGGCTGGACGCTGGTGATGCGGATGAAAAACGACGATGGCCTGCGGATGAACAGCCCGTACTGGACCAACTCGTCGCTGTTTGACCAGGACACCAAGCAGACGCTCAACCCGACCCTCAACCACAACGCCAAATTCGCCGCGTACATCAAGCTCGCCGGCACACACGTCCGCGGCTGCAAGGGTCACAAGAGCCCGTGTATTACCCTGTCGATGCAAGGCACGCGCACGGCTTTGAGCCGGTTCACCGCCGGCTGCACCAACGCGAGCATCAGCAAGAGCAAGCTCATCAGCATGTTCGGCAACGATCCTGGCCAGCCCAACTGCAACAAGAGCGGCATCAACTGCGACGTGAAGTACACGGGCTTCCGGCTCGGTCTGGCCGGCAACAACGAAAACGACTGCAACACGTCCGACGCCAGCTGGGGTTGGGGCGTGTGGGGGCGCAGCAACCAGAACTATGGGTGCGGCTGCGGCCTGGCGGGCTGGTCGGTCAACAAGAAGTGCTACCAGGGCACGCTCTGGGTTCGCTGACTCTTTTGCATCGACTGCGTGCTCGCCCGGGCCTCGGTTTGGCCATGGTTTCGGTGTTCGAGGTCATCGACGCGTGCGACGAGCGGTCCCGCGCTGCCAAGGAGGCCGTGAAAGACACTTTCGCCGCAGCGTGGACGCACTTGCAGGCCGGCGAGTTTGGCAAAGCTGCGAAGCGCTTCGACCGCGTGTTGCAGCAGCTGCCGGGCGACCCACCTGCGACCTTGCACCGGGACGTCTGCAGGCGGTTTCTGGACGACGGCGCACCACGCGACTGGGACGGCGCGACGACGATGACGTCCAAGTAGTACGGCTATTTCGGCGCGATGGGCGCCTTGCTGTGCCGTCCCCAGGCGATGAACGCACAGAGGCCACCGAGCACGATATTGGGTGCGATCATCGCCGCTTCACCGATCGCGATGTGCAGACCCGCCGCGGCGACCATCGTCAGCACCAGGCCAGCGGCCGCCAGCGGCGTCAGGACCGGTTTGATCCGCAGCGCGGACGGCAAGATAAGCCCGAGCGCGCCGAGCAGCTCGAGCGCACCGATCACCTTCACCGACCACGGCGGCACGTGGGCAACCCAGGCCATCTTGGCTGCAAGGGCGTCAAGGGGCGTCGACAGCTTCATGCCAGCGGCCCCCACGAACGCGAGGGCTACGAGCGCCTGGACGGCCCACAGTGCTTTGTTCATCGTTTGCTCCGAGCAAGTTCGGCACACTATCGCATCGTGGCCATTCGTATTCCAAGAGCCGACAGAGTTTGTTGGGGTCGCCTTACCGGGTTCGTCGCGCTGTTTGTCGTGCTCGTGGGCGCGCTGGCCGCCTGCAACAAACCCGTCGCACGGATCTTCATCGCGGGCGACGTGCACCTTGGCAGCGATGTTGGCGATCGACTCGAGCCGCTGCGACCTTTGCTCGTCAAACGGGTGGGATTCGTCAACCTCGAGGGACCTGTATGCGCATCGGCGCCGCCCGGGGACGGACTGCGGCTGCACAACGACCCGGCGACTCCGCGAGCGCTCTTCGACGTGGGAATCGGCGTG
The DNA here is from genome assembly GCA_964560875.1 of uncultured Enterobacteriaceae bacterium. GTDB lineage: Bacteria > Myxococcota_A > UBA9042 > UBA9042 > UBA9042 > CAZLMW01. The sequence continues at coordinate 25,133 of CAZLMW010000026.1, forward strand.
GTGTCGGTCGCAAACAACCACGGTCTCGACGCAGGACCGGGCGGGTTTGATGCCACGGTTGCCGCGCTCCGAAACGCGCACTTGAAGCCGGTTGGAGGCCCGGGATCGACCGTGACCACATCGCATCGTCCTGCGGTCGGGTGGGTCGCTCACGGCCTGCCGGGAGACGCCACAGCCACGTTCGCGGCCGCCATCAAACGCTCGCGCGCGTCAGCAACCTTTGTCGTGGCGTCGATTCACGTCACGGGCCCGCCGTCGTACCTGCCGTCGGAGCCGACACAACAAGCCGTGAACAGCGCGCTGAAGGCCGGCGCGGACGTGGTGGCCGTTCATGGGCAGCACACCATCGGCAAGATCACGCGGCACGGTCGACAGGTCGTCGCCTGGGGCCTTGGCAACGTGGCTTTCACCTGCGATTGCACCCACGAAAAGGAGGCGCTCGGACTCGCCATCGATCTCCGCGCCGATGCGCCACCGAAGGTCGAAATCGTACCCCTGCGCGCTGGATTGGGCGGCGAAAAAGCGCGCCTCAGCGACGATGCAGCGGGGGTGTTGAAACTGCTGAGCTCGCTCGGAACCCGGCTCGGTCAGCGGACCGGGCGGGGTGCGATGCTCGCGGTTTGTGGCGGAGAGGGGTGATGGCGATGAGGGGTGAAAGCGACCGACCGGCCGCAGCGACTCATCAGGCCAGGGCGAACCAATCGCTGGTTTCGACATGCGCCTCGTCGGAGAGGGGCCCGCCGTGTTTGTCCTCGACGCTGCGGATCAGCTTGAGGTTGCGCTGATCGACCGCAGTCAGGCGTTTCGCAGTGAACCTGGGGTCTGCCTTGTACCAGTCCGTCGACGCGAAGTAGGCGCTCAGCAGGACGCTTTTGAACCGGTACCCGTGGCGCGCGTAGACGGTGTTGCGGAGCAGGCGGAGGTCGCGGCGGGACATCTTCTTGAGCGGTCCGAGGGCGAGCTGGCCGTCGAGCAAGGTCGGATCTTCAAGTGGCGTGCGCTCTTTCTTGCTGATGGTCTTGCCGCCGAGCCACTTGCCGCGACGGGCCGACAGCAACCTGAGCTCACGTTCGTCGTCGAGCCATGGCTTGACGAAGGTGTTGCCGTGGCGGGCGAAGATCGTGTTGCGGATGAGCGAGAGCTCCCGAAGCGAACGATTCGCGACGTCAGCGCGGGTAAGGGGCCGGTCGAAGTAGAGGGGCTCGTCGCCGGTCGCGTCGGTCACCGTTGCTGCAGCGGGTGCGGGCTTGGGTTCGGCGGATGGGGCGGCTGTGGCGGTTGCGGCTGCCGGAGGCTTGTCCGGCGCGGTTTTGGGCGAGGCAGCTTTGGCGGGCGCGGCTTTGGGGGCAGCTGTTGGCGGCAACTGGGCGGGCTTTTCTTTGCCGCAGGCGGCGACCAGTAGAGCGAGCAGCGGCGGGATGAGGCGACGCGGCATGTCTTTTCTCCGGGTTGCACCCACGGTAGCGCAAACAGCATTCAGAAGCGCCCCGTGCGGATCGGGCGGGTTCGAAGTGAATCTGGCTCGCGGCGCCTCGGCCTTCCGTGGTAACTTCGGCGCACTCGTCCCCACGATCGAATCACGGCGCATGCGCCACTATTTCGGAGCCTTGGATGCCGACTGCTTTCGGCGACCGTACGGACGGTTGCGTGCGCCTGTTGGCGCTTGTCGCAATCCCGGCGGCCGCGCTCATTCTCGTTTCCTGTGGCGACGAACCAAACGACGCGCAAGAAGGAACGAGCGACACGGTTTCGGCGCCCGCCGACGTTGCTGCGTGCACGTGCGACGCGAGCAAGGACACGCCTTGCCTTCGCAACCGCTGCCAACCCGACCGGTCCTGCAAAATGGTCCCCGAGCCCAAGGGCGTACCTTGCAGCGACGGCAAACCGTGCACGATCGGCGACGCCTGTGACGCGGGCAAGTGCGCAGCCGGCAGCTTCTCGGCCTGCGAGTGCCAGGAAACCACGGACTGCAAGGACGACGGCGATAAGTGCAACGGCGCGGTCTTCTGCGACAAGGCCATCCTGCCGTGGCGCTGCCGAACCAAGCCTGGAACCGCGGTCACATGCTCGTCTGGCGATGCGCTTTGCCAGGTCGCAGCCTGCGATCCGAAGACCGGCAAGTGCACAACAACCAACCGCCCGGACACGACGCCCTGCGACGACGGCGACAAGTGCACCAAGAACGACGCCTGCAAGGTGGGCAAGGACGGCAAATCAGCCTGCACCGGCCTGCAGACCTGCAGCTGCAAGACGACGGCCGATTGCGCCGCGGTCGACGACGGCAACCCGTGCAATGGCGTTCACTTCTGCGACACGAAGAAGGGCAAGTGCGAGGTCAACGCCGCGTCCATCATCACGTGTCCAGCGGGCAAGGCCGGCCCGTGCATCGTCAACGCATGCAACGAGTCGACCGGGCTGTGCGGCCCCAAACCCGCCAAGATGGGCACGACATGCGATGACGACGACAAGTGCACCAGCGGCGATCGCTGCAACGCCGGGGTGTGCGCGCCCGGCACCAACGCGTGCCTGTGCAAGAAGGACGCCGACTGCGAAAAGCACGATGACGGCAACAAGTGCAACGGCCTGCAGTTCTGCGAACAGAAGTCGGGCACATGCAAGCCCAACCCGGCCAGCCTGGTGACGTGCCAATCGGTCAAGGACAGCGACTGCGCGCACAACGTCTGTCAGCCCGGAACGGGCAAATGCGCGATGCGACCGCGCGCCGAAGTCACGTTCGTTTGCACCGACACGCTCGACGCCAAGGGCAAGCCCGCCAAGGCGTGTAAATGGCGCATGAAGCTGCCAGGAGACGCGATTGATAAGGGTCCTTACATTTGCGACGACGGCGACTCGTGTACCAGCGGCGAGGCCTGCAAGGGGATGACCTGCAAGGCGTCCGCGGTGACGTGCAAATGCAAATCCAACGCCGACTGCGAAGGCAAGGACGACGGCAACCTGTGCAACGGCACGTGGTACTGCGACAAGTCGCTCAAGGTCGCGGCGTGCGTGTTCAACAAGGCCTCGGTCGTGTTCTGCAAGAAGAGCGACGACTCGGCGTGCCTCAAGGCGCAGTGCGATCCCAAGACCGGCAAGTGCGGCCTGCAACCGGTCAAGGCAGGCGCCAAGTGTGTCGGCGATGCCTGCAAGCTCACGGCCACGTGCGACGGCAAGGGCAGCTGTGCGGGGACCGCCAAGAAGTGCGACGACGGAAACGAATGTACCCAGGACAGCTGCGACCCCAAGAGCGGCTGCGTGCACGCGGCGAAGATGTGCAACGACGGCAACGCGTGCACGGCGGATACCTGTGACAAGAAGAAGGGCACGTGCAGCTTCTCGGCCGGCGCGATGGAGGCCAAGATCTGCAACGCAGACAGCGACGCCTGCACGGTCAACGACACCTGCACCAAGGGCCTCTGTACGGCGGGTACGAAGGCCGTCTGCAAGATGAAGCTCGCCCCCTGTGAAGCCGCCCAATGCGTCGGCACCGGGGCGAACAGCTTCAAGTGCATCGCCGTCGCCAAGAAAGACGGTGCGCCCTGCGAGGACGCCGACCCGTGCACCTTCGGTTCGATGTGCAAAGCCGGCCAATGCGGCAAGGGCACCAAGCAGAAGCTCTTTCACCGCATCCTGAACACGGGCTTCGGACGTACGGAGTTCTACGCCGTCGCGCGCTCGAGCCTGGGCAAACTGCTCTGGGGTGGCGTGCGCTACGCCAAGGACGGCAAGAGCTTCACCGGGTTCGTGTACGAGACCGACGACCGCGGACACGGCACCGGGCAGACCGCGACGTGGACGAACTACACGTCGACAGAAGACCACGGCCGGGTGACCGACGTCGCGGTCGATGCGCTCGGGCACTGGGTGGTGGTCCTCAATGGCACGCCCAAGGGCCAACAGCGGCGCCTGGTGATCGAGCGACGCCACGGAACGTCGTTCAAGGGACTGTCGCAAGCGCTGCTCGGGCCGAAGGACTCGAAGATGACCGGGCACGCTGTCGCGGCGCTCAGCGACGGTTCGCTGGTGGTAGTCGGGACCCATCACCCCAAGACCTCGTCGAAGTGGGCGCCGTACATCGCTTTGGTGGACAAGAACCAGACTGTGACCTGGGAGATCGCGTCCAAGCCCGGCATGAAGGCATCTTACCGCGATGTCGCCGTCGACGCCGACGGAACGATCGTCGCCGCTGGAACGCATCGAACCGGCACCGGCTACAACTCTGTTGGGTTGCTGCGCTTCCATGCAACGTCCGGCAAGGTCACCAAGGCGGTGACGTTCCTCGCGGGGGGACAATGGAATGACGTTGTCGCCGTCAAATCCCACCCCAAGGGCGGTCACGTCGTGGCCGGCACCGCCTCGGGTAGCGGAATCGCGGGGGGGTTCGTCGCGCGCTTGAACGCTGGTGGCGCCGTCACCTGGCAGCGCAAATTCCCGCTTGAGGTCTTTCCCAGCGACCTGCATGTGGACGACAACGGCTTCATCGCAACCACCACGACAAAGAAGCTGAAGAGCGGCTCAGCCGTCGCCGGCATGGCGATCCTGGATACGTTTGGCAACGCGATCCGAACGCCAGCATACGCCAGCATCCACGACGGCGCGCTGGGGGGGATGACGGCCCTGCCCGACGGTTCGATGGCGTTGGCCGGCGGGCTGTTGTTGTCGGGGACGCGACGCGCCCAGATGATGCGGGTCGACACGTGGGGGCACCAGAGCTGCAGCGAATCCGGCGGCTGCCTGGACCTGCCGCCGAACAAGTGCGACGACGGCAACCCGTGCACCATCGACGTCTGCATCGGCACGAAAGGGTGCAAGCACGTCGCGGCCGAGGGAATCGCCTGCGCCGCACCCAATAGCTGTTCATTGGAGGGCCGCTGCACGAAGGGCAAGTGCGTGCACGGCAAGCTGGCCCGGTTGTACCGCAACAGCGCGCCGACGTCCTTGGCCACGCTCGTCGCTACCGTTTCGACCGGCGGTGACGACCAGACCGTCATCGGAACGACATCGGCCGGCAGGTTGCGCGTTGTTCGCGCCGACGCCTACGGCAAGCTGTATTTCGACGCGCCAGTGGGCAACGTGGTGCACGACAAGATCCTCGACGCCCATGCGCTGCAGGGAGGCCTCGTCGTTATCGGCCAGCTCAAGGGCAGCAAGGATTTGACGATGTACGGAGTGACCGACACGCACAAGGTGGTTTGGGCCGAGAAGACATGCGATAGCAAGCTTCACACGTGCGCGAATGCGTTCCTCTACGAGCGCGGCCTGTCCGCGATGCGGTCGGTGGTTTCCTTGATCGGCAAGTCGGGTCCTACGCTCAGGGTCATCCGCCTGAACACGGGGACGCCGAAGACGCCGATCGTCTCGTCCGTCGACGTGCCGTTCACGATGAAATACCAGTACCTGTACGCGATGAATGCGCTGCGTACGTCCGACGACGGCAGCTTCATATGTGGCGCGGCGCCGACGTATTCAAACGGTCCCAAGACGGTTCGGCCGGCCGGGTTCGTCGCGCGCCTCGACGCCAACAACAAGCCCGTGTACGCCAAGCTGTACGGCGGCTCCAACCACTTCAGCGCGCTGACCCACTGCGCGGCGATGACGCACACGACCGGCTTCATTGCGGTTGGGGAGTTCAAGAAGACAGCAACCTCCACCACCGGCATCGACGTCCGGCACATCTCGCTCTCGGGCAAGGAGCTGTACAGGAGCGAAATCAGCGACGGCGGGACGTATGCCGTGATGGGGCTGGCCACGCGGGCCGATGGGTTGAACCTGCTCACCTTGATGCGAGCCGCCTCCTCGGGCCAGGCGCCGTCGTTGCAGATCCTCGGCCTGCGCGCCGACCTGCGAAAGACCGTCTGGAAGCGCAGCCTGCCTGGGCTCCCCGGCCAGGCCTACCTCAATCGAAGAGCCGCCAACCTCAACGATCGGGGCGGGGTGAACCTCGTCGCCCGCCGCGTCATCGCGGGCAAGACGATGCTCGACCTGGTGCGAACGGACCGGTGGGGCTATTGGGACTGCGGCGACGCCGGCAAGTGCGCGGGCGCTTCTCTCAAGACGTGCGTCGATGGGAAGACCTGCACGCTCGACCTGTGCGACGCGTCCGGCGGCTGCAACTACCAGCCTCTGTCCGAGAAGTGCAGCGAATAAACGGCACACCAACCCGCAGACTCAGCGCGTCCTGAACATCGTCGCGTCGCCGACCGAGATCTTGTGCAAGCAGCGCGCCGATTCGCCTTCGCATGACGCCAACACCGCGTCCATGGCGCCGATGAGGTGGGCATAAGGCACAGCATCGCCGCTCATGACCATGACGCGGGTGTTGTGTTTGTCCGGCAACCCCGCCGCAAGCTGAACCAACGCCTCGGACAGCCGAGCGGACGCGGGGTGTGATCCGGCCGGGCGGCGACAGTTGAATGGGCAAAAGATCACCCCCCCGAGTCTGCGTTTGGCGCGGGCTCTCAGAGCGTGATTCCGAGCCGGAAGTCGATGACTGGACCCGTTGACGCATCGCCCTGGGGGCCGACCGCATAGACGCCGCGAATGTCGGCGGTCCAGATGTCCAGCCGGCCCGTCAACCCCACGGCGAAGAGGACGCGCATGGCCGTCATCACATCGGTTGTACCGCCCGGGAAGTTGTACGGCGTCTCGGTCATCGCGAGGACGCCGCCCACTGCGAAATGCTCGGAAAGTTGGCCGCTGAGACCGATGCCTCCGTTGAAGACGGCGATGTATTCGTTGCTCATCGCATGGACCCGAACCTTGGGAGGCGGATCGTCGACGTCTGGCGCCGACGTTTGCTTGCCCTTGGTCAGAACGAACCACAGCGCGTCCGCGGTGAGGCTCCCGTCCGAACAATTCGTGCACTTGTAGTCGACTTGCCAGATGTCTGTGATGGCGAGCCCCGCGTGGACGCTCAACGTCAACGGCACACGGGGCAGCCGCTTGTTCAGCCGCAGCCCGGTGCCGACCACCCACTGCTGCGCCTGCTCAGACGATGGAGCGCGCACGGCAGGCGTCTGCAAAGGAGCGGCCCATTCGAGGCTCGAAACGGCAACGGCGGCGCCGATCTCGATGAAATCGGCGATTCCCACCCGCAACGCGCCGCCGAGCTGGAGAACTGGGACGTACGTGTCGATCAGTCCCGCGCTGCCGGTGAGCGTTTCATCGGGATCGGCTACCGTCTCGGGGCCGGACACGGATGTCGGTCGCCAGCTGCCAAGAGCCTGCAGGCGGACGTCTCCCTTGCGCAACGGATTGACGCCGGTCAATGGGGCCTGGGTCATGGGGACAAGCGCGTTACGCCGAAGCATCCGGACCGGCCCACAGCCGACGCAAACGGCAACGACCGCCAATAATGCGGCGGCCACGAGGGCGGATGGCACTCTCGATGAGGCGTGTTCGACGGTCGATGCGGACATCTAACGGCCAAAATACCACGCGCTGGCGTCGGCGAGCGAGCGCCGCGTTACCGTCAAGCTTGAGGCGTCTCAATCCGGCGCGATGACAAGGGCGACATGCGCATGGAGGCCGGGGCAACCATGAGCCGCCGAGCTGCGGTGCCGGCGCTGCTTGTGCTCGCGCTGGTCTGCACGCCGCGGGGAGCCTTCGCGGACCAGCCCAAACAGGCCCACCATTGCGATCGAGGTCCAGCAGCGTAAAGGCGGGGGTGCAAAGCAGAGGGGCTATTCGACGCCCACGAGCGATTCGTAGCCGATCGTGTACGCGATGGCCGTGATCGGTCCGGTCACCAGCACGCCGACGACGATGGCGTTGCCCAAGATGTTGGCAAAGGCGCCAACGATGACGAGCAGCAGTACGTTGAGCGGTTCGGCGAGGACGATCTGCACGCTGGCCTTGATCGCTTCGACCGGACCCGCCGGACGGTAGGACAGCTCGTGGAAGGCGAACGTGAACAGCAAGATGAGCGCGATACCCGGCAGGACCAGGAAGATGAAACCGAGCGTGACGGCGATACCCATGAGGATCCCCGTCAGCAGCGCCGGCACGAGGATGTCGCCAAACGCCCACAGCTGGTCGATCTTCGGCTCATCGCCCGCCATGCCGGTGCGGATCATGTTGATATAGTTGACCGCGAGCGGCCCGGCGAGGATGCCGAGCGTCAATGTGCCGACGACCGCGACCAGGATGAAGGCGAGGATGTAGGGCACCGGGTACTTGATGAACAGGTCCCAGGCGCCCTTGAACGAATCGGTGATGAAGGCTTCGACGTTGTCGGACATGGCTGCAGGTCCTCCGAGTGGAGTGGGTGACGTCGCGGACGACGGACGGAGTAAGCGGTTGCAACCACGCTAGCACGGGTGCGCGAATCATTCCCGCGCATGAGGTGGAGCTGCTGCGAGCCGGTGAGCCAGAAGTCACCAGCTCGCTGCCCGGTGTCGATCGCCATCTTGATGAGGGGCGGCAGCTGCGGCGCATATTGGACCTCGTCGATCAACAACGGCGCGGGAAACCGACGCAAGAACAGCGCAGGCTCGTCTCGGGCAAGGGCCGCCATGACGGGGTCGTCGAGCGTGACGTAGTTGCGAGTGTCCCGCGCGAGGTGACGCAGGAGACTGGGCTTGCCGACCTGCCGGGGACCGGTCACGAGCACCACGGGAAAGTGAGTGCCTGACCTTATGACGGCGGCTTTCGAGGGCCTCGATCATCGGTGCGTCCATTCGGACTCCACGATGGTCTGGGTTGTTGTTTCGTTGAGGGGCCGGCGCCCGGGCCCTGGTGCCAAAAACGTGTCATTTTTCGGCACCTTCCCACAGCGTGCGGCGCACTTGCGCCTTGCGTCCCTCGGCCTCTCGCCTCGGTCCGTGGACCAAACGATGATCGCCGCCGCTTCGAGGCTTCTGGGGAGGGCGGTCTTCACGAAGGAATGCGTCCAATGTGCAGTTGGAATGCAGATTGGACGCTTTTCTGGCGCAGGGTAAGAGGGATTGGCTGACGTGCGCTTGCGGACGCGTTTCTATTGGGAAGACCGGTCGAAGCATTCCCAGTCTCCAAACCGCTGCGCTTGCTCCGCCACTGGGCGGCATTCTTCGGGTCCTCCGCCTGGGCCGTCGTCTTGGCGTCCTCCTTGGGGGCGACGTCCGGCTTGTTGGCCTCGCCATGAGCGAGCGCAGGAACCGCGAGAACAACGACCGTGCAAAGCCGAAGCAACCTGACGAACCGGGCGCGCTTCAACGACGCTCCACCGAAACGAACCATGACACTCTCCTACACGTCTGGCCGCAGCGCCCCGTGGTCAAAAAGCCACGCGCGATCCGCGCATTCTCCAAGTGAAGACTCGGAAGCAGCCGTCTTGTTAATACGCCAATGGTTGATCTGATCGGCATTGCAGTCAACGATTCCACGGGCCGACGGCGGTGTATGGCGTTCCGCGCCAGAGTCCCCAGGTCAGCGGGGCTGTTCGGTCCAGCAACGCTACGGCCCCGCCGTGCGTTGCCCTCGTTCGCGCGTCCCCACCGTCCCAGAGCCCTCCGGCCCCGGAACAAGGCGGAGAGCCCGCGGCTCGATGTCGGTGAGGGCTCCTGACCGTGGCCGGGCGCGAAGTTTCGTTGCGGCTGCGTGAAAGGCGGCGGTCGGGAGCGGTCGACCGGCATCGGTTTGCGGGTTGTGGTGCCGACGTTGCACATTCCCCGGCTCTCATCCGCTTTCCGGCCTCCGAGAATCCGCCATCTGCCATTTCCGGTTCCGCCATTCGGCCGCCGCCGCCGACTCGGTCTCCGAACCCGACCGGCACGACGCGCCAGCGGCGTGCTCCGACGCTTCAAGTCGGCTTGGCGGCCTGCAAGCGGTCGAGCACGGCGTCGACCAGCCAGTGAATGTGCGCGCGCCGGTCATCGATCGCGCACTCGGCGAGCGGGTCATCGGGCCAGACGTCAACGAGCACGGGCGCGTAGGTGAAGTAGTTGATGACGGCGCCGGCGATGGTGAGGAAAAACTGGCGCGCGGCCAACGGGCCATCGGCAAACGTGACGTCTGCTAGCGCGTTTTCGGTCCACTGGAAGAGCGGCGCGAGGTTGCGCGCGATGAGATGGTTGTGGGTCCCCGCGCTGGCGATCTGCCCCTGGACGAGGCGCGGCCAACGGCGATTGGTGTTGATGAAATCGATGTACGCGTCGATCACACCGTGGAGCCGTTCGCGCACGGTGCCGCACGCGTCGAAGGCGTCCTTGAGCGCGCGGGCGTGGGCGTCGTAGTAGCGCTCCAACACGATCGCGAACAGCTCGGCCATGCTGCCGTAGTAATAGAAGACGAGCGCCTTGTTCACGTCGGCCGCCTCCGCGATATCGCGGGCGCTGGTGCCGTCGTAGCCCTGCTCGCCAAAGAGCGTGTCGGCCGCTTCGAGGATGCGCTGCTTGCGGTCCTCGTGATCGACACGTTTGCCGCCCTTTCGTGCCGGCGAGCGGCGCTTTGACGACTTTTTGGACGCCTTCCCGGACGCCTTCTTCGACGCCGTGTTTGTCGCGCGCGAACGGTCGCCTGCCATCTCGAGAACCTCCGCGGTGCAAGCCTTGATGAGCGGGCCGGACACAGCCACGCGACGGCACTGTCGCACGGAATCTCGGGATTGTTAACCGAACGGTTTGACCGATCGGTTAAAGTCCGCTATACCTTCTCTCACCTGGCGACAACAAGGCCGCTCGGACCGCAACGGGCCGCCGCAACGAAAAGCAGACAAGCGCAACTCAGACGGAGACAGACATGCAAATCGCCAAGCGCCTTCGGGCACCCGCCGCAGCCAAGACCATCAAGGGCGGCGAGATCATCACCCGCATTCTCGCGGCCGAAGGCATCAAGCACGTCTTCGGCATCATCGACGGCACCTACTTCGGCATGTATTCGACGTTCGGCGCCCACGGCATCGAGCTGATCACCCCCCGCCACGAGACGTGCGCTGTGCACATGGCCGGTGCCTATGCGCGGCTCAAAGGCGAGCTCGGCGTGTGCATGGCCAGCAACGGCCCCGGCGTCGCCAACGCCCTGCCCGGCGTCGCGGTCGAAGAGGCCGAGGGCAACCGCGTCCTGCTCATCACCAGCTGCCGACGCGCCGGCATCAGCTACCCCGAGCGCGGCGGCACCTTCCAATACTTCCCGCAGGTCGACGTGATCGGCGCGATGGCCAAGTTCAGCGTCGCGGTCCCCACCGTCGACCGCCTCGCCGAGCTCACCCGCAAGGCGATCCGCGAGTCCTTCACCGGTCGCCCGGGTGTCGTTCACCTCGACGTGCCCGAGAGCATCATGAACACCGCCGTCGACGTCGATCCGAGCTGGTTCCGCGAGCCCGGCACGTCGCACCTCATCAGCGCGCCGTCGCCCTCATCACAGCAGATCAGCGAGGCCGCCAAGCTCCTGCTGCGCGCCAGCAAGCCGATGATCCACGCCGGCTCGGGGGTGCTTCATGCCGGCGCCTGGGACGAACTGAACGCGGTCGCCGAGCTGCTGGATGCACCGATCACGACCAGCTGGGGCGCCCGCGCGGTGCTCGACGAACGCAGCGACCACGCGCTGCCGATGATGTACACGGCCGCCGTCAAGAAGGCGCGGTGCGAAGCCGATATGGCGCTCGTTGTCGGCTCCCGGCTCGGCGAAACCGACTTCTGGGGAAAGGCACCGTACTGGGCCACCCCGGCCAAGCAGCAGGTCATCCAGGTCGACCTCGAGCCCGCGGCCATCGGCAACAACCGCCCCGTCGCGCTCGGCGTCCAGGCCGACGTCAAGGTCTTCCTGCAGCTGCTCGCCGACGAGCTGGGCCGACGCTTCCAACCCGAACGCAAAGCCCGCAAGCGCTGGCTGGCCCGGTTGACGAAAGCCCGCAACCAGCGCCGCGCCAAGCTCGATGAACACCTGCAGAGCACGTCCATGCCGATGCATCCCGCCCACGTCGCGGGGACCTGCCAGGACGTTTTCGGCGACAACGCGGTGCTCGTGGTCGACGGCGGCAACACGTCGATTTGGGGCCACTTCTATCACCAGGTACGCACGCCAAACACGGTGCTCGGAACCGCCAAGATGGGCATGCTCGGCGCCGGTGTCTCGCAAGCGGTGGCCGCCAAAGTCGCGCGCCCCAACAGCCCGGTCGTCTGCATCATCGGCGACGGCGCCATGGCGTTCCACCAGCAGGAGGTCGAGACCGCCGTCCGCAACAACCTGCAGGTCGTGTGGGTCGTGCTCTGCGACAAGCAGTGGGGCATGGTCAAGATCAACCAGCAGTTCGCGCTCAAGCCGGTCAAGACGCTGGCGAAGAAGGCCATCGGTCAGAACCTGTCGCCCGACGAGACCATCAACACCGACCTGCACGAGATCGAATTCGACGTGCTCGGTCGCGCGATGGGCGCCCACGGTGAACGCGTCGCCGATCCCACCGGGCTGAACGCCGCCATCAAGCGCGCCGTGGCGTCCGGCAAACCCGCGGTCATCCACGTCGACGTCGACCCGGTCGCGCACCTGTGGGCGCCGGAGCTCAAGACCTTCAAAGACATGCACGCTGAACCCGCCGGCAAGTAGTCGGGCACCAAGCACCTGCAGTCCATGGAGGACATCATGAACCCCACCGACACCCCAACACCTGCCGGCCGACGCGTGCTGATCACCGGCGCCAACGGCTATGTCGGCCGCCTGGTCACCGAAGCGCTCGCCAAGAACGACGCCGGTGTCGAAGCTGTAATCGCGACCGATATTCGACCAACGCCAAGCCACCGATACGTGGCCGGCGTCGACCATCGCGTGCTCGACATCCGCTCCGACCAGCTGGCCACGACACTCGCCGACCAGCGCATCGACACCGTTGTCCACCTCGCGGCTGTGGTGACCCCGCCACCTGGTGACACGCGGCAATTGCAGTACGACGTCGACGTCAACGGCACGCGCAACGTCCTACAGGCGTGCGTCGACGCGGGTGTGACGCGCTTTGTCTACACCAGCAGCGGCGCCGCGTACGGCTACCACGCCGACAACAGCCCCCTGCTGGACGAAAACGATCCCCTGCGCGGCAACGAGGTCTTCGCGTACAGCCACCACAAGCGTCTCGTCGAGCAGATGCTGGCCGACTTCCGTGCCTCACATCCCGAGCTCGAGCAGGTCATCTTCCGCGTCTCCACGGTGCTCGGGCCGTCCGTCGCCAACCAAATCACCGCGATGTTCGAGCGCCCCGTCGTCATCGGCATCGCGGGGGTCGACACGCCGTTCTGCTTCATCTGGGACCGCGACGTCGTGGGCTGTGTGCAAGCGGCGGTGCGCGGCGGAAAACCTGGCATCTACAACCTGACAGGCGATGGCGTGATGACCTTGCGCGAGGTCGCTTCGGGCATGGGACGCCGCTACATCCCGGTCCCCGAGGCCGTATTGCGACGGTCGCTCGACGTGCTGAGCCGGCACAACCTCACCAGCTATGGCCCCGAGCAGGTCATGTTCCTCAAGCACCGGCCGGTCATGAACAACGCCCGACTCAAACGCGAGTTCGGCTACCGGCCCCGCAAATCAAGCCGCGAGGTCTTCGCCGCCTACAGGAGCAGCCGTGTTTGAGGCCGTGTTTGAGCAGCTGAATTCCGTCGGCCGCGTGTTCGAATCGGTCGATCCCGTCGACGGCAAGGTCGTGGTGGTCACCGGCGGCGCTGGCGGGTTGGGGCTGCAGACGGCGCGTCAATTCGGGGCGCTCGGAGCGCGGGTTGCCATCATCGACGTGGCGCCGGATGCGCTCGAAACAGCGGGACGCTCACTGGATGAAGCGGGCGTCACAAACCTGCTCGTCCCGTGCGATATCCGCGACGAAAAAGCGTGCAAGGCCGCCATCGACACGATCGTCGGCACCTTTGGCGACATCGACGTGCTGGTCAACAACGCCGGCATCACCCATCGCAGCCTGCTCGCGAACACAGAGGCCGAGGTGTTGCGCCGCGTGGTCGAGGTCAACCTGTTTGGCGCGATGTTCTGCACGCAAGCCGCCCTGCCCAGCCTCAAACGCACACGGGGCCGGGTCGTTGCGGTGTCCAGCGTGGCCGGATTCGCGCCGCTGATGGGCCGAACCGCTTATGCCGCGAGCAAACACGCGATGCAGGGTTTCTTCTCGTCGCTGCGAACCGAGGTGGCGGGCGACGGGATCGGCGTGCTTGTGGTCAGCCCAGGGTTCATCAACACAGCGATGGATCGGCGCGCAAGCGGCGGCGGTGACGGCGAGTTGGGTACGAAACGTCGCAGTGTCGGTCGGCAATTGCGCCCGGAAGAGGCGGCTGAGCAGATCGTGGACGCGGTCTTGAGGCGGCGCCGAACGCTGCTCATTACCCCGGTCGCCGTGGCGTCATTGGCCCTGTGGCGGCTGTTTCCGAGGCTGTACGAGAAGCTGATGATCCGCAGCCAGGCGCCCGAATTCGCGGTGTAGAAGCGCCCCGGCCTCCGCGGGCTGGTCTATTCAGACGGGGTCGAGCCGAACGCGAGGCTGCGGCCGGAATGGGCGGCGCAGCTCCCCTCGCCGCAGCCGCGCCTCGAGTTTGACGCCGGTGGGTACGCACTGGTGGCGATGAAAGAGCTGCCGACCTTCGCGCGCCTGCATGGTCAACGCCGGTTCGGACGGGGCGCGGGCCAGCCCCGGCGTCACAAACCACGCCGAATAGACCGCGAACAGCCCGAATAGCGCGACGAAACAAAGCCGGTGGGTTCGTGCCGCTCGATCGCTTGCGACGGGTACGTCGACAGCAAGCGGGGGTCGCAACAGGCGATTTGCACGGGGGACGGACACGCGATGATACCGGCATGGATGCCGCTGGATCCGGCGGCGGGCAAGGACTCGCAGGGAAGCCAGGTCGGTGGCTCGCGATGCAAACGGAACCATCGAACTTCGCGACCGGTAGCCACGGATCGAGTCGGCGCACGCTCAGATCCAGCCCAAGCCGATAAACGTCGCACCCGAGACGATCGCCACCGTCCACAGCGAGGCAACGACCGCGCCGATGTTCGTCTTCGCAGGGTTGGTATACAATCGGCGTATCAACGTTGATTCGACGGCCGACGTCGGGGGTTGCGGTGCAGCACGGTTGCGATGCCTTTGTATGCGACAGACGGATCGTCTGGACACTTGGCCTTGTGACGGCGGTGCTCGCGGCCGGCTGCAGCAAGCCCGCGCCGGTTCGCGCCGATCCGCAAGCGGTCGCGGCCAGCAGTGGCCATTCGTCCGGTGGCCTCCCGGCAGCGCAGCCGCGCAAGGTTAGGCGCCCCGGGGCGAGACGTCCGTCGATAGCGCCCCACCGGGACTCATCACCCGCGCCCAGTTGGCTCGCGAGCGTTCGAGCCGACGCCGCATTCGTGGGCGCTGTCGAGGTGCTCCGGCTGAAATCCCGCGACGGGACCATTGGAAGCCGTAAGAACCGCGTCATCTGGACCGACGCGTTGGTCAGGCCGTGGCAGGTGATCCGGGATCAGCGTCAGGCCGCACCGTCGACTTTCAATATCGTCTTGCTCGGCGGCAAGATCGGTGACCGCACGTTTGCCACCAGCCACGCGCCGCGATTCGCCGTGGGAGACCGGTTGGTCGTCGCCGTGAAGCTGACAGACCGGGGCCTGCGACTCGTCGGCGGCCGCGGTGGCTTTATTCGGGTCGTCGACGGTCGGCCGGTCACCGCAGACGGGTTGGCGGTGGTCGGGTTGAGCGAACACGGCTGGCAGGGGCGACGGCCGCCACGGGATGAGCCGCCGGTCCTGGTCGAGGCCAACGGCGACTCGCTGCCGGTCCGACGGGTTGAACCGAACGTCGCCGATAGCAACCCAGATTGGACCTTGCAGCGCGCGCTTGAGGCTCTGACCGACGCCATAGCGAGGCCCGCGCCGCCATGATCGTCGCCACCCGTCGCCGCCCAACTGCGCTGGTCGTGGCGTGCAGCGCGATCGTGCTGTTCAACGCCACCGGCTGGAAGGTGATGGAGTGCGACAGCGACGCCAAGAAGGTGGATACATTTCCGGGCGGCAATACGTGGCCGCTGGTCTTTCACAAGAACATGGCGAAGGGCAGCGCCGACCAGAAGACGGTGCTCACGGCGGCCCAGATGTGGAACGACATCTACGGCGCCACCGACGAGCTGAAGAAGGTCGCAGACGGCCACGGGAGCTGCGTCGACGCGAAAGGCAAGCGCGGTGTTGTCGCTTGGGATAAGGGCGCCTGCTACGAGTGGAAGAAGAAAAACACGGTTGGCGTGGTGGTGTCGTGGACCAAGAAGTGCCAGATCACGCAGATCGGCGTGTACTTCAACGCGGCATTCAAATGGTGGCCAGGCGAGCTGCTCGACACAGCCCTGCATGAGTTCGGCCACTACCAGCGCTACGCCCACAACTGGCACCAGCTGAGCGTCATGGGCTACCGGAAAAATGGGCCGCCGATGGCCTTCCTGACCGGCCACGACCACGGCTACCTCCGCACCGTCTACAAATCCGGCAAAAGCGCCAAGAAACCGGCCTTGCACGCTCATCGCTACGTGCTGCTCGACAAGATCATCGCTGACGAGGAGTCCTTCGGATACGCCAAATGGCCGACCTGCACCGGCAACTGCAACGACCTGGTCAAAGGCGACGTCATCGCCGCCATCGCCACCGTCGGCAACGCGGGAGACGTCGCCGCCAAGCCGTTTGATGTTCGCATGACGCTGGGTGGCGCGACGATCGGCAGTTGGACGTTCAAGAAGGGAATGCCGGCCCACAGCGAGCACACGTTCGAGTACAAGGGCACGATTCCGACGGGCATCGCGGCCGGCAAGCACACGCTGCGGCTGCGGGTTGATCCCGATGACAAGATCGCCGAGCAGGGCGGACCGATCGCCTCACAGACCGTCGAATGGAAGTCCTTCTATCTGGCGGCCCCGTCCGGGTGGATCGGCTGTCCGAAGTCCGACTACGCGGATGGCAAAGTCTGTCATTGCGGCTGCGGTGCGGCTGATCCCGACTGCGCCACCTGGGCCAATCCGGTGAACGGCTGCGGCGACAAGGGCGCGTGCTACAAGGTCAAATGCCCGCTCGGGGCCTGTGAGTACCTGCAGGTGAAGGCGCCTTGCGACGACGGGCTCGCCTGCACGCTCAACGACCTGTGTGACAGCGGTTCATGCCAGGGCGATTCCCGCGACTGCAGCGCCTACGGATCGGATTGCATGGCCGGGGTGTGCGAAGAGCCGGACGGTGCGTGCCGATCCAAGCCGGCGAATCACAACAAAGCGTGCGACGACGGCGCCGCGTGCACCCAAGACGACCGCTGCTCCCTGGCCGGCGAATGCGAAGGCCAAAAGCGCGACTGCACCAAGTTCGACGCCGCGTGCAAGGCCGGTGCCTGCGATGAGAAGCTCGGCACGTGCCAGCAAATCGGGTCCAACGACGGCGGCAGCTGTGACGACGGTGACCCCTGCACGGATCACGACGCGTGCTCGAACGGTTCGTGCGAGGGAAAACCGCGCTGTGACGCGCTCAACGAACCCTGCAAGGCGGGGCGGTGCGATCACGCTACTGGCGGTTGCAGTTTGGTGCCGTTCAAGGACGGAACCATCTGCGACGACGACCAACCTTGCACCAGCAGTGGCGTGTGCGCGGCTGGCAGCTGTGAGGGGCTGAATCCGACGTGCGGCGATCCTGGCGCAGGGACGTCTTCGTTGTCGACATCGCAGGGCTCTCGCGGGGTCTTCGGTGGGTGCTCGAGCCAGCGTATGGGGCAACAGGGAGACGGCCTGCTCGTCGTGGTGCTGGCGCTGCTGACGTTGTGGTTTCGGCGCCGGCCAGTTTGCTTGGCGTCCATCGCTCAGTCAGCGACTTCCAATCGGGCCTCGGGCCGAGTTCGCTGAACGGGAGCAGGTACAAATCACGAGATGAACGCAAGAATCCAGCGTGCCGGATTTCTGCACGGCCTCACTATTTGTTGTCACGAGGCGGACAGACTCTCGTCTCCGTCGTGGACGAAGTGGGTTTGCTCCCGAACGCGGGCCCATCGTTCGAAGAGAGTGCGCTCGAAGTCGTCAGCGCGCTGCAGCCGTGTCATCAACAGGTCGAACAGGCCCATGTATCGGCGGCACCAGCTCGAATCGGCCATGCGACCGTGGATCGACCCCTGCTCGACGTAGTTGTGGACGGGGCACACTCCGCACCACGGCTTGTAGACGCAGGTTGCACAGTGCGGGACGCCGTCGAGCGTCGACGCCAGGACCATGGCCCCGACGGTCTTGTGGGTCACCAGGTCGCGATATGAAGCCTGCCCGACGTCGCCGAGCGCGAAACAGTCATCGTCGGCGCGGTCGACCATGCGGCCTTCGTCGCAGGTGAAGACGCGGCCATCGTAGTTGTAGGCGAGCTGCCCGATACCCGCGCCACAAGGGCTGCGCAGGTCGAGGAAGTTTGGCTCGTGGTGGCCGAGCACCTTGGCGAAGATCATAGCGGCGTTGCGCTCGACAAAGTCGCGTCCCTCGCGGTTGAGGCTGACAACGCGGTCGAGGGCTTCGTCGTAGAACGCGAGAAATTCGTCGCTCGTGTAGCCCAACTTGCGGCGCGTCGTGGCGGCGAACCCGAGCGGATCGAGCGCGCGTAGGAAAACCGCGTTGCAGCCGACAGCGGCGAAGTGATCGATCAGCTCGGTAGCGCGGCGAAGGGAGAGCCGCGTGACGGTCGGTAGAGCTTCCACGCGGTATTGGTGTGGATCGAGGCCGAGCGCGCGGTAGGCGGCATTGATGCGAGCCATCCAGCCGACGGTGAGCTCGTGGGACGCGCCGCCGCTGAAATGGCGCACCTGGTCGTGGATATCGGCGGGGCCGTCGAGGGAGGTGCACATTTGCACGCGGCGGTCGACCAGGTAGTCGAGCTTTTCGTCGTCCATCAGGCTGAGGTTGGTCACCAGCGCGAAGCTCAGCTGCTTGCCGGCGAGGGCGTTTTTCTGGAGCGCGTACTCGATGATGTGTTGCACCACGGGCCAGTTCACGAGGGGTTCGCCGCCCTGGAATTCGATGATGAGACCGGGCGACGTCGTCTCGAAAGCGATGTCCACGCTGGTCCTCTCAATGTGCGATGCAAATCTGGTCAAGGGATCGCCACAAAGCCAGGCACGGACGAGGCGCTTTCTTCGGCTCTGCCACGCACGTCACGGCCAGGGCTGCTGCTCCCGGGTTCGGCACGGCTACGTCTATCGCCTGGATGCGGCAGACGGGTGGGGCCATTCTTCGTGTGTTCTACACGCCCGGGTTTGTTACGCGGTATTTGGTCGAGACAACCGCGTGCGTTCGACTGGCGATCGGGCAAGCTGGCGTGGCCGGTGGCAAGCGAAGACAGGCTCCAAGGTGGTCCCGGCCGGGTGCGGTCGGCACGAGGTCAGGCGCGTCGCAGCAACCGCAAAGTCGACGCGTCGTTGCCTGCAATGCGCTCAAAGTCCATGTCGGCGGTCAGCAGCAGCGCGTCACCCTCCGCACATACAACCGCGATCACGCAGTCGATTGTGGAGCGGATCGTCACGCCGTTGCGGCGCAGGTGCGAGAACAGATCGGCCGCCGCGACGTAGGTGTGAGGCTCAACGGGCGTCAACCAGGTCATGTCCGCGTACTGCGCAGAGAGCCGCCGCCGCACCTTGCCGGGACGGAGGCCTTGCAACACTTCCGCAACAACCACGCCGCATGTGACGATGTCGTGTTCGTCCGCCACGAGCCTTGCGAGCGCCTCGGTCTGCCACGTCTGCGCGCCGTTGATGAAGTCAGCCCACACCGACGTGTCCACAAGGACCCTCACGGCGACTCCTCCTCGCTGTGCCGTTGACGCAACGCGTCGACATCGCCTTCCCAGCCGCCGACCCCGCGCAGCTCAAGCAGCTCTTTGCGACGCTCCCACCTGGCGTATCGGCGCAGCGCCTCGTTGATCACGGCTGTTTTCGTGGCCCCCGGAGAGACGGCCATCGCCTTGCGGAGCGCTTCGTCGTCGATGTTGAGGGTGGTGCGCATTGTCTGCTCCTTTGATGCAGATGATGTGTACAGATCGTATGTATCTGGCCAGTTTCGCGCAACTGTACGGTGTGTGTGAGGCGACGCTGCGCCGGCCTATTTTGACGGGGTCGAGCCGAACGCGAGGCTGCGGCCCTCGATCTCTTCCCATCCGCGGGTGAGCTTGCCGTCTTTGAGCACCTTCTTGGCCTTCAAGACAGCGTCAAACTGCCGCTGGGCGTCGGCTTCGGTCGGTGCGCAACGAACCGTGCGCTGCAAAGGCGTCTTTCGCGTCGGGCTGTAGTCGGTGTAGTGCACGACGTACGCAGGGTAGCGCGGGTCGATGTGCTCTTTGTTGGTGCGCCACGCCATGATTTTGCGCACGGCGAGCACGTTCTTGGCGAACTTGGTGAAAACGCGGCGGGCGAGGACCGTGCTGGACGGCAAATCGGCGACTTCGGCGGTCGCTTCCAGCTCGGTGACAAAGCAGCGGTCGAGCACCTGGGCCATGCGCAGGTCGGTGGGATCGACGCGCTTGTCGTCGCGGAATCCTTCGAAGATCGGGTGGTAGATGGCGACGCCGGGCATGCGGCTGAGCGGGGTCCAGGTCTCGCCTTCAAAGCGCAGGACCATGCGCTTGACGGAGGCCCCGCGCGGGTCGCTGGACTGCACGTCGTTGATGCGAAATTGCACGACCAGCTCGGGCCGCACCATGCGGTACAGGGCGCCGTCTCGGCTGGCGTGGCGGTAGGCGGATTCGGCCCTTAGCGGGGCGACGCGGCGGAGGATCTCGCGGCGGTTTTCCTCGTCGCCCATGTTCCCGACCGAGCCGATGATTTGAAAGCTGCCGTCCTCGCGCATAAGGGCCATGAGCAGCGAGCGCGCCTGGTCGGGATCTTCGGCCTTGTTGGTGTAGCCGATGACGGCGGCGTCGATGTGGATGACCGGCTTGACCTTGCCGATCTTGCCGCTGAAGGCCCGCACCACGAGCCCTTCGGCGCGACCGCCCGCGACGTGTTCGGCGTATTGCTTGGACACCGCTTCGACGCTGCCGAGCTCTTCGGTGGCCACGGCGCGCAGGCGTTTGCCGCCGTCGGTCAGGCGCTTGAGCACATCGAGGCGCGCGGGATAGCCGGCCAAAGGCGCGACGGCCTCGGAATCGCCGCCCCACACGAGGTCGAACGCCGTGAACGCGACACGTTTGACCTCGGCGTCGGTCTCGCCGGACAGGGCGGTGGCCAAACCGGCACTGCGCACCCGACCGGACTTGGGAACGGCCCACAGCTCGCCCGCGATGACCGTGCGGCCGACAGCGCGGGGGGCGACGTTCTTGCGGGCTTCATCCAGCACCGGGATCGCGCCGTAGATCACGCGACCGCGCGGGTTGACGAGGATCGCTTCGCCGGCTTCGAGCACGAGATACCAGAGCTGGCCATCGATCTTGGGCGACACCCACGCCGGCCCGGGGGGAAGCCAGTGCGGCAGCTCATCGACGGCCAGGGACGTGTACGACGACGCCACGGTGCGCTTGTAGTTGGCGACGGTGCGGGCCAACTCGGCGTCGGTCACGCAGTTGAGCGACGTGCGAAAGCCTTTGCCAAGCGGCTTGGCACTGTCGGTGCGGTACACGTTCATGCGCCGTCCTCCAAAGGCGCCTCGGGCGGACGCTTGAGTTCGAGGTTGGTCAGGTGCAGCAGCAGCTTGTACTTGTCGCCGTCGATGCGGCCCTCGAGAAAGCCCTGGTAAGGCGATCCGTTGTGCTGCAAAATCAGCGGCTTGCGCCCCTTGCTACCGCCGCCGAGGCGAACCATGACGCCGGCCTCGCTCAGCTCCTTGGCCATGCCGTACAGGTAGTCGTAGGTGAGGCCGTCGACGTGAAAAAGCTGCAGGCTCCTGCGAAAGGCGAAGCGTCGCACCGCCTCACCGACGGGAATTTGGCGGCCGGTCCAGCGCGCGGGGAGGTCGCTGTCAACGGTTGGCGGCACATCGACCGGTTCGCGGCGTTCCCGTTCCTCGCCGAGCGGGCCCGAGATGACCTCGATGACCTGCGGCGCGGCATACAGGACCTCGCCAGCGCCGGACAGAAAGACCTGGTCGGTCGACCCCACCACGCGGCCGACGACCTCGACATCCACCTCGGGATCGCCGTCGCGGAGGGCCTCGCCGTATTCGTCCCCGAACCGCTCGACAAGCGCGTCGTTGAGGCCGTTTTCCCCCGCCGCGACGAAGCGTCGAAAGGTGACGTGCCCGTGGTCGAGCGCGAGTCGATGGGCGACGGGTGGCGGCGGGACCTTGACGGTGACGGTCGAGTCGCGGCCCGCGGAGTTGGTGACGTGCAGTTTGCGCATGGTTATGCCGCTGTGGGGTGAATGCTTCTTGTTTCCCGGAGTGCTCTAGAACATGTCGAAGTCGAGGTCGTCGTCGCCGTCGTCGTCGAACGTGTCGTGGATCTCCTGGTCGAGCGTCGCCCACTCGGTCTGAATCGGCCGGCCGATGAGCGCGAAGTAGCCGTTATCGTTGCCGACGAGGTAGCCGGTGTCGGGCTGGTAGTCGAACCGATACTTGAACGGGAACTTGAACACGGAGCCGGCTTGCAGGGCTTGGGCGAGGGCGTCGTCGAGCTCTTCGGCGGTGAGCATGAACACCGAGCCGAGCTTCAAGCTGAGCACCTCGGCCGGGTCGACGGGCCCGTCCAACTCGTGTTCGACGCCGAGGGTCGAGGGGACGCGCTCCATGCGGTCATCGTTGGCGTCAAAGGCGACGAGATCCCCGATCGCGAACTGGTTGGCCGCGTCGTCGAAGTAGGCTTGGGCGGTCATGCCGGAGCGGATCAGGAGGTCGCCGTCGGTCGTCAATTCGGCCCGCGCGCATTTTTCGCCGTCGGGATCGAGCGGGACACGGGCGCGTTTGCCGTAGAGCCGCTCGCGGGTCAGCTTGCGATGGTCAAAGCGCGACGTTGCGCCCTGGTAGGAAAGCACGATGGGCTTGGCCATGGGACACCTCCGGCCGGCGGCCATGGTACGCCAAGTGCCGTCGATTCGAAGTTCTTGGCGAGCTCGTTTCCCGGTCCCCGACCCGCGCTTGCATGAACTGTGCTTGATGCGACACCGAGGCCGTTGTTTCATGCCCTCAACGACAAATAACGAGAGGTACAAGATGGCGCGCAAACTCGCGGAACGACCGACCCCAACAGGCCTGACGCGGCTGTTTCTCCGCCTGCCGATCTGGCTGTACCGCATGGGGCTGGGCTGGTTGCTCGGCGGGCGTTTCCTGCTGCTGATGCACACCGGCGCCAAGTCCGGCCTGCCACGGAAGACCGTGCTCGAGGTCGTGCGCCACGATCCGGCGGCGAAGACATGGCACCTCGCCGCGGGGTTTGGCGCGAAGTCGCATTGGTACAAGAACCTCGCCAAGACCCCGGGGTGCGCGCTCCAGGTCGGCAGCAAACGCTACGACGCGACCGCGCATCTCGCCGATGACGAAGAGGGCGGCGAGATCATGGTCGACTATGCGCGGCGCAATCCGAAGGCGGCGCGGGCCCTGATGAGGTTTTGCGGGTACGAGGTTGACGGCAGCGAAGAGGACTTCCGGCACGTGGCACAGCTCGGGCTCAAGTTCGTTGTGCTGCGAGCGACGTAAACTGGTCCCCGTCAGGCGAGCAGCGAACCGTCGGAAAGAGCGGTGCGGGGCCGTGTTCGGCGCGGCGAATTCGCAAGCGAAGGGTGCGCAGCAGGCGATCGGTGTCCATTCCAGCTCCTTTGCAACGGACGCGTGTGGCGGCTATCGTCCGCGACCCCGCTCTACCCTACCCTCCCTCCGTAGAAGGAGTCCCACGATGGCCAACCCCCTGCGTGAAAAGGTCGAAGCGACCTTCGCGGACCGCACCCTGCTTGCCAGCCGCGACCACGCCGAAGCGGTGATGGACGTCATCGATCGGCTCGACCGCGGCACGCTGCGAGTCGCGAGCAAAACCGACGACGGGTGGGTGGTCTACGCGTGGGTCAAGCAAGCCATCCTGCTGTACTTCGGCATGCGCCGCATGAAGGTGCACGAGGTGGGCCCGTTCGAGTACCACGACAAGATCCCGCTCAAGAAAGGTTTGGCCGCGCAAGGCGTCCGCGTTGTTCCACCCGGCGTCGCCCGCTATGGCAGCCACCTCGAGAAGGGCGCGATCCTGATGCCCGGCTACGTCAACATCGGCGCCCGTGTCGGGGAAGGCACGATGGTCGACACCTGGGCGACCGTGGGTTCCTGCGCGCAGATCGGCAAACGCGTGCACCTCTCGGGCGGCGTCGGAATCGGCGGCGTTCTCGAGCCGCCCGGAGCCAAGCCGGTCATCGTCGAAGATGGCGCGTTCATCGGCTCCCGCGCGGTTGTTGTCGAAGGCATGCACATCGGCGAGCGCGCGGTCATCGGCGCCAACGTCGTGCTGACCGCGTCCACCCGCATTATCGACGTGACCGGATCAACGCCCATGGAACACAAGGGCCATGTACCCGCCAACTCCGTGGTAATCCCCGGCGTTCGAACAAAGTCGTTCCCCGCAGGTGACTTCGGCGTACCCTGTGCCCTCATCATCGGTGAGCGCAAGCCCACCACGGACCTGAAGACGTCGCTCAATGAGGTGCTTCGAGGTGGTGATATCCAGGTGTAGCCGCGAGCCGGGAGTCGTGCGCCTGCCGGGAACAATACGTCTGCTCGCTGCGCTTCTCTTCGCCGTGATGGCGGTGGCGTGTACCCGTGAGTTGGCACCCGACAGCATCTTCCCCGACGACAGCAGCGGACCCGTCGACGTCGCATCCAACACGTCGGACACCGCCGGTCGATCCGCGCCCGACACAAGCCCACAGGACGCCACGCCACCGTGTGTCAAGGCCGACTGCGACGACGGCAACCCGTGCACGGCCGATGACTGCGGCGTCGACAACAGCTGCAAACACACGACGGCGGCGAACGGCTTTGACTGTTCGGCGGGCGACCCGTGTACGACGTCCAACGTGTGCGAATCGGGCGTATGCACCGCGGGGACACCGAAGCTTTTTGTGCGACCCGTCGGCGAAAAGGGCCTCACCGAGTATTTCGCCAACGTGAAGGTGCTGCCCGGCGGCGACTACCTGACATGCGGCCGCCAGGGATGGCCCGAGGGCGCGTGGATCGCGCGCTGGAATGCACAGGGAAAGGCGGTGTGGAAACGCCACTACAAGAGCGCGACGACGGCTGAAAACGGCCGCGCGATCGCGCTGATGGCCGATGCAACCGCCGTCATCGTCGGCAACAACAAGACCAGCGCGCTGCTGCTTCACCACACGGTCGATGGCAAGCTTCTCGCCTCGAAGACGTACAAGCCGTCCGACGGCACCGCCGAGTTCTACGATTGCGCGGTCGCCGGCAGCAAGGAGGTCTTCGCGGTCGGGGTGGTCGAGGCCAAGACCGACTACGCATGGATGATGCGCGTTGCGGCGAACGGCCAGGTCGCGTGGCAGCAGCGGCTGTCATCGAGCAAGGATGACGACCGGATTCGCGGCGTCGTGCGGCTCGCATCGGGCGATGTGTTCGCGGTCGGTTATGGACACCCTGTCGGCAAAAAAGATATCGCGGCGACGGCCTATCGGGTGCGTCCCGGCGGGCAATCGAAGTGGCGCAAGCGGTACGTCTCGGCCGCCAACTCCTGGTACGACGTCGATCTCAGCAAGAAGGGGCAGCTGGTCGCGGTGGGAGCCCGCGCGCCCGGTGACGGGCCCAAGGCGGGCGCATGGGGGCTGGATGAACATGGACGCGTGCTCTGGGAGACGCCGGTCGGCAGCCTCGATTCCGCGATGCTCAACGAGGTCCTCGCGCTTGCGGACGGAAACTTCGCGGCGACGGGCGGATCGCAGCCCGTCGACGGCAAGGAACGCCAACCATTCGTCGCGCGTTTCGCCGCGGGTGGGCGGCTCTTGTCGGCGCGGCATGTGCTCGAGGCGGGATTGACGAAGGGCTGGGGCTGGGGGCTCGACGCGCACGTCGATGCCACGCTGGTCATCGCCGGCTCGGCCGTGTTCAAAGGTGGCGGCGACGGGATGATGGCGCGGGTCGACGCCTGGGGACATTCCGATTGTGCGACGACCGGGGTGTGCTTTTCGCGCAAGGCAGGCTCCTGCGACGACGGCAAGCCGTGCACACACAACCGCTGTTCAGGCGGCTCCTGCACGCATCCACCGCGGCAAGAAGGTGACGCCTGCGTGGCGGGTTCGGCCTGCCAGGGCCACGGTCTTTGCAAGGGCGGCTCATGCGACGGGGCGGCCGATCGGATGCACACGCGCAACTTCGGCGCGGCCGAGGGAGCTGCTTTTTACGGCCTCGCGGCGGCGCCCGGCAGCGGCGCAATCGCCGTCGGCGTGGTGGATTCGGACAGCGCCGCCGATGGCTTCGTCGCCGTCCAGGACCGACGCGGCAAGGCGATATGGTCGTGGCAGAGCAAACATCCCGGTGGCGACCAGCTGCAGGACATCGCGTGGACACGCGACGGCCGATTCGTGGCGTGCGGCAGCGCGACGGTCGGCAAGGACATGCGCGGCTGGCTCGTGGATGGCGCGATCGGCGTTTCGCCGGCGCAATGGACGGCGACCATCCCCGCCAGTCGGTTCGACGCCTGCGCCGCGCTTGCCGCTGGCGGCGTCATCGCAATCGGATCGGCCGCTGGTCAGGGCGGTGGGCAGAACACCCAGGCACCGCTGGCCGTGCATCGACTCGGGACGGGGGCAGCGTGGTCGGTCGTCTTGCCGGCCTCGGTCAGCACCACCGGCTGGGACGTTGTCGCCCGACATGACGACGCCGTTTGGGTCGGGATCGCGCGCAGCGAGGCGGCCGGTTCGGAGCGGACCGTGGTTGGCGCAATCAACGCATCGGGCAATCCGACCTGGTTTCACACCCTGCCTTCCAAACAAGCCGAGACCGGTCGCGCCATCGCAGCGGTGAGCAACGGCAGGCTCATCGTTGCAGGGGCGGTCGTGGACGGCGTGAGCAAGGCGATCCGCGGGCAG
Organism: uncultured Enterobacteriaceae bacterium; assembly: GCA_964560875.1. GTDB lineage: Bacteria > Myxococcota_A > UBA9042 > UBA9042 > UBA9042 > CAZLMW01. The sequence continues at coordinate 52,080 of CAZLMW010000026.1, forward strand.
CTCATCGGGCTCTCCGCGCTGGGCGACGTCACGTGGCGCAAACAGGTCGCCCCGGGTTCGGCGCTGCGATTGGTCTGCATTGCGGCGGCGCAGGACGGCACGTGGTGGGCGACGGGACAGCGCCTCGACACGGGCGGCGCACGCCTGTTCCGGGTCGACGGGGCCGGATTTGTGGTGGCAGATGCGAGCCCGAAAGCGACCGAAATCAGCACGGTCGCCGCTGCGGCGGTCGACGATAGCGCGCGGATCATGGTGGCAGGGCAGCGCGGTACGAAACCGACCGCTGCCGTCATTCGGACGCTCGGCCCGTTCGGATTCCCCTCCTGCAAGGCCGCAGGAACGTGTGCGCCGGCGAACATCACATCGTGCAGCGACGCCAACCCGTGCACGGCGGATCATTGCGTCGCATCGAAGGGCTGCAGTCACCCGGCTCTGCCCGATGGATCTCCGTGTGGCGCGACCAAGGCTTGTGCGGCGGGCTCGTGCGTATCGTCGCTGGGAACCAAGGCGCAACCTGCGGTCAGCTGCAAAGCGCTCGCGGACGCTGGGGTCGGGGATGGCGTCGGTGAGTTCTGGATCGACCCCGACGGGACGGGCCCGCTCAAGCCCAAGTCCGTGACCTGCGATCTCGACACGGACGGCGGTGGATGGACCCGTGTGCACAAGATGCTCGAGCACTACAAGAGTTGGTGCATGGGCTCGTGGCAGATCATCTGGCTGCAAAACTCCAAGACGGGCACCAAACATCCGGCCTGCGGCATCAGCGGTAAGAAGGGCTGCTCGCCAAAGTCGTTTTCCAACCACGGCGTGCCCTACAGCGAGGTCCGCGGCAGCATCGTGGGCATGATGGGCGGCGCACCGGACGGCTTTGGTCCGACGGGCGACATCGACAACGTGTACGTCGACGGCATCTCGATCACCGCCGGCAAACCGCGGGTGCACATCTGGACGTACGCGATGGGGGCAACGCAGTCCGGCTCCTACAGCTCGAGCAACTGCCCATGCGCGGCGAAGAAGGGGCCCTCTCCGCCATCATTTGTTGGCGACCATTGGTCCTGTGACGCCGCCTGGAAGACCACGCCGTCGAGCGGATGGGCGCTCTTTCCAACGCTCTTCAACACGCCCGCCAACTGCGACACGGCCAACACCTGCTGCGCGCGCCCGGGAATGCCGACGTTTCAGCGGAGTCTCGGCAAGACCATCAACGAGCCAATCGATGTGCGACTGTGCGCCGACAACGGGGAACGCATCGCCATGCGGCAGCTGGAAATCTGGGTGAGATGACGGCGCCCGTACTTCCGGACGCCGATACGCTCGACGCCCCGCTCGATGCGGTCGCCGGCAGCCGCTATTGCCCGACCTGTCACACGGTCACGGACGACGATGTCTGTCCGGCCGACAACACGCCGACGCAGGTTCGAGACGTGCTCGTCCCGGCCGGCCCCGTAGTCCGTGTCGCCGATGTCATCGCAGGCCGGTACCGCATCACCGAAGCGGCGGGTTCGGGCGGATTCGGGGCGGTGTATGCAGCGGAAAACCTCGCGACCGGCCAGCGCGTCGCCGTCAAGATGCTGCGTGCCGAAGACGACCCGATCGCTGCGCGCCGTTTCCGCCGAGAAGCGGAGGTGACGGCCCGCCTGCAGCACCCCAACACAGTGCGCGTGTTCGATGTCGGTGAAGAACCGGGCGGTGCGTTGTGGCTGGCGATGGAATGGTTGGCTGGCCAGACGCTCGACGCCTACCTGGCGGGGCTGCTCGAGTCCGGCGGGGTGATGGCTGCCGACGAGGCGCTCACAATCGCTGTACCCATCCTCGGCAGCTTGCGGGAAGCCCACGCCCACGGCCTGGTGCACCGTGACCTGAAGCCGAGCAATGTGATGCTGGTCGACGTGCACGGGCAGCGGCACGTAAAGGTCGTTGATTTCGGCATCGCACAGGTCGCCGACTCGTCCCTCACAGGGAGCGACACGGCGCTGGGAACGCCGGCGTACATGAGCCCGGAGCAATGCCTCGGCGCCACCATCGACGGGCGCGCCGACCTGTACGCGCTCGGATGCGTGCTCTTTCGTTGCGTGACCGGACAGCCACCACACCACGCGCGCAATCCGATGCACGCGATGTACCGGCAGATCCACGGCGCGACCCCCGACGTGCGCAGCTTCGGACCGACGCCTGTGAACGACAGATTTGCCGCGATCGTCACGTGCGCGCTTCAGAAGGACGCGCGCCACCGCTACCCGGATGCGGATGCGATGCTGGCGGATGTTGCCGCGGTTCTCGATGGCCTCGATGCCAGCGAATGGGCCGCCGCCGCGCTCGCCCGCCTGGACAACGACCGGGTGACGACGTGGTCCGAACCGCTGGACGACGAAGCGACCGAGCCCGGCTTGGCCGTCGGAGGCGCGCGCACAACGAGCCCGCCTATGCCTGGCGGGTCGAAAGGGATTGTCGCCCCCGGTACAGAGAACCCGCCGCCGCCGAAACGCTCCGCGCGCGCAGCCGCGATTGGAGCGGTGCTTGTCCTTGTGGGAGGCGTTGGGGCGGTTCTGTGGTCGAGCCAGGCGCCAAGTGCCGACGACTCACACCCCGCGCCGGCGCCAATTCTGGGCCCGGACGTAGCCGCGTCCGCCGCCGCAGCGACGCCTCTGGCCGCCATGGGCGGGGGCACCCACGACGCCGTGGCCAAGGCCGCGAGGGCGGTGACTCCGACGGACGACGAGCCCGGGCCCGACAGCGATGCAGCCGACAAGGTGGATGCCGGCCGGATGACGAACCGGCCGGCCAGCGACTTGCCCCCGAAGGCGGAGATGCCGCACAGTCGACGCCATGACCGTGCAAAGGTGCAGCGCAAACGGCCGTCGCGACGCGGCAACAAGGCAGCACGGATGCGGCGTAAGGCCCGCAGCCTCCTACCGGACTGAGCGCCACTGTCGCCGCGGGCGAACGTTCTTGGCCGCGCTCCTGATGCTTGTCATCGGGTTGCCGCTACCAGCGTCGGCCGGTAACAAATCGCGACGTCGCGGCGAACGCGAGGCGCTCGTGGTCGCCAAGCAAGCGCTGGCCTACTTCCTGTCGGGCAAATACGCGATCGCGGCCGAGCTCTACCGACGCGCGCACGAGCTCGCGCCGCACCTGGGCGAATATCGGTACGGGGCCGGACGGGCAGCGCACAAAGCCGGCCGGTTCGACGCCGCCGAGAAGGACTACGTGGCCGTGATCGAGGCGACCGCCGCGGATGACCCGCTGCGCATCAAGACGCGCCATCGCCTGGCCGAG
>CAZLMW010000026.1:55455-58892 GCA_964560875.1 uncultured Enterobacteriaceae bacterium
CCGGCCGAGCTCGGGGTGCGCCGAATCGTCGCCATTGCCGGACTCTCGGCGGGGCTCGTCGCGGTGCTGGGCGGCGGCGTGGTGGGGGCGACCGCAATGGCCGACCAGGTTGATCTCGACGCGGCGCTTGACCGGCGGGACGCCAACGACCAGGTGATCGGCATGGACAAGACGACAGCGCACGCGCAGCAGACGTCGATCAACGAACGCGTGGTCGCGGCTTGGGTTCTGGCCGGGGTCGGCGCCGCCGCGATCGGGGCAGCAGCATACGCGTTGTGGCGGCCCACAGACGAACCGGACGTGGCGTTGTACGGCACGTCTCTCGCGGTGCGGTTCTGATGACGACGCGGCCGGGCGACGAGACGACGGAACGCTCGTGGGACCTGCGGGCCTTCCGCCGGTCCGATGCCGACGCATGGCAAGCCTCCGCGACTGGCCCAGCGCTGACCGTACTCTTTCATCCCGACCTCGAACGGGTCGGAGCGGTCGCGTGGTTGCCCGAATTGGACGAGGGCGAACGCGTCGGACTCAGCCGCAACGCCCCGGTGTTCATGGGACCGAGTTCGGCGGACGCCAAGCCGTTGGCGACGCGCGCTATCAGTCGCAAGCCGGTCGACATGTGGCTTGCAGGCGAGACGCTCTGGCTCGACGCGGCGTCAGGCGGTACGCCGATCGCGATCGACGGCGAACCCGTCACCGGACGGGTGCCGGTTGAGGCGGCGCGGCTCGATCGCGGCGTGGTCGTCACCGTGGGTGACCGAATCGTGTTGCTGGTGCACCGGCGGGCGCCACCGCGGGCGCTGGAGCCGTCAGCGACGATAATCGGCGTGAGCGCCGCCATCACAGACGTGCGGGCCGCTCTCGAGCGCGTGGCCGACCTGGAGGTGGGCGTCCTGATCCTCGGGCCCACGGGCGTCGGAAAGGAGCTGGTGGCGCGGGCGCTCCACGCCGCGAGCAAGCGCGCGGACGGGCCTTTCATCGCGGTCAACGCGGGTGCAATTCCGGCCAGCGTGGGACCATCGGCCCTGTTTGGGCATCGCCGCGGGGCGTTCACGGGCGCCGAACGGGACCACCCGGGCTACCTCGGCTCGGCCGATGGCGGCACGCTGCTGCTCGACGAGGTTGGCGATCTCGCCGAGTCGCTGCAGCCGACCTTGTTGCGCGCGCTCGAGTCCGGCGAACTGCAGCGCGTTGGCGATTCCGAGCCGCGTGCGGTCGACGTCAGGGTGATCGCGGCGACAGAGGCCAATCTCGATGAAGCGGCGCAACGTGGCGCATTTCGACCCGCCCTTTTGCAGCGATTGGGTCAATACCGAATCGAGATCCCACCGCTGGACAGGCGGCGCGACGACATCGGTCTACTGTCCCTGCACCTGCTCGAGATGGCGCTGGAGATTACTGGTGAGGTTTGGCGACTCCGCGATCCTGCGATCGGGCCCGAGCTCGCGGCGCTGATCGAACACCTGACCTTGCGCTCCTGGCCGGGCAACGTGCGGGAGCTCGCCAACGTTGTGCGTTCCGTCGCGATCGACAGTCGCGGCGCGGCCCGCCTTGTCTTTGCGCGTACGGTCAAGCGTCAGCCCAGCCGCGACACCAGCGCCCCGAAAACCTCGAGACCGTCGGCAGAAGTGAGCGACGACGAGCTGCTGGTGGCGCTGCGCGACAGCCGCTGGAATATGACGGCGGCGGCGCAGCGACTCGGCATCGGACGCTCGACGCTCTACCGCCGGATCGAAGCTTCGCCGCGCATCCGTCATTCGGGCGAGCTGAGCGACGACGAAATCCACGCGGCATTCGAAGCAGCGGACGGCAGCGTTACGGCGATGGTCGAGCGACTCGAAGTGTCCCCGCGTGGCTTGCGCAGGCGCCTTTCGCAGCTCGGTCTTGTTTGACGTCGCGCAGCGGCTCGTGGGCTCCACGGGCTCCGCCGAGAGGTACGCGAGGTGCTTTGGGGAATCTCGCACGCTTGCGGGCGGGATTGGGGGCGAGCAAGCCCGCAAACGCAAGATCGCGCCTTTCGCAGCTCTGTCTCGTTTGACCGTGCTAACCGGGGCTAACCGGGGCTAACCGGGCTGATCGGACAATAGGCGCGCGAGCTCGGCGCGATTCGAAACGCCGAGCACGCGGTAGATCTGCCTCAGTTGCGTCTTCACGGTATTCGCAGATTTGCCGAGATCGGCACCGATCGCTTTCACAGTCAGTCCGTTGGCAGCAAGCACGGCGACGCGGGTCAAGGCGGGGCTCAAGCCTTCGAAGGCGGCCGTCGATGGCGCCTCGCAGCGTCGCAAATGGACCATCGTGAGCGGCCTGTCGCCGCCGCGCATCGTCACGACACGCGCGACGAGTCCATCCAACCAAATCCGTACGCCAGCGGCGGGCTCATTGCCTGCGCTAACGTCCAAGCGACTGACCACGCCCTGCAGCGCTGCCATTCGCCGCCCATCGAGCCATTCGCCAGCCGCTGGAGACGACGCCTGCAAGCGACCCGCGACGTCCAGCACCAGATAGCCGTCCTTGGTTTGCAGGGGCGGCATCGCGTCGACCAGCGCCCGTGCGACCACAGCCTCGGATCCGGCCGCTTGGAGCAGCACCCGGGTCGCCCGGCGCGACAAGGCTGGGCCGGCGGCACGGCGAACGACTGCCACAGCACCAATCTCGGCGCCGGCCACGATGACCGGACACCACGACATCCGGACCCGCCACACTTTCCCGGCGACGCGGATAGCTTCAGACGCGTGTCGCACGGCACGGGATCCGGTCGCGCCGGCCGGCCTGACAGCCAGGCGACGGCCGGCGGCAAGGGCAAGCTCGGTGCTCCCGGCTGTGGCGACAACCGCTCCGACCGACGCGTCGACGGTTTCTGGGGCCGGCGGGCCAACAACAAGCGCCGCATCAGCTTCGGTCCGCCCGCGCAGCACCCCAAGGGCGCCCCGCAAATCCGCGCTGCCGGCCATCAGGAACGCTCCTGGGGGAATCGTGTGCAAAGGGCGCTCCGATTGCGGCGACGGCGGTATGGCCACTTCCTGTCATCGCAAGGGACATGCCAGCGCGGCCGCGCAACGGCGATTTGTGAGCGGTCTTCACACGTTGCGTCGCGGCAGGCGCGTGCCCGCATCGTTTGAACGGGTTTGAATCCACGCCGACTCGGTGTGCCAACACGTCTCAGCGGACGTCCCGGGACACGGTGGCACACATCAAAATCGACTCCTATCACCCGTTCGGGCGATGGCGAGGGACGTTCATACGGCGCGACGATAGCGGCCTGTTCCTTTCCCTGTCTACGAGGTCGCCATGTTCATCGAGTCGTTCGTCACCAGGTCGCGCATCGACGCGGGCCGACTCTGCCTGCCACTGATCCTGGGCCTGTTCGCTGCCGCAGCCGTCTCGGGTTGTGAAGGCGGTGCCGTGCAACCCGAAGAGCTCGAAGACGGCGTCGC
>CAZLMW010000026.1:58992-67719 GCA_964560875.1 uncultured Enterobacteriaceae bacterium
ACCAACGACAAACCGACCATCGCCTACCAGTGGCAGCTCGACGGCGCCGCGATCGGCAACAGCGCGACGCTGCAGTCCGACAAGCTCAAGCCCGGTGCGTCCCTGACCTGCACCGCGACGCCAAGCGACGGTGAAAAAGACGCCAAGGGCGCCGCGATCGTTGGTAAACCCGTCAAGTCACTGGCCCACGTCATCAAGGACGCGCCACCGACCATCGCAGGCGCCGCCGTCAAACCCGCCAAACCCGTTCTCGGGCAGACCTTGACCTGTGAAGTCAGCGGCCTCGCGGACGCCGAGTGCCCGACCAAGACCAGCGTGACCTACGCGTGGTTCGTCGATGGCAAAAAGGTCGCCGGCGCCAAGGACAAGACGCTTGCCAGCAAGGCCCTCCAGGTAGGCGCGATGGTCGCGTGCGAAGCGACGCCCACCGACCAGCACGGGCCCGGAAAAGCGGTCACAGCGTCAGCGGTCACCTTGCTCAAACCCATCGTGGGCAAACCCATCGCGAACGTGTCGCTGCAAGGCGGTGTGCCGACATGCGCGGCGCTCAACGCCGACAAGGATGCGTCGTTGCTGTTCTCGTGGCGCATCAATGGCGGCAAGCCGTTCTCGGGCGTCGCCAAGCTCTCTGCGCCCGTGTCCGGCTGCGAGCTCCTCGAGTGCAAGGTTACCGCCAAGGTTACCGGGGCGTCTTCGGACAGCGAATGGGCTGGCCTGACGATCGCTCAAGGCAACGCCTGCAAAGACGGTGGTCCGTGCAAAGTCGGCTCGTGTGCAAAGACCGGCGGCTGCGCGTGGACCGACAAGACCGGCGCCTGCGACGACGGCAACGCGTGCACAACCAAGGATAGCTGCGCGGCGGGCGCGTGCGGCGGCGCCAAGACCGTGTGCGACGACAACGACCCGTGCACAGCGGATTCCTGCTTGCCGTCCAAGGGGTGCGCGACCAAGGCGCTGTCCGGCGTGGCCTGCAACGACGGCGACGCATGCACCGCGAAAGACGCCTGCGCGGCCGGCAAGTGCACCGGCCAGAAGGTCTGCAACTGCGCCAAGACGAGCGACTGCAACGACGGCAACGCGTGCACCGTGGACGCGTGCGTGGCCCAGAAGTGCACCTACACCAACTCCACCGCGCCGTGCGACGACGGCAACATCTGCACCACGGGTGACGCGTGCAAAGGCGGCGTTTGTACCCCCGCGGCTACCGCCAAGCCGACCACCTGGTTCCAGGACAAGGACGGCGACGGGCACGGCACCAAGGTCTCGATTCAACGCTGCGGCGCCGACAAGGCCAACGCGTTCACCGCGGCCAAGTCCGGCGACTGCAACGACGCCGACAAAGCGATCCATCCCGGCGCTGCCGAGATCTGCGATGGCGTGGATAACAACTGCGACACCAAGACCGACGATGGCGACGCGTGCAAAGTCATCGGCGGCGGCGGCCCGGGGGCAGCTGTGACCGACGTCAAAGTCACCAATAAGAAGACCAACGCGGACGGCACCGCGACCGGGGACGCGACCGCAAAGGTCGACGTCGGCGCGTTCGGTAAGCAGCCGATGAAGGGCACCATCACCTGGGACAAGGACGGCAAGGTCAAAGCCGCGGTCTTCACCGCCAAGGTCAGCAAGGATCTCGGCAAGACGGTCATCAAGGACGCCACCGTCACGGTCACCACGACCGTCAAGGACGGCAAGTCGACCACTGTCACGACGCTCAAGGGCAAGGTCACGATCGACGGCAACGACACCGACGTCGACGCGACGGTCGAGGGCGACGTCATCAAGGCCAAGGCCAAGTCCGCCAAGCTCGCGGGCACCAAGGCGGCCGACGCCAAGCTCAGCATCGACTCCAAGACCGGGGCCGTGACGATTCAAACCGCCAATGTAGCCATCTCGTACATCCAGAACGTCTATGTCTTCGAGCTGAAGGGCACCATCGCCGACGGCAAGGACAAGGCGCTGACGTTGACGCGAAAGGGCGACTTCAAGGCGCTCGAAGGCATCCGCGACGCGGTCAAGGCGTCTGTTGCTGGCAAGCGGTGGCGCGAGGCCGGGGCCTGGTCGACCGAGTTGACCACGACGATCGGCGACCACACCGCCGAGTCCGTCGACAAGAAGACGACCGCGAAACTCAAGAAGCTCGTTGTCGTCGCGACCCGCGCTCAAACCAAGGACGCCAAGTGGACCATCGCGGCCAAAGCGGACCTCGATCGCGGCAAGGCGGGTCAGCTCGCGATGAGCGGCAAGATGGAGATCGCGCCCAAGGGCGTCAAAGTCGGCGACAAGCTCTGCCTCGCCAGCGCGACCGGCGCCTCGCTCGGAGCAGACGGCCCGAAAACCGGCCCCGGCGACGCCCCCAAGCCCGTCTCGGTCGCGGCCTGCATGTGGCGGATGGAGACGGATCCGAAGCTGAAGCAGGTCGCCGACGAAGTGAGCAACGCGATCGGCACCAAGGCGACGTTCCTGCTCGGCGAGCTGACCAACGGCAAGGTCGAAAAAGACGACGTCGTCACGACGCTCACAGTCACGCTGCGAGGGCCATCAGACGCGGCGCCGCTATGCCTTTCGGGCACCACCAACGAGCCCTTCCCGGGGCTGGACAACAAGAACACCAAGCTCGGCGTCAAGAGCTGTTGGTCGACCAAGGACAAGCAGTGGACGACCACCTTCTCGGTGACCGCGAGCATCGACCCGGTCGGCGACGTCGACCTGACCGGCGCCATCGAGGACGTCGGTTACGCCGACAAGACGCAGGCCAGGGATCGGCGCATCTGCTTCAAGGGTCAGTCCGAACAGAAGCTGCCACACACCAACAACACGTTCGCGGTGCAGACGTGCTTGGCGACCGACCTGGGCAGCGCCGACACGACGTTCAGCGCCAAGATGCCGCTGCCGCTCATCAAGTCCGGTGATCTCGAGGGCGAGTACGTCGCCGCCAACGGCCTCATCTGCATGACGCAGACCACCAGCATCGACGTCAGCGGCCTGACCGGAAAGAAGGTTCAGCCCGCCGTCGAGCGCTCGGTTTGTTACGACAGCAACGACAACTATGCGGCGAGCAAACAGTCGCTCGCGTTCAAGGTCGCGATGCCCTTGCTCGGCGAGGTCGGCCTCGAAGGCGTGCCGTCGTTCAAGGAGAACAGCGTCGCGCTCGAGGAGGTGTGTTTTACCGCCAGCGTGACGACGGACACCGGCAAGCTCTTCAGCGTGGTCGACGCGCCCAAAATCGTGTCGGTCGTCTACGGCTCGGTGGAGTCGTGTTGGCAGCCGGGCGACGGCTGGACCATCCCGAAATGGACGATCGACACGCGTTGGAGCTTCCCAGGTGTCCCCCCCGTGTGGCTTCGCGGCACAGCCGAGCTGGATCCGAAGCTCACCGGCGGCGGCGAGTGCAAGATCGAGCAATGGGACAAGCTTCAGTGCGCGCTCACCGCCGGGGACGTCACGTTCATCAAGGGCACCGCGGACTCGACCAAGAAGGTCACCAAGAAGCGCAAAGAGGAGATCGAGCGGCTCGACAAATGGAGCGCCCGCGAGTGCGTGAAGTGGGCCGACACCAAGACCGCCAGTTGGGTCGCGGATCAATCCGGTGGACTGTTGAGCAAGAAAGTGAAGGTGTCCGAAGCCGACGAGAACAACTACCGCACCAAGAAGCTCGCCGAGTGTAAGAAGGGGTTTCTGATCAAGGAGACCGTCGAAAAGACGTACGAAGAGACCGTCAAGGTCCCCGGCAAGCCCGACAAGAAGGTCATGACCTGGCCCAAACCGATGGCCGGGACCGAGTGGTTCAACGAGGCCTGCTGGGTGACCGCGGCCGAGGCCCGCAAAGACGCCGCCGGATGCACCGCATGGCACCTCAAGAACGCCGGCAAGAAGGGAGGCAAGCCCACGTTCCACACCGCGATTCGGCTCGATCTCGGCTTGAAGAGCGCCCCGTTCTGCCAGGTCGACGGCAAATCCTGCGTCTACAGCCCCGATTGCGACGAAGAGAAGCAAAATGTCGAGGCTTGCGACCAGCAGTGGGCCGCGCTCAGCAACGTCAGCGAGCTTCCCGCCGGGATCAAGGGCATCGCCGCGCAGAACTTCTCCGGCGCGCTGCACCTGGTCAAAGGCAAGCAGCCCGAGCTCAAGATCGAAGGCGCAGGCGAGCTTGCAACGAAGGAAAACGCCAAGGCGTTCCCGCTCATCTGCACGGACATGCCGTGCAAGGCCAAGAGCACGTCGATCCTCTCGCTCACCCAGGTCGGTCTCGGCTTTTCGTTCGAGACGGCCATCAACGACGAGGGCAAGCGCGAATTCGACTGGTCCGTCAAGGCTTCGACCGCGGTCAAGATGCTGTTCCCGGCGATGCTGGAGGCGCCGAATATCAAGACACCCACCGTCAAGGTCGACCTGCTCGGTGAAGTGGAGTTCTCCAAGACCGGCTTCTCGCTGACCGGCACCGTGATGCCCGATGCAGAGTCGTGTTTCGATCCGGGCGAATGGGGCGTCTGCGAGTTCCCGCAGATCGCGCTACTCGACGCCATCGTCGGCAAGAACAACGTGCTGCTCTCGACCAAGGGCGCCATCGCCGCGATCGAGGCAACGTGGCCCACCAAGGCCAACAAGTCGGGCGACGACCGCAAATATTTCACGGCCTCGTTGCAGACCGGCGCCACGCTCGCGCTGTTCAACACCGCCAAGATTTCCACGGCTGCGAAGCTCGAATTCGGCATGAGCCGCAAGGGTGGCAGCAAGAAGCTCGGCCTGTCGTTCGGCGCGGGGCTGCAAAACTTCAGCCTCGATGTGGGCGGCACCAAGCTCGAGATCGGCGGCAACGTCGCCGGTGACAAGCACCCCGTCGTGTTCCTTGCGTCGTCCACCACGCTCACCGACTGGGAGATGGACGTCGACGGCGACCTGACCAACGGCCTCGAAGCGAAATACTCGATGGAGCCGGGTGTGCGCCTCATCGGCAACGCGTCGATCGCGGCGTTCCTGCCCAAGTTCGCCAAGGAGTGGGGAAGCCTCGCGGTCGAAGTGGCCGTCGGCATGGAGAGCATCAAGAAATTCGTCGTCACCGCCGCCATCAAGACGACGTGGAAGATCATCAAGCCCGAGTACAAGATCCCGACCCTGGCGTCGGCGGGCATGGACGAAGTCAACGTCGAGATCGCGTACACCCACCCCAAGACCAAGATCGCGTTTGGCGGCATCGCGTCGTTCACGACGGTCGATCGCTCGGGCGGCAAACATGACCTGACCGGCGAGATGAATTTCATCTACGACGCGGTCGCGCAGTCGGCAGGTGGCGACGCGTCCATCGCGGGCTTCTGGGTCGAGCCGTTTTGGATCCCCAACGTCGGGATCATGACGCCGGGTTTCAAGCTGCTGCTCAACGTGCTGAGCGGGGCGCCGACGTCGATCGGCTTCTCCGGCCAGATGTTGCTGCACAAGGAGAAGATCAACACGCCGTGGCCGAAGATGACGGCCAACAAGTTCGGCAACCCGGTGGGCGTCAACAAGGACGGCTCGCTGATGGACAAGCTGCCGCCTTCGGTCTTCACGATCGGCGGCGCGTTTTATTACGACGCGACACCGTCGGCTTCGGGCCTTTGCCTCCTCGACGCGTGCATTCCGATGTCGCCGGTCATGTTCCGTGCCGATCTGCAGAACGTGTCGGTGCAGGAGTTGGTGCAGGTCACCAACTTCCTGTCCAAGGCCGCCAAGACGACGGTCGAGACCTTCGTGCAGAAGAAGTCCGACCGCGACGGGCTCATCAAGAGCTTCCGCCTCGGTGAAGAGCTGAAGGTGCCTGGGCTCAAGGGGCTCGACATCACCAACGACCAGCTGATGCTGTACTTCAGCACGCACGATCTCGACTTGTTCAACACGCGCTTTACCGCCGGCATGGCCGCCAACGCGGAGGTGACGCTATGGAACACCACCGTCAAACCCAAAAAGGAGCTGTCCAAGTTCAAGATGGGCGGCCACCTCGACAAAGAAGGCATGGCGCTGACCGCGCGGACGCCACCGGTGCAGTTCATCAAGGGCATCGATATCGTCGGTGACCCGTACCGCAAATTCGCCAACCTCTACGCCGAAAAGAGCCGTATCGAGAGCACATCGGCGCGCGCGGATTGGGCGTCGTGGAAGACGTTGGAAGCGCGGATCGTCCCCGGCGATTTCAAGAAGGTGCCGGTGCAGACGGTCGCGCAAGGCACGGTCGGTGCGTCGTCGTGGCTGCTGCGAGTCGGTCCACTCGCCGCGCGTTGTGGCGACACGAGCAAAGACGATGCCGGCAAACCCAAGTGCCCGGCGGACCGCGCCCGGATCGGACTGGAGATCACGACCGCTGCCGGCAAACGAACCGTCGAGACGACCTACGGCATCCTGCCCGAAAAGGCGTGGAACCATGTCGCAGCGACCGTGGCGAAAGACGGCAAGATCCGCTTGCTGGTCAACGGTCAGGCGATCGCGACCATCGACGACACCGCGTTCCCCAAAGCACGCACCAAGGCCGGACCGAAGCTGCTGCCGACGCTCACCGGTAAGGCGACGGTGGCGGCTCCAAGAAGACCGCGAGCGTCTCGATCCCGATGCCCGGGTTCAAGGATCCGCTCAAGCTCAACGGCGCGTACACCTTCACGAGCCGCGGCAAGGCGCCTCACTTCACGTTCGACGGAAGCCTCGAGGCGACAAGCTCACGCGTCTGGTCGACGTTGGCGAAGATTCCCGTCGTCGGCAGAAACGGTCGCGCCGCGTTCACCGGGTAGTCAACATCGGTCGCCTTCAGGCCGTCGCCATCAGGCTGCGTCATGCGGCGGGCCAGGGCGCGCACGATCGGTTCACCGCGCCCGACGGGAAGCTGGTCGAGCCTGCGCAGGAATTGGTCAGCGGCGATCGCGAGGTGGCCAAAGCCCCGAAACGTGCGCATCGCCGCGTTACGAAAGAGCTCGTCGACCGCTTCGTTACCCCCACCGCGATACAGGGCGACGGCCGCGCGTTCCGCTCCGATGTAGTCGACGGCTTTGACGCTGCTGTGAAAGAGCTCCTCCGACGCGTCCTTGGCGCCGGGCTCGGGCAAGCCGACCTTCACCGTCTCGGTGTTCTCCTGCGACCAGCGGATGTCGGCTCGAACGGCGTCCAGGATGACCATCAGTGTGCCAGCGGCGACGCGCTTGTCGTCGGTCAGCGTTTGGGCGGCACCGGTCCACAAACCCGCGTGTGTCACGGCGCCCTGCGGGACGTAGCGCAGCGTGGCAAGGAACGCTGCGAGGTAGAGATCCTTGACGCTCGCGCCCGCGTTGAGTCGCTGCACGATGTACGCGCGGGCGGCCGATTCGGTGCCTCCGAGCAGAGCGGTCGCCGCTTCGTCGTGTTGGGTGCCCGTCAGCTGCGAGACCGGTTCGGCGGGGGCGCCGTGGGAGGTGCCCGAGTCGTCGCTACACCCGCCAATTCCGAGCGCACCGGCGGCGAGTCCACCCGCGACCAGAAGGCCCGACTGGAGAAACGTCCGTCGCTGCGGATCGCTCGGTTGCCCGCCACTCTCTGCCATCACGGAAGGCTATCATGACGTCGGATCGTTGCGGCCCGCGCCGCCGTGTCCAGCTTGGTTCCAGCCCTGGAAAACATGCCTGCCGCCCCGACAGCCAGCCCATCGCGCGCCCCGAGCATTTGGTGGTTCGCGTTCGGCTACTTCGCTTGCTACGCCCCGTACAGCGCGCTGACCAAGGCCGTGTCCAAGGGCATCCTCGGCAACGGCGCCCGCGCGGTGAGCGGGTTTGAGCTCCTGCCAGCGTCCGTCGGGACGTCGCTCGTCGGCATGTTGGTGTTCCTCACGGCGATGGGCTGGTGGAAACACGCGACACACCACGAGGTCCTCGGCCGGTCGCTGCCGGGCCCGACACGGTTCACGCTTGCATCGGGGCTCTGCACGGCCGCCATCGTCGGCACCACGACTCTCGCCTACACGTTCACCGGCACATCCATCGTTTTCATGATGCTGTTGATGCGGGGCGGCGTGCTCATCATCGCGCCGATGGTCGACTTCGCGAGCGGCCGCCGGGCGAAGTGGTACGCGTGGGTCGCGCTCGCATTGAGTCTCGGTGCGCTCATCGTGGCCTTCGCCGAAAAGGGCGGTTACGCCATCACGCTCGTCGCCGCCGCGGACGTGTTGGTTTACCTGCTTTCGTATTTCGTCCGCCTGCGCCTGATGTCGTCCAAGGCCAAGTCGCACGACCCCGACGCCAACGTTCGCTTCTTCGTCGAGGAGCAGATGGTTGCGACGCCCGCTGTGGTCCTCGCGATGGCCGTTTTCGCTGTCATCGGTGCCAACGACGCGATGCTCCAGCTACGCGCCGGCTTCACCACGTTCTTCACCGACAGCGGCGTGGTCCCGCACGTGATTGCGATCGGCATCCTGTCGCAGGGAACCGGGATCTGCGGCGGCCTCATCTTGCTCGACAAGCGCGACAACACGTTCTGCGTTCCGGTCAACCGGTCGAGCAGCATCCTCGCCGGCATCCTTGCGTCCGTGATCCTCTTCGCGTGGCTCGACAACCCGCTTCCAAGTGCGTGGCAGCTCGGTGGCGCGGTGCTCATCATCGCGGCGCTGCTCTTCCTGTCGATCCCGCCGCTGCTCGCCCAGCGGGCCGGAATTCGGGCCATTTCGGAGCCCAAAATCGCCGTAGATGGCTCAAAGAGGCCCCAGGACGCGTCTTGAGTGCTCGAGGCTATATCAGTGCC
>CAZLMW010000026.1:67819-76518 GCA_964560875.1 uncultured Enterobacteriaceae bacterium
CCCTGCTCAGCAACAGGCGTGGGCGCGGGCTTGAGCTGACGGGTCGCTTTTCGGAAACGCGTGGCCCCCGAAGGTACGGGGATGGCGACGGGCGGCGTGCTCGGGTCGGGCGCGGCGGCCACGGCGTTGAGCGGGGACACGTTCGCCGCCTCGGGTCCATCCACGGACGGGTCGGGGTCGCGACCCATCTTCTCCAATTGCAGCAGGTCGAACTCGACATCGGGCGTTTCGGTCCGCTCCGGCAACACCGGCCCACCGGTCGGAACGCCGCGTCGCTTGAGGCCTGACTTGAGGCGGATGGACTCGATCGCCGTAGCCATGGCGTGCGCGGTTTGAAAACGCTGGTCGGCCTTCTTGTTCAGCGCGATGTCGATCAGGCCGGCCATCTCGGGTTCGAGCTTGGGCGCCACCTGGGCAAGCGGGCGCGGCGGCTCGCCGAGGTGGGCCATCATCACCTGCACACGGCCGCGCTTGGGATCGAACGGCGGCGCGCCGGCGACACATTCGTAGAGCACGCAGCCCAGCGAATAGAGGTCACTGCGTCCATCGAGCGTGCTGCCGCGTGCTTGTTCGGGGCTCATGTACGCGGGGGTCCCAATCAACTGCCCACGGGTCGTCAGCTGGCTGCCGGCGAGCCGGACCAGGCCGAAATCGATCAGCTTGACCACCTCGTCGTCGTCGATGCGATGAAAGACGATGTTGGCGGGCTGCACGTCGCGGTGAACGAGACCGAGCTCGTGCGCCTCGGCGAGGCTCTTGAGCACGCACGCTGCGACCTTGACCATCTCGCTCGAGTGCAGGGGCCGCCCGCGCGCTGCGAATCGGGCCAGGCGATCGGCCAGGGACTCGCCGCTGAGCCTCTCGAGCGCGACGAAGAGCTCGCCTTGCTGCGACTGACCGTAGTCGACGACGCCCACGGTGTACGGCACCCGCAAGCGGCTGGTGATGGCGGCCTCGCGCACGAATCGGATCGTTGCTTCCCGCGGATCTGCGTCGCCGATGCTGAGCACCTTGATGGCCAGCTGTTCGCCGCCGCGGGTTCGGGCTGCGTAGAGCTTGCTGGTCGCGCCGTCATTGAGCAGCTCGCCGATGACATAGCGGCCGTCGAGCGTCGCGCCGGGCTGAATGAGGCCGGAGGAGCACGCGAAGATGGCGATGGTCGGCGACCCGTCCGTGGCGCAATGCAGCAGCTCGGTCGAGGTCGCGCAGACAGGGCATCGCCGCGGCATGGGCCCTCCAGGGAAGCGTCGGAATCGGTGCCAACAAGCTCCGGTCTGGCGGGGTCCGTGTCAATTCCCGGCTTTGTTTTGGGTTGAAGACGACGAACCGGCCCTCGCCCTGTGCAGCAAAGCGTCCCTGCTCAACCGCATCGCCGTGGGCGAGAAGCGAGGTCGCCTGGTCGCCACGCTGATGACCGAGCCGCCCGAGCCCAAGCCACACGGCCGCCGCTGCGCCAGGGTCGAGGACGACTGACTGTCACGTAACGAGCCTGTTCATGCCCGCTTCACATCGGTGTGGGAGAAGTCGTCGCCTTTGTACAACAGCGGCGCGCCGGCGAGCTTGGCGGTGGCGTAGGCAGCGCAGTCGCCGAAATTCAGACGCGCCGTGTGTCGCCCTTTGCCGTATGCGAGCCAGGCGTCGGTCGCTGCCAGCCAATGCGACTCGTCGAATGCAACCACGACCACATCGAACCGCTGCACGAAGAACCGCAACGCCGAGCGCATGTCGCGGTCCAGCTTGTGGCCGAGCACGATCGCACACTCGAGCATGGAAACGCTGGAAACAAACGTCAGTTCCGACCGTACCAGGCGGGCAGCAAACTCTTCCGCTTCAGGCTCCCGCAAGAACATCGCGACGATCGCCGAAGTGTCGAGGATCATGCGCCTGCCTCGCCGAATCCGAGGAGCTCGTCTTCTTCCGCGCGACTCAGCCCACGACCGAGCCGATCAGGTGGCGCAAGTGACCAGACCTCCGCTTCCAACCACGCCAACACATCAGCCGTATCGCCGCGCGCATGTTGGTCCCGTCGCCGCAGCCTCGACCGTCGTTCCAGCAGCGCCCGGCGGATCGCTTCTGTTTTTGTCTCACCGGTCATCGCGGCAACTTCGGCCGCCAACCCCACGACGTCCTTGTTCTTGATGTTCAGCTGCATGACGCCCCCGACCCGAGGATTCTACCCATGGTAGATGCAGGCTTCAATGCAATGGGGGCGATCAACTTGGGATACTGCATACTGCCCCACTGCCCCCAGCTTGCGGTGGGCGCGGCTGGAGCCGGATGCGACAGCCTACAGACCGTCGTGACCCTCCGACCGCCCGCCCTTGTCCCCTGTCGCCTTTCATCTGGCGCTTACCGCATCGTCCCCCCACAACGCCGCGATCGGCACCGCCGCGATCCGCTCCTGCAAGACGAACGCCCGCGGCCCGCTGTGCAGGACCACGCCGCCGGCAAAGCGTTCGCCGAGACTGTCGCGCAGCCACGCCAGGTGACGCGCGTCGCCTGGCACGGGAGCAGCCGACGCCTTGATCTCCACGGCAACCACCCGTCGGCCGGGCAGTTCGGCCACCAGGTCCACCTCGTGGCGGCCTTGTTCCGTGCGTAGGTGGTGCAGGCGGATGCGATGGTGGCGGGCGTCGACCTCGGCGCGGAGCTGGGCGATGACGAACGTCTCCAAGATCCGACCGAGCATCGTGGCGTCGCGCATCAGCAAGTCGGCGTCCAGCCGCGCGGCGGCCGCGGCGAGGGCGGCGTCGCAGAGGACGCGCTTGGGCCGCCGCACGAGGCGCTTGAGCCGGTTGCTCCACCATGCGGGCAGGTCGGCGAGCAGGCCGATGTCGGTGAGCAGCGCGTCGTAGGCGCGGCCGGTGCGGCGATCGATGCCGGCGGCGCGGTGCAGGGTCGTGTCGGCGGTGACCGTCGCGGTGTGCAGCGCCAGGGCTTGCAGGTAACGGGCCAGGCGCACCGGATCGCGATCGGACGTGGCGATGTCATGGGTGGTCAGCTGCTCCAGGTAGGCGTCCAACCACGCGCCACGCGCGCCGGGCTTGAGGTGAAGGGCCGGGTAGGGAAAGCCGCTGCGGAGCGCGTGGTCGACGAGCTGGCGGAGATCGGCGCAGGCGCTCACGCCAACGACGGATTCGACCCCGTCGCGGTCCACGCGTGCAAGCAGCGACGGCGCGTCGAGTTGGCCCCGTTGCTCCCGCACGGAGAGCCCCCACATCGGAATCCGCAGCAGACGACCGGTGCCTGGCCAAAGCGCGGCGTCCGACTGCGCCTTGGCCGAGCCTGTGAGGATGAAGCGGCCGGGGCGTGGATCGGCGTCGACCGCGCGCTTGACGGCGCCGACCACGGCCGGGACAAGCTGCCACTCGTCGATGAGTACCGGCTCTTTGAGTTCGCGCAGGAGGGCGTCGGGATCGGCGGCCGCGACCGCGGCTTCAGCGGGCCGGTCGAGCCGCACCGCCGACGCTGCGTGGCGCGCCGCCGTGGTCGTCTTGCCGCTCGCGCGCGGCCCCGTGAGCAGCAGAGCCGGGAAGGTGCGGAGCGCTTCGGCGAGCGCCGTATCGAGCAGTCTGGCGGTATAGGTCCGGGCGTTCACCGGGCCAGACTACCTTGTTTGCGCAATCGGCAATACCGAAAAAACGCAGCATACTATGCCGGAAAAACGCAGCATACTATGCCGGAAAAACGCAGCACACTCGTAGACGGTCGCGCTGAACAACGTGGCCCGGAACAATGCGTTACCGAACGGCCATCGAGTGAAGCCCGGGCCTGTTGAAACAGACACGTCCATTCCCGAGCGCCAAGGTCGTTTGATCACCCCACGGTCAGCGGCGGTCGCCGTCGGCACTGAGCGGCCGTTGCGGAGCGCGAAAGCCCCATCGTACGCCGCAAACCGATAGCTCATGACACCACCGAGCAGCAGGCCGAAGCGCTCCCACGAGTTGAGCCACGCGACCTCATTGCGTTTGCGCGCCCGTTCGGTGCGATGGTGCCGTGCGTGTTCGGCGAGCTCCGAGCCTGTACCAGGGTGGCGCTTGTTCTGACAGTTGGCATAGCACCGGTCCCATTGCAGGCCCGCTTCCGCCTCGTTGCGGTCGTGCGGCCGCTTCCGATACGCCGAATCGCACCGCTTCACGCAGGCGCAGAATTGCGGACGATCGTGGCATGGGTGCTGGTGGCCGAGGATGACCTCCCGCTCCGGCCCAATGAACCCACCTGCGCCGAAGACCTGCTCCACCAGGGGCTCGGCCGTAGAAGGCGTGGTATCCATGGTTTCAACGGCTACAATGCGTCCGTGGCGTTTGAGAACCGTTTTGACGACCTGGTTGAACCCCTCGCGAAGCCGGCAGCGTGTGGCGGACCTGCGGCCCTCGCTTGGATAGTGGCTGCGGTGTGCGGCGCTTGCGCGGGCGGCGCGGACGTGAGCGTTGGTCCCACCGAGTCTGGCCTGGTTTCGGACTGCGATCCGCTCTCGCGTCGTGAGGACGGCAGCTGCTGCCCGACCGGTCGCGGCTACGACTTCCCGACGGACTCCTGCTTGGCCGAGCCCCAATCGTTGTGTTCATCTCGGCGTGCCGTGGCCCACCAGGCATTGCCCTCCAGAGTTCATCGTGGACTACGTCGCCACCCCGGTCGGTGCGAAGCTGCCCGGGTGCACGCCGGCCCCCGCTCAGTGTCCGGCCACGACGTTTGCACATCTGCCAGCAGGTGCTGCCGTCGTCTACGTCAGCTCAGCCGGCGGCAACGACTCTTTTGACGGCACGGCCGACAAGCCGATGCGAACGATCCTCGCGGCGCTCGCGGTCGCGAAGGCTGGCGGATACGTAGCGCTCGCCGCGGGCGAGTACAACGAAGCGCTGATCGTCAAATCGTCGATTTCGCTGGTTGGCGTCTGTGCGGCGAAGGTCTCCGTTGTCGCTCCTGGTGCCACACCGTGCCTCGCTGTCGGCGAAAACAGCAAACCGATGAATTTGGTCGTCAGCGGGGTGACCTTCAAGGGCGATGGTCCCGGCATCTGGGCTGGGGCGCAGCGATGGCAAGTCCTGCGGTCCGATATAAGACAGTTGTCTTATAAATAGCCTGCGGGCCCGCAACAAGATTGTGCGACTCCGCGGCGAGCTCCGCAGCCCCCGCGGTCCCCGGTTCGATCAGCGCTGTGGCGACCGCGTATAGAGAGGTGGCTTGATGCATACTACCCATTCAATGAATTCCAACGCGACAGTGATCCACCGGGAGTCTGTCGCCGCGGTCGCACTTGTGTTCGCGGTGCTGGCGGGTTGTGCAACCACGCAGCCGTGGCTGTTGGGCACTCGCGACAAGCCGCTTGAGGTCGGGACGCTTGAAGGAGGACTCAAGGAAGGTCGATCCGTCACGCGGTACCTGTCGGGTAAAGTTGCCTCAAAGGGTCGTTATGTCGGCGGCAAGCGAACCGGCAAATGGATATTCTATCACCCAAACGGCGCCAAGCGCGCTGAGTTCGTGTACCGGCCTTCCAACCAGATCACGTCATCGAAGTACTGGGATGGCGCTGGCCAGTCCGTGACGTTGCAAGAGCTTGAACAGGGCACGGGAACCAGCGGCTGCGACAAAAATGACATCGCTGCGCGCGTCAGGGCGAGCGGCTCGGCCCTTGTGGAGTGTTACACGCGCGAGCTGCAAAGCGAACCGCGACTCAAGGGCACAGTGACGGTTCAATTCCGCATCGAGAAGGACGGCAGAACGACGCGCATCGTCACTGTGAAGAACACCTTGCGTCGCCCGCGAGTTGTCGAGTGCATACGCGCCACCCTCGCTCGGCTAAGCTTCCCGATGCCGGACCGTGGGATCTGCGTCATCGAATGGCCATTCGTGTTTCGGCCGCCCCGTTGACGCCACGACGAACACGCGTGCATCGGCCGCCAGCTTGGTGCAGCCTGCCATCGCCATTGTACGCGCCGCGGCGAGCCCGGTTTTGAGGCAGGATCGCTGTGGCGCAGATGCCTGACCCCCGGCCTGCGTCTACAGGTCGGGGGTCACTTTGTAGACGGCGTCTGTCGGGGATCAGCGGGCGCGGTCAAGCGCGTGGCGATCGTCTCATCGGTAGTGCGGCGAGGTCGCGGATCCGTCTCATTGGGACTGCGACCTAAGAGCCATCGCCCGCCGGCAAGTTCTCCGGGCCCGACAAGCGGCGGTACTACCTCAGCGCTGCCGGCTCCACGGCCGAGTGCGCCGCCATCTTCGACGTGCTGCTCAGGCTACGGCTTGTCGCCGAGGACCGGCATAGGACCGCAAAGGAACTCCTCGACCGGATGGCAGCGATGCTTGTCGGTCTGGCCAAGCGGCATCAGAAGCGTTGAGCCGGGAGCGGGAGCGGGAGCGGGAGAGGGAGCGGGAAAGCGGATCGCGATTCTCGCCCGGCACATCTAGTCGCTCGGACCCAATCGCCCGATCTCGCGCCAGGGAACGACCTCAACGTCCGACCGCATCTGCCCCACCGCCCCGCCGTACACGAGGTGGGCAGTAGCATCCGAGATTTGTGAAGCGAGCGCCCGAACGGTGGCCAACCAATCTGAGACGACCGTCTCGCCGCTTTTCATCTCGACCAAACGCTTGGTGAGCCCATCGTCGATGACCAGATCCACCTCGCGCCCACGGGTCTGCCGCAGGTGATACAGGCGAGGGGAACGACCGGCGTGGACCCACGACTTGTAGACCTCAGAGACGGCCCAGCTCTCGAAGATCGCACCGCGTAGGGGGTGATGACGGAGTTCGTTTGCGGAACGGATGCCCAGCAGCGCGCACGCCAGGCCTGAATCCAGGAAATGCAGCCGCGACCGTTTGACCAGGCGCTTGAGGACGTTGGTGAACCACGGCGGCAGGCGCATTGCGATAAAGCTCGCCTCAAGCACAGACAGCCACGCTCGGGCCGTGTGGTTGGATACACCGACGTCAGCACCGAGCTGCTGCAGGTTGATCTCGGCCGACGTGCGCCCAGCCGACATGCGCAGGAAAGTCGTGAATGCGGTCAGGTCACCGACACCGCCAAGCTGCCGAACATCTCGTTGCACATACGTCGTCACGTAGTCCATCAGCCAGCGATTGGGGGCGAGCCTGCGGTCATGAATCCGGGGATATGCGCCAGTAAAAAGCGTCTCAATCAAACCGTCGGGCGAAGAACTGAAGCGCCGAAGCTCGTCCAAGCTCGGCGGCAGGAGGTGCAACACCGCAGTACGTCCGGCGAGGCTTTGCGAAATCGCCGCGGAGATCCCGAAGTGTTGCGAGCCCGTTAGGATGAAGCGACCAGGGGTCGGGTCGTCGTCGACATCCTGCTGCAGGTAACTGGCGAGGTCGGGTGCGTTTTGGATCTCGTCGAAGATCGCCCCGCCGGCATGTTCGCGGAGGAACCCACGTGGGTCTTCGATGGCGTAGCGGCGCACGTCGAGGGGCTCAAGCGTCACATACGTGTGGTCGCGAAAGACCTGGCGGCAAAGCGTCGTTTTACCCGACTGCCGCGGCCCGGTGATCGTCACGAGCGGGTACTGGGTCGCGGCGAGTTGGGCAACGGCTGCGAGGTCGCGCTCGATCATCGCTCCAGACTAGCTGCGTTTTGCACCAAATGGAAGTTCAGGTTCGAATTGATGTGTTTGCCCGTAGAATAGTCTCGACGTTCTTTCGGTACTTCCCGAGCCAAGAGTCAGCGTTCTTCGCCGACCAGCGGGCGCACTTGGCGCCAACGGGGACACCGGCAGCGCGGGGTCAGCGGGTACTCCATGGGCGGGCACATCGCTGCGCTCGCGGCGGCGACCTACCCCGAGCCGATCGCGTGCGCGGCGATGGCCGCGGGGCTCAGCGCGGTGCCGATCTCTGCCAGGACGCGCTCAGCACGGCGATCCGGTGGGACGTCCTGGGCGAGACGGCCGCCGATCCCCAGGCGCGGATGGCGGAGCCGATCGGGATGTCGGATGTCGACCGCTTCGGCCCACCAGCTGTGACAAAGGCAGCGGTCGTGCTGGGCGCGAAGGACGACGCGTACGTGCGGACGGCGCAGGTGCAGGCGCTCGCGGATCACTGGGCCGGCGCAGCTGCGGTGGCTCATCGGTGGGCATGTCGCCGCGTACCTGCGGCGCAAAGCGTTGGTGGACGCGCTGCGCGAGGCGATTGCGCGGGTGTAGAGCCAACTCAGCTAACCCAACGGACCAAGATTCTCCGCAAACCACTGCGTCAGGCCGTCCTTGCCCAGCTCCCGTCGCGCCACCGCCATCGTCAACGCCACCGCGTCCCTCGGCGACGGCTGCTGATATCCGTTGACGCGCAAGAACACCTGACATGCCTGCAACCCCGCCCGCTTGTTACCGTCTACGAAGGGGTGGTTGTTGACGATATGGAGCAGGTACGCCGCCGCCTGCGACAGCACGTCCTCGTGCAGCATCTGCCCGCCGAACGATTGCTGTGGCATCGCGACCGCCGACTCCAGCAGCCCCAGGTCTCCAACGCCGCGAGCGCCGCCCTCGTTTGTCAGCGTGTTGTTGTGAATAGCCAGGACGTCCTGCACCGACAAGAAGACCGTCTGGTCTCGCTCCCGGCTCACTTGGCGAGTTCAGCCCAGGCGTCGGCGTAGTCCGTCCGCAGCTCCGCCATGATCTCGTCTACCCGCTCGTTGCCGAGCCCCCAGGCCCGATTGGAAGTCGCTGACTGAGCGATAACCCGGGTCCGGGCCA
>CAZLMW010000027.1:0-76431 GCA_964560875.1 uncultured Enterobacteriaceae bacterium
CGCATTGCCGATGAGTGCGGCGACGCTCACGTCCGAACAACTCCGATCCGATCTGACCGTGCAACCCCACGCTTTTGTCTTCGGCGTACTATCGAACATGCTTGCTCCTGCCTGGACTCAAGTCGGGGCCTACTCGCCAAGCGCCCGTCGCGCGCGGTCGTCGGCCGATTTCTGGCCGGTCAGCCGCCTCTGCAATCCACGGCCGGCTTTATCGAGCGCTGCATCACCGCTGCCGCCCGCCGCTGTGCCCGTCGCGTTTGGCGTGGGCTGCTCCGCGACGGCACCCGCTTTCTCGGCGCCTGGCGGTCCGGACATCGCCGCGACGATCCCCAGCGCGAGAATCAACGCCGCCGACCCGAAGTGCATTCCCCGTCCGATGCGCGACGCCGATTCGACGAAACGCGAGCGGGCCGATTCGGCATAGACCCCCAGCGATGAGATGAGCTTGCCGTCGTCGGGGGCGAGGGCGAGGACGAGCTCGGACGGCATGCCACGCGTCTGCTTGACGGCCGCGGGAAGCGCCTGGCCTGCGTCGATCCGGCTGATCACCTGGGCGGCCGTCGCGGGCAGCTGCGGATCGTCTGCGAGGTCGGCAGCCACGCGCACCGCCTGCCGCGCAAGGAGCTTGCACCCGAGCCCGAGCCACAGCGCCGCCGCGAAATCAGCGTCGCGCCGCTTCTCGAGGATCGACCGGATCGGTGGGACCCTCGCGAGGATTTCGAACAGCTTGTGGCGGGCCGGCCGCGACTGGAGCAGCCAGAGGCTGAGCAGAAGATCCGCGCCGAGGATCAACGCGACGAACAGCGCGGTGCCGATCAGTCCCAGAAGGTAGTCGCCGATTCCGCGCATGGGCAGCGGCGCCAGGAAGATGAACAGCCCGGCAGCGATGAGCGCGGCGCTTCGCCTGGGGTCGCCCACGGCTGTATTAAGAATCGTGGCGCGCCCTCGCCATCTTGCCCCCAACTCGGCGAAGACGACCGGCTGTCTTCCCGCGCGCTCGGCCGCCTCCACCAGCTGCAGATCGAACGCGGAGAACGCCTCGGGCCATTGCTTCATCGCAGCGAGCAGCGTCTTGCCTTTGCGCGCTTGCATCGCGAGGTCCTCGACGACATCGCCCATCCGACCGGTTCGCGCGGCCGGCGATAACGCTGCGAAACACTCCGACAGCGGCAACGTCGCCTCGAGACACTTGCCCATCTCCGAAAAGAACGCAGCGCGCGGGGCGGGTGGGATCGGTCGGCCCCGCCACAAGCCGAGCACGCCGCTGCGCATCTTCGCGACACCGGCCTTGGCATCGACGGCCGCCTGGGCGAACTCCGCCTTGATGTCGGCGAGCTGTTCTTCGTTGGATCTGAAGCCGTCGGGCTTGCTTTCGGGTTCAGGTCGCCGCGGCGGACGCGCGCCAGCTTTGTACCGGGCGACGATCACCCCGCACGTCCGACACTCGGCCGCCCGGGGTTGCTCTGTCCCGCACTTGGGGCACTTCATGGCGCCTTTCCCCTCAAACGCACCACTAGCGAACGAGGATGCGGTGTGTGTACTTCTGCTTGTTCCACGTGTTGACCGGGCTCGTCCCCCACGTGGCCGTGATTCCCTTGGCGTTGTCGCGGATCAACATCTGCGAGGCCCACGGGCCGTAGTCGCAGTCTTTGTTCGCGCCGCCGTTGGGCGCTGATGACTTGCGGCCGAGGAATACGATGCCGTTGCTGCCCTTGAGCGAGCGGATCTTGTAGCTGCCGGGCTGAAAACAGATGCGCCCGGTGAACGTGTAGCTCGTCCCGGTGGTATCGGTGACGGCCACGTTCAGGTTGCCGCTCTGGTAGTAGCCGCTGTTGTTGAACCAGCGCCGCGTGTCGTTGTTGAGCACGTATCGCACGGTGCCGCGGTGGGCCGGTCCGGTCTCGACCACGACCATGAATGTCCCGGCCTTGTTGACGATGTCCTTGAGCGATGCGGCGCTGTTGTAGCTGGCGTTGTCCCCCGCCGTGCCGCGGTCCTTGTCGAGCCAGTTGACGCCGTACAGGAACGCGCCACCGGCGACGCAGTTGTCACCGGGACGGCACGCAACCACCTGGGTCCAGCCGCCACCGTGCGTGTTCAAATCGCAGTACGCGCGCACCGGCTGTGAGGGGCCAAGGCCGTCGGTATCCAGCCAATACCAGCCGTTCTTGGTCGCCACGCCTTCGTTCTTGATGGCCTTGCACGACACGGCGGGACGCTCCTTGGCGCCGAGCTGGGACGCCACGCCGATCGGGAACCACGCCGCGCCGTTGCACACGTAGATCGTGTCGTCGCTGGTGTTGTAATAGACGTAGGCCTTGCCGCTCGCGTCGCACGCTACGGGATGTTTGGCCGCTTGCTGGAGTTGCAGGCCGCCATGCGTTTGGAGCAGGCCTTTGCTCGCCACGCGTTTGGCCGCGATGACGCCGACTTCGACCGACCACGCGCTGACAGCGCCGTCCGTCTTGTTGTTCTTGAATCCCTTGTCGACCACCAGCAGCCGCCAACTGCCCTTCGGGTTGTTGCCAATCCACGCACCAAGGTCGCCCTTGATCACCTTGTCGGGGGTGGGCCACAGGCCCTTGAGCGACTTGCCCTTCTTGCCTCCGGCGAAGAGCACATGTGGCTTATTGGCCGGATCGAAGACCGTAACGGTCAGCTTCGAGATATCGCTGTTGGCCAGCGCAACGCGAACCGAGAGGGTCTTGGCGTTGCCGACGTCGGGGAAGGTAATGGTCGACGACGTTCCCGTTGGATCGTTGTCCTTGATCGCCAGCGCCTTCTGACTCGCCGCGATTTCGGTGAACTCGTTGGTCAGCGCGCCGTTGGAGACGTCGTCAAGACCGTCCGGCGGCAGCTTGCCAGCGGTCTTGCTGCAGATCGGCTTGCCGTTGCCGTCGATTCCGGTCATGACCGCGCCGGCCGCACACTTGCCGGCGGCGGTCTTGATGCCGGTGAGCGCGCTGCCGTCGCCCACGAACTTGCTCGCCGCGACGGTCTTGGCGACGATGTCACTCGCCGTCACCTTGCCCGCCTTGAGCGCGCTGCCGCCGAGGTCGATGTCGCCATCGAACTTCATGTGTTTTGTCGTGACACAGCCGCTGCAGTCGAGCTTCTTCGCCGCGAGCGCCACGCCGCCCTTGGTCACCGCGGCCGCGTACGAAAAGCCAACCTGTCCCGGTTTGACCGCTGCGGGGGCCAGTTGTGCGCTGTCGACGCATCCGTTGCACGCGACGGTGGCAGCGACGGCGGCATGTCGCGCGAAGAGCACGCTGTGGATCCTGATGCGCGGCAATTCGGGATCCGCGCCGACTTTGACGCCGAGCCAGGGCGCCTTGAGGGAGGCGAGCAGGGTAGTGGGCATCTTCTGCGCCGAGCCCATCGCGTGTGCGAAACGGCCCTTGGACACGGCTACGGCGACGCCCTCGGTCCACGCCGCCTTCGCCGCGCCCTTGCCGTCATACAGCGAAAAGGCGATCGTGTAGTTGCCGTCGGGAGCCGCGCCGCCGCCGCCGCTGTGGATGGCGCCATGCACCATGATGGTCGTCGGAACCGCCGCGTCGGCAGCCCCGACATGGCCAACCAGCAAAGACGCAGCTGCGAGCGCAAGGAAACACCACGGCACCGGGCTTGGAACAAACGTTTTCATGAGGCCTCCGCTGACTTGGGCACAACCTACCCAATCTCACGGCGGATGTGGATGCCTGCAGTATGACGCCGGTGGGCCCCGTCCATGGCCGCGTCGCGACGGACACGAGCGATAGGACACGCTATGATGGGCCATGCTGTCCAGCTGTCCGGACCGGCGCAGCGCCGTCTTGCCCTGGTTGTGCGGATGCTCGCCCGACAACGTCGTGCAACCGTGCCACCCCAACGAGCGACAGTTCGGTCGCGATACAGTCATCCGGTCAGGTCGGAAGGGGTCAGCGATGCATGTACGCCCACTGCGAGGCACCGACGAGCTGGAGCTTGTCGCCGAACGCATGCGGGCCACGCTGGTCGAAGTGCTGGGGCAGCAACGCGCCGTCGACCTCTACTCGATGGATTGGTTGCGCAACCGCTCCCGGGAACTGCGCGATGAGGGGGCCATCTTCGTCGCGGTGGACGGCGCAGTGGTCGGTCACACGATCGTGCGAATGGAGCCGGATGCGCTCGGTCTTTTCTCGACGACGTGGGTGCAACCGGAACATCGCCGCAAGGGGGTCGCCGAAGCGCTGCTGGACCGGGGCGAACGGTGGCTGCTCGACAACGGCGCCAGGCTCCTTGCGACCAACACATCGGCGACGAATTCGCCCTTGATCGCGCTCTACGAACGGCGCGGCTATGCGATCGCGTTTCGCGACGGTGACATGGTCCAGCTGCGACGCGACCCACGCTCCGCCGCCGACTGAGCCCGCCCTTTCGCGATCATCGCGGCGCTGCGTTATCGTCGCCGCGTGCACGATCTCCTCACGTTTGAAAACCTTGCGGCGCTCGCCAGTCTGACCGGGCTGGAGATCGTGCTCGGCCTCGACAACCTCGTGTTTATCGCCATCCTGACGGCGCGCCTGCCCGCCGACCAGCAGGACCGCGCCCGCAAATGGGGCCTCGGCATGGCGATGTTTTCACGCATCGCGCTGTTGCTCGGCATCAGCTGGATCGTCGGCTTGACCCAGCCGCTGTTCGAAGCGCTTGGCCGCGAGGTCTCTGGCCGGGACCTGGTTCTCGCGGGCGGCGGCCTCTTCCTCATCGCGAAGGCGACGTTCGAGATCCACGAACGGATGGAAGGCGAGCCGGAAACGGACACGAACAGAAGGGCGAAGTCGGTGGTGAGCGCGATCGCCCAAATCATGGTGCTCGACATCATCTTCTCGCTCGATTCGGTGGTCACAGCGGTCGGGATGTCCGACGATATCAGGATCATGATAGCCGCCATCGTCATCGCCGTGATCGTGATGCTGTTCGCCGCCGGCCCCGTGAGCGCGTTCATCGAAAAGCACCCGACATTGAAGGTCCTGGCGCTGTCCTTCCTGCTGCTGGTGGGCGTCATGCTGACCGCCGAGGCGATGGGGCAGCACATCGATCGCGGCTACATCTACTTCGCGATGGCCTTTTCCCTCTTCGTCGAGATCGTCAACTTGCGGGTCCGGGCCAAGGAAATCGCAGTGCCGGTCGAGCCCGAAGCCTGACACGCACGAAGTCGCGTATAAACCAAATAATATCAATCGATTGGGAGATCTTTCGAGGCCGGCGCGCCCCAGCCGCTGTTGGCCGCCAAAAAAGGCCGTGATCTGCACACGGGGAGCCGTTATGGTCCGCGCCTCGCAGGTCTGCGGAGGTCACACAATGCGCCAATTCATCGCACCGAAGCGCGGTTTGTCCGCGCTCGGCGTCGTAGCGCTTTCGGTTTTGTTCTTTGGATGCGCCGGTCGTGCGGGCGCCGGCGGTGGTGGCGGCTACATCTTCGTACCTTGCCAGGGCGACGCGGACTGCAAGGGCGGAACCTGCGTCAACGGCACCTGTAACTACGCCAAGGACGCCACGATCGACGGCAACGGCAGCGCCAGCGGTTCGGATACCACCGCGACCGGCGACGCCGTTTCTTCATCCAGCGGAGGAGATGCGGGCACGACCAGCGGCGGTTCCTCCGGTGGCGACACCGGGACGGCGACCGACTCGGGGCCCGCGGGCGGCTGCAAGATCGCGGCCGACTGCGACGACAGCTACAGCTGCACCACCGACCTGTGCAGCGACGGCAAGTGCGTCAACAACCTCGCGGAAGGCAGCTGCCTGATCGATGGCCAGTGCTACAAGGACGGCGCCAAGGGCAGCAAACCATGCAAGGTCTGCAGCGCGACCAAAGACGCGAAGAAATGGTCCATCGACAGCGGCGCCTCGTGCGATGACGGCGACAAGTGCAGCCTCGACGACAAGTGCAACGCCGCCGGTGTTTGCAAGGGCACGGGCCAGGGCTGCTGCACCAAGGACAACGACTGCGTCAGCTCCAACCCGTGCAAAGTCGGCGCGTGCAACATCGACACCAAGCTCTGCGAGTACGGCCAAAAACCGGGCTGCTGCGAGCAGGACTCCGACTGCAGCACGGCCGGTGTCAAACCTTGCCAAACGGTCTACTGCAACAGCTTCAGCAAGACCTGCGACGTCAAGAACAAGACGGACGGCGACAGCTGCGAAGACGGCGACGGCTGCACATCCGGCGACAAGTGCGTGACGGGCCTGTGCGTCGGTTCGGCCAAGACCTGCGATGACGGCAACAAGTGCACCGACGACAGCTGCTCGAGCGGCCAATGCGTCAACAGCCCCATCCCAGGCTGTGCCGGATCGCAGTGTTCATCGGGCACCTGCTGCAGCGGGACCGGCCAGTTCTTGCCGAAGGGAACCAACTGCGGGACATCCACCGCCAAGTACGAATACCAGTGCAGCGGCAAGTTTATCCGGCGTCGCGCGGCCAAGTACGGCTGCAGCGGCACCAGCTCCACGTGTTCGACCAGCAGCATCAACTACGTGTGGGGGCCCTGGACGACGTACAAGACGTGCACCGGCAGCACCGTCTGCAAGCTGCTCAGCTCAACCAGCGCGACCTGTTCGACCAGCGGCGGCACGACCGAGTGCACCAGCGGCCTCTGCTGCGACACCGTCAACAAGAAGCTCCGCCCGATCGGGTACAAGTGCAGCAGCTCGACCTACAAGTATGGCTACAAGTGCAACGGCGCGCGCTATGCGCTGCGGCGACCGATGTACCGCGGCTGTACCGGCAAATCGGCTTCCCTGTGCTCGACGTCCACCAGCTACCTCGTCCCGGGCGCTTGGACGACGTACTCGACCTGCACCAGCGGCAAGACCTGCTACCAGAGCTCGTCGACGTCATCTGCGTACTGCAAGACCGGCTCATATTGCTCGAGCGGGTCGTGCTGTTACACGTCCAACAAGGTCAAGCAGCCCAAGTACACCCAGTGCAGCACCTCGATTAAGCAGACCCAGTACCGCTGTTTCGGCGGCCACGTGCAGTACCGGCGAGCCTACTACGGGTGCAGCGGCGCGTCTTCGACCTGCTCGTCGTCGTCGAGCTACTACCACTGGACCGATTGGAAGACCTACAAGTACTGCAACAGCGGAACCAAGTGCCAGATGTCGGGCACCGTCGGAACCTGCACGAGCGGCGGCGGCAGCGGCGTCAAACAATGCACATCCGGAACCTGCTGTAACACGCTGACAGGTCGCTTCCGCACCAAGGGCGAAAAGTGCGGCACGTCCATCAAGAAGTACGACTACCGATGCTCGTCGGCGGGCGGCAAATACGTGCAGCGCCGTCGCGTCTACAACGGGTGCAGCGGCTACAGCTCAGTGTGCTCGAGCTCGTCGTACAACTATCACTACGAGAACTGGGCCACCTACAAGTCCTGCATCGGCTCGCAGAAGTGCTACCAGGTGTCTTCCAGCTCGGCGTCGTGCACGAGTTCGACAACCACGGGCAAGTGCTCGTCGGGCAGCTGCTGCGACTTCAACAAGTACTACAAGCCGCGTTACTCCAAGTGCGGGACCAGCATCAAGAAGTACGAGTACAAGTGCTCGACAACCGGCACGTCGGTCCAGCGCCGCCGCGGCTACCAGGGCTGCACCGGCTACTCGACGAGCTGCTACACCTCGTCGACGTACTACTACTGGGAGCCATGGGCCACCTACCTGACGTGCACGGGCGGCAAGACGTGCCACCAGACCAGCTCCACATCGGCGAGCTGCAAGTAGAGTCTCACCGCTCAGTCAGTTCGGCACGCGACTACGATTTGTCGCGGCGCTGTTCTTCGGCGACCAGCTCCCGCAGCGCCGGTAGCAGCGCGCGTCGGCGAATCTGGATCACGAGCTCTTCGCTCAAGTACATCGCGGCTTCGGCGAGCTCGGGCAGATTGCCGTCCGCTTGCGGCACGACGCCGGTTCGAAACAGCTCCAGCTCCGCGCGGGCAAGCTCGCGAATGCGGACCACGTACTCGCCGAGGATGGATGTCGGTAGCATCTGCTCGGTGATGCCTGCGAGGCGGGCACGCTTGAGGACCTTGAGCAGCGCGAGGTCGTCGCCGGAGTAGACCTCTTCGCCGTCGACCCGGCGCGGCGTGATCAGACCGATGCCCGTCAACCACACGAGATCGTCTTCATCGGCCCCGGCGTCACGAACCTGGCTGCGTGTCATCTCTTGTTTTGGGGCGACTTTGCGGAGCACGCGGTTGATCGCTTCGGCCGTGGTCCGGTCCTGCGGCGCCGTCGGCTCCCCGTCGAGGAGCTCGCGGATCACCTTGAGCGGCAAGAAACGTTCCCGCTGCAGATCCTTGATGGCCTGGATGCGCGGCACCAACGCCGGATCGTACCAAGCCATGTTGCGGCTCGTCTTGCGGGCGGCTGGGGGTAACAGCCCTTCGCGCATGTAGTGCTTGATCGTCGGCGACGGCACACCCGACAGGCGCGCCAATTCCGATATCTTCACCAGCTTCGAGGTCTTGGCTGCCATGGGCCTCCGCCGATGCCAGGTTGCGACATCAAAGTAGAAAGTCCTACTTCCTATTTAGCGATTCTTGGCCGTTTTTTCAATCACTTGCAGACGCCCGTCTGGCAGGTCTTGTTCGATCCGCACGGCATTCCGTCGGGCGCGGTTGTCCCCGCCCCGCATGCTCCCTTGGTACACGCTTCGACCCTACAGGGCTGCGATGGCGCGCAATCATTGGGCGGACGGTCCGCGCAGTTGCCAGAGTCGCCGCAGGTGCGGTTGCCGAACCGGTCGATCCGCACGATCCACGGTTTGGTGCCGTTGTTGCCGACCCCGACGACGGTGTTGTCGCTGTGTACGACCGCGCCGTCCAAGACGGAACCGGACGTCCCCAGCTCGCGCAGCCATACGGTCTGCAAGCTGCCGGTCATGCGGGCGACGAGGCCCTTGGTGCCGCCAGCGCCATCGGTCTCGCCGACGACGAACCAGTCTCCCGTGTCGAGCGGCGCCAAGGCGTTGATCTCGCCCGTGACGGTCTTGGAGACATCGAACGCGTTGAGGATCTGGGGCGTGCCCTGCTTATCATGGTTGCCGATGAAGACGGCTGGGCGGGTCTTGCCGCTGCTGGTCACCGCGCCTGCGAGGTAATAGTTGTCGTGGCGCGTGACCAGGCCGCTGACCTTGATGTTCGTGCCGGCGGGACCGTAGTCGCTGCACTTCATGCTGGCGCCACCGCTCGCGACGATGCACAGCCGGGCCTTGCCGGAACCGGCCGCGCCGAAATTGCCCGCCCACACAACGGATGACCCAGATAAGGCCATCGCCGCAGCGCGAACCGCGAGGTTGGCCACGGCGGTTCCGAGCGGCCCGCCGGATGTGGGCTTGCCGGTCGCATCGATCTGCTGTGCGAAGACGCGTGCGGTCCCGCTGCCGGCAGGGATTTGCCCGAGCCCGATGACGGTTCCGCCCGGGCTCTGCACCACCGCGGTCAGCAGCACGCCGCTCGTGGCCACCGGGAACCTCTGAAGTGTCCCCTTGTCGCCGTCGTCCTTGATGCGCACTGCGGCCGCGCGCGGTGTGCTTTGGTCCATGAAATTGCCGACCGCAAGCGCGCTGCCGTCGGCGAGATATGTGACGTCAAGCAGCTCGTCCTTTTTCGCTTTTCCTGTGACCGCGGGCGACGTCCACATCGCTTCGCCGCCGCGCCCGTACTTCATGACCATCGCGCCGGCGCCCATGCCGCCGACCCCGAGAACGCCACCGTCCGGTGCGACGACGGCTGCGCGCAATTCGCCTGGGAATTTCTCCGACGTTGGCACTCCGGTTGACCCGAACAGCTTGTTGGACTGGCCGGTGCACTTGCCCTGGTCGCAGCGGCCAATATTCGTGCAGGCCTTGCCGTCACCGCAGTCACCGCTGTGCTGGACTTTCTGACAGCCCGTGTCGGCCGTGCAGATGCCGGTTTCGCAGCTCGCGGGAGGACAGGCATTGACGCTGTCGAACGCCGCACACTTGCCGGCTTGCGTACAGGTCGCATGTCCCCACGGCCCGAGCACGCTGATGATGGCTCGGCCCGTTGCGCCCGATTGTCCGCCGACCGCGTTCATGACGCCTTCACCAGCGCCGATGAGCGCGTGGATATCGGCAGCGGGCAACTGGGGATCGGTCGACCACAGCTTCGTGCCGCCGATGCCATAGCTGCTGAGGCGGAACTTGGACCCCGATTCGGTCAGCACGACGATCTCCCCGGTTCTGCCGATCGCCGCGGACGCCCTGCCGTTGCCGGGCGCGATGAGCTTGCGGTCCCACATCTGCACGCCATTGACCGCGAAACCGCGCAACCAGACCGACTTCTTGCCCTGGCTCGACGCCTCGGTCACCGCCGCGATCCGCCCGGCCGACATGTTCGCCACAGCGACGACCTCCTCGTTGCTTCCGCGGTCAAATGTGCGGGCTCGCAGCACTTCGCCCTCCTGGTTGAACCAGACGAGCAGCGCGTCGGTCTCAGCCTTCGCAGAGCGCACGCCCCCCGCGACGGCGCCGAGGTCGGTCGAGGTTGCGGTGGTGAGCATCGTCGCGCCCATCGATGTGGGAAGCGGCGCGACAGACCCGATCGTGCCGTCCTTCTGGACGCCGACGATGAGGGCGGCAGGTACGTTGCTGGTGTAGCGCGCACCGACAGCCAACAGCTCGCCCGACACGATGGGGGCGATGGCATACAGCTCGTTGCTCTGCGTCCCCGCGACCGTCTTGGGTGTCAGCGGCGCCTTCGTCCCGGCGGCAAACTGGACGATGTACGCGGTGGAAGACCCGCCCCCAACCTTCTTGTTGAAGCCGACCGCGGTGTGGAGCGGCGCGCCGATCGGACCCGCGACTCCGGTCAGCTGGTCATCGCCAGCGGTGCCGCCGAACTTGCGCTCCCAATGGATGGTCTTGCCCGCGTAGCCGACGATCCACGCTTGCGAGCGTCCACCCGTCGGTCGCGTCGCGCCGACAGCGATCGGTCCATCGCCCGCAGAAGCGGCCGCATGAAGCTCCGATTGGGCGTTGGCCGGGCCCGCAGACACCGCAAAAAGCCGGTCCTTGACGCCTTCACACTTGCCGGCGTTGCAACTGCCCGTCGTCTTGCACGGGCCGCCATCGCACAGTCCAGAGCGTGGTGGATTGGTGCATCCTTTCGCCGCGTCGCAGAGATCGACGGTGCACGCCTTGTTGTCCGAACACGTCTTGAGCGTCAGTCCCTGGCAGCTCTTCATGGTCGAACAGCTCGCGTGACCGAACGGACCCAATACGCCAAACCACCCGTTCGTTCCGCCACCGACCTGGATCCATCCGCCTACGATGTGCTTGTCGCCGCTCGGGATGATCACCCCCAACCCCTCGATCGTCGCGTCGGGCAGGTCCATATAGGACCGTAGCTCGCCGTTCGCCCCCGCGACGACAAGGGCGCCCTTCTGCTTACCGACCACTTCGCGTTGGCCGACAAGCGTGAAGCCGTAGTTGCTGGCCGCGAACGCGAGCACAGACGACTTGGCGCCAAGCTCGATGGTCTTGTTCCACTGCTCCTTGCCGGTCAGGTCCGCGCGCAACATCCACATCTGGCTGGTCTTGCCGTCATCTCGATGCCCTGCGAGGTTGAAGCCTTTGTCGTCACCGACAAGCGCCTGAGCTTTCGCGCCGCCGCCAGCGCCGAACGAGACGTAGATTTGTCCCGAGCTGTTTGTGTCGACGATCCGCGCGCCCGGCGTCGAGCCGCCCTGGGTGGTAACGTTGTTCGCGATGACCACCGCCGCACCCGCATTGGCGATCGCGACGACCTCTTCCCCTGGGATCAGCGGCAGATCCTGCTGGGTGATGAATTTGCTGGTCTGCGCCGAGTAGGAGGCCACCCACGTATATTTGCTGCCCCCCTTCGTCGCCGTGTTGGCCGTGAAGACCCCGCCGTCGGAGCGCTGCAGGCAGCCGACCATGTCTTCCTCGGTGCCCGGATGCGTCAACACCGCAGCGCCGCCTGCAGGTTTGGCCTTGTCGTTGAGCCGTTGCATGAACACGGCGCGACCTGCGGCGCCGTCAGCCGTACCGCCGAGCACGTATTCGCCGTTCTTGAGCCGCAGCAAGCAGCCAAAAACCGTCGTCGTCATACCGGCCGGGACCGCGCTGGCGAACGAGCCCAGCTTCCCTTCGTCCTTCACCGTGCCGTATCGAACCGTGGTGTTCTTATCCTTGGTGAAGGTGCCCGCGACCACGTAACCGGTCTGCATCGCCGCGGCACCTTCGATCTTGCCGACGCCTTGGTCTTTGACGGGCGCGCTGAACAAGCCGCCGCTCTTTTCGATCTTGCACGTGCCTTTATTGTCGCAGGTCCCCGTCCCGCAGCCGCCGCCACACGAGGTTCCCGCCGACATGACGCCGGCGACGGTACAGCCGGTCATTGGATCGCATCCGTCGTTGGTGCAGGGGTTGTTGTCGTCGCACTTGCTGGCGGTGCCGGTCGCGCATTTGCCGGCCTTGCAGGCGTCGCCGACCGTGCACTTGCTGCCGTCGTCGCAACCCGCGCCATCAGCCAGTTTGGTGCCCTTGCAGCCGCCGTCGGCCTGGCACACGTCGCTCTTCGTGCAGCTGTTGTCGTCGTCGCACGGCCCGTTGCCGCCCCCCTTCTTGTTGACGCACCCCTTGGCGACGTCGCACGAGTCCAACGTGCAACCCTTGTCGTCGTCGCAGTCCTCCGCGGTCTTGTCGAAACACTTGCCGGTGCACGCGGTGTCGCCATATTCGCTCGTTCGCAGCACCCACGGGATCGATGCGCCTTTCGCGGCGGCCCCGCCGGCCATCGCCAACGACCCGTCCGACAAGAGCCCGATCCCGCCCAACGTATCGGCCCCGACAGCGCCGAAATGGCGAGTCATCGTGACGATGCCCGACCGGTTGATATGCACCAAACGCCCTTGCGCATCGCCGTTGTCGAGCCCCGTTGCGACGGCGTAGATCGCGTCTTCGTCGAGGCCGAATCGCAGCGGCTCACCCTGGACGACCTGGCCGATGTCAGCCGCCCATTTTTCCTTGCCAGACAGCTCGACCCGCGCCACGAACCCTGTGGACTTGCCGCCCTTCTCGCTCACGACGGCGATCAGCATG
Organism: uncultured Enterobacteriaceae bacterium; assembly: GCA_964560875.1. Lineage (GTDB taxonomy): Bacteria > Myxococcota_A > UBA9042 > UBA9042 > UBA9042 > CAZLMW01. The sequence goes on from CAZLMW010000027.1 coordinate 13,109, forward strand.
TCGCTTTCGACGGGCGCGATGGCCCACGGCTCGATGTCTTCGGTCTGCGCATCGCCGTACGCGCCCACGCCCGTCGTCGTGCCCGAGATGTTCGTTTGGACGATGACCGCCACGCGTTTCTTGTTGAACTGCTGCGCCCGCCCGATCACGACGCGCTTTTGCAGGTCAAGGATGCGCACGTCGCGCAGGCGCACGTCGAGGTAACCGGATACCGGCACATTGGCCGCCTTAATCGAGCTCAGGTCCTGCGAAAGCGTCCACAGCGTGCCGTTGTGGTTGCCGTCCTTGTTGACCCCGGAATGGCCCGCCGCGAGATAGAACTGCCCGTCGTGGACCACGGCATTGGCGACCGAGTAGCCGCCCAACTTGTGATTCTTGGCGGTGACCACCTTGCCCGAGCTGTCGAGCTTGAGGAACGCCGCGCCGCCGGTCTTCGCTGTGTGCCCGACGAGGAGCACGTTGCCGCCAGGCATCGAGGTGGCGCCGTTGCCGAGATCGTCGCCGCTGTCACCCGCTACGTGGAGCTTGCCGAGCTTGCCCGTGTGCTCGAGCAGGCGCGCGCACATCTGCAGCCCACTGGCGTCCGTGGACTTGCCGCATGTGCCCACGGCGATGACCCCGGCTGGCGCAACGACGAGCTGGTTGAAGCGGCCTGTCGTTGTTGCGTCGGCAGCCGTGAAGAAGCGCGGTTGGGTCGTCACAACACACTTTGCGAGCTTGCATTGGTGCGATTTGCACGACTTGCCGTCCCCGCCGCAGAGACCCGCGTTCGGGTTGTTGCTGCACTTGTTGTTTTGAACGCATCGGTCGTCGGTGCACGTATTCCCGTCGTTGCAGGCGCTGGGTGGATCGAACACCGAAAGGCATCCCTTGAGGCCGCACCTGTCGTCGGTGCACGCGTTGCCGTCGTTGCAGGCCGGCTTGACGATGTACGCGCACGCGCCGTTGACGCACTTGTCGTCGGTACACGTCAGACCGTCATCGCACGTGGAGCCGACGCCGCTGCAGACGCCCGCTTTGCAGGTTCCGGCCCCACCGCATCCGGGGCTCGCGCATTTTCCGCCTTCGTTGCTCGGCGTCTTCACGCAGCCCTTCTTGGTGTCGCACGCGACCGATGTGCAGACGTTGCCGTCGGCGCACTTGGCGTTGTCGGCGGCGAAGACGCAGCCTTTTTTCGAGTCGCACTTGTCCACCGTGCACGGGATCTTGTCGTCGCATGAGACCGCGGTGCCCTTGCATAGCAGCCCCTGGCATGTGGCCGCCTGCGTGCAGCTGTCCCCGTCATCGCAGGGCTTGCCTTTCTTCGCCGCGACGATGGTCTGCGCGCAGGTGCCTTCCTGGTAAAGACATGCCCACTTCGTGCAGCCGCCGCTGTCGTCGTCCTTGCACTTCACGATGGTCTTGGGGTCGACCTTGCAGGCGGGCGGGTTGGCCTTGAGGTCGCAGATCAGCGAACCGTTGCACTTGTTGCCGTCCTCTTCGCTGGCGCAGTCCTTGGTGCTCTTGCAGCCGACGCAGACGTTGGGGCCTTCGCATTTGCCCGCCGCGCAAAAGGCCTTGGGACGACAACCGCCCGGTGTTCCGCAGTCGGTGTTGTCCGCCGCGGGGCCGACGGCGCATTTGCCGGTCTTCGGGTCGCATTGGTTACGTGTGCACGCAGTGTCCTTGGATGTCGGGCAGCTGATCACCGTCGCGGCGTTGACCTTGCAGCGCCACTGCGCGTTGTTCTTCGATGACTTGTCGCAGTAGAGGGTTCCGTTGCACGGGTCGCCGTCGTCTTTCTTGCTGCAATCGGCGTCGACCTGGCACTCGCACGTGTTGGCCCCGGACACGCAGCTGCCCGCGACGCATGTGTCATTTGGCGTGCAGGAGTTGCCGTCGTCGCAGGCGGTCAGTTCCTTGATCGGCACCTTCGAGCATTTGCCGGTCTTCTGTTGGCAAACCTCCGCGCTGCACTGCGTGTTGTCGACCGTCTTGCAGTGAACCTTGGACGCGGGGTTGAGCTCACAGGTGTTGCCATTGGGATGCGTGCGGCAAAACAGCGTGCCGTTGCACAGGTCGCCGTCGTCTTTGTCCTTGCAGTCGGCGTCGGTCTGGCAGATGCACGTGTTGATGCCGCCCTTGCACTTGCCTTTGGTGCAGCTGTCGCTCTTCGTGCAGGGATTACCGTCGAAACAGACCGTGCCTTCCTTGACCGGCGCCGCCACGCACTTGCCCTTCGCCTTGATGCACGACGTGGCCAGGCACGCGGTGTCCGAGGCGGTCTTGCACTTGATGATGGTGGCCGGGTTGACCTCGCACTGGTTGGTCGTCTTGTCGCAAAACATCGTCCCGTTACACAGATCGCCGTCGTCTTTGTCCGCGCAATCGCTGTGTTTTTGGCAGGAACACACGGACTTGCCCCCGATGCACGAGCCGGCCTGGCAGGTCTCGCCGCTGCTGCACTTGTCGCCGTCGTCGCAACCCTTGTCCTGGTTGACGGCGGTCACCGCGCACGCAGCCGCGACCGGATCGCAGAGGTTTTTGAGGCAGTCGGTGTCCTTGCCGCTGTTGCACTTGACCACCGAAGCCGCGTTGACCTTGCACGTCCACGGCACCTTGGTCGTGTCGCAGAACTGCACGCCGCTGCACGGGTTGCCGTCGTCTTTGCACGGCTTGTCATGCAGGTTGCAGGCACAAACATCGGTCCCCGCGCAGGTGCCACCGCTGCACTTCTCCTCTTTCGTGCAGGGCTTGTTGTCGTCGCATGCCGTGCCGTCGGCTTTGCTCTTGAGCGCGCACTTGCCGGTTGCCTTGTCACACGTGTTCACCTGGCAGGGCGCGTCCAGACCGCTGCTGCACGTTACCTTCGAGCCAGGCACGAGGCGGCACGTGTTCTTGGCCGCCGCCAGGTCGCAGTAGTACTTGCCGTTGCACGGGTTGCCGCCGTCTTTGCCCGCGCAGTCCGCCGATGTCTTGCATTCGCAGGTCGCGGCCCCGGTGCATGCGCCCGCCTTGCAGGCATCGTCCTTGGTGCACACATCCCCGTCGTCACACGCCGTTCCGTCCTTCGCGTCGGCGCACTGGGCATCCACGCATTGGGCTTTTCCGGGCGCGGGAGCGCATAGTTGCAGCCCCCCGATGCACGCCCGGGCTCCCTTGCAGCGCGTCACGATCTTGCCGGTCAGATCGCGGTGATCGATCCAACAAACCGACGTGTCTGCACATGGCGCCGCGCACACATCGCCGGCTGCGGTCGTGACGCACAGGCCGTCGTCGCAGCCGCCGTCCTTGCAGTCGCATCCGATCGCGCCGGCGCAGCCCGCTGAATCGACGGCCCCGACGTCCGCCGACACATCCACGATGGCGTCTGGGTCCTTATCCGAAGCGACGTCGTCCTTCGCGCCACAACCTGCTGCGCCGAGGCTCATGGCCGCGAGCCAGCAAACCACCAACGCGCGCTCAAAGAAGTATTCCTGCATGCCCGGATTCTACCGTTCACACGGCCGCCCGACCACTTTGTCGAGCGCGGCTCTTGCGGGCTTTCGGCCACGCGGTGGGGGCTATTCCTCGTTGATCGGTCGGCCTCGTCGCGTTATCGTCACGTCACCCAAAAACCCAAGAGGAGGCGCTTGTGGAGACCCCCATTCGGGAACTCTTGCGCGGTGATCCCCCCGTGCCTGTCGCACCTGGTGCGCCCGTTGCAGAAGCCGTCGCGCTGATGCGCGAGCGAGGCTGGACGTCCATCGTGGTATCCGACCGCGACGATGTCGTCGGTATTTTCACTGAGAAGGACTACCTGTCCCGGGTCTGCGGGCAGAACCTGTCGCTGACCGACACGCGCATGGTGGACGTCATGACGCCGGCGCCCGAGGCGTTGTCGCCGCACGACGATGTCGCCTACGCGGTCAACCTGATGGCGACGGGCAGTCTGCGTTCGATCCCGATCGTCAACGACACCGGCGGCTTGATGGCGGTGCTGACCGCCGCGGACGTCATGAGGCACCTCGACGACGTGTTTCACGATAAGGAAGCGGCACCGGACTCCGTCGACCAATGGCGCGACATCGGCGGCGACGGCTGACCGATGCCATCCTGGCTGGACGACTCCAACGAACCATCCCACCTGGGAACGAGGATCACGATGACGCATCGATTCACCTCCGCCATCGAACGCGCGACCGCCGCGACCATCGCCAACGTGCCGACCTGCAAGCCCTTGATGGTCGCCGCCCACGGCACGCTCGCCGACGCGGTCGAGGCGCTCAATGCAACCGGCCGCGGCGCATGTGTCGTGGTCGATGAAGACAGCCGCGCCGTAGGCATGTTCACCGAACGCGACGTGCTGCGCCTCATCGATTCGGGCACCAACGACTGGCAGCAGCGCTCCGTCGCCATCGCCATGTCACCCACCAACGTCAGGCTCACGTCAGATATGACGGTCGGTGCCGCCCTTGGCCGTATGAACGAAGGCCCGTTCCGACGCTTACCCATCGTGGACGCCGACGGGACACCGCGCGGAATCGTGTCGGTCTGGGATCTGATGAGCTACGTGGCCGAGCACTTCCCGCAGCGCTTCTTCAACCTGCCGCCGCGTCCCGACCTCGAGATGCGCAACCTGTGGGGCGGCTGAGTCCGATCTCAGGGGGCCTTGTCGCTACGACGGCGAAGCGATCCGACGCACTACGTCGTGCAACGCCTCGATGCAGGCGTCGACTTCCTCGTTATCCATGTCGGCGACGCGCTCTTCGAAGAACTGATCGGCCGCTTCGGCGACGCCCACTACGATCGCGATGAGCAGGTCGATCGGAAGGTCCTCTCGGACGGCGCCGACCGCCTGCCCCAGCAGCACGATCTCGGTCGCGGCTTCGGTGGCTGGACCGGTAAAATCGCGCCACGCGTCGCCCAGCTCTCCCGCCGTGTGCGCGCGAATGGCCGTCCGCAGCATCATCAGGCCGCGTTCATTCTCACGGAGACTGGACCAGGCTCGCGCGATCATCCCGGTCACGGCGCTCCAGAAGCCGTCGATATTGCCAACGGGGCCCGGCTTGCCGATCGCCAGGCCGACAGGACGCAGGGCGGCGACCGCAGCGGCCGTGAAGAGGTCTTCCTTGTCGTCAAACCAGTAGTACAGCGCGCCCTTGCTGATCTGCGCGTCAGCGATGATGCGCGCGAGCGATGCGCCGTCGAACCCCTGGTGAGCGAACTCCGCGATAGCGGCGTCGAGGATCAACTCCCGCTTCGCTGGATCGAGGCGATGAAAGCGCGGTCGTGGCACGGCGAGCTCGGCGTCAGGGCAGGGCGATGGGCGATTCCGGCGCGTCGGCCGGGTTCAAGACGATGGTGTCATGTTCGGCGCGCGGCTGGCTACGATACGGAGCGCGAGGCGCGCAGGCGACGTGATGCCCAGACGACCAGCCCCGCGACGGCCGACTTGACGAGCATTCCCGCGATGAACGGTTCAGCTCCGCGTGACCACGCAAGCGCCGGGCTCGTTTTCCACGCCAGCCAGCCGCCGCCGAGCGCGACGATGGCGACGTGCGCGACGATCATGAGGCCGATCCAGCGCGCCGGTGACCTCGGCCCGGGTCGACCCGCGATCCACGCCGCCGGCACGAACCCGATCAGGTAGCCGGCCGTGGCCCCAGTGAGCGCTCCGGTTCCCGAACCCCCGCGTGCGAAAACGGGCGCGCCGAGCCCTCCAACAAGCAGGTAAAGAAGCATCGCGACAGGCCCCAAACGGGCACCGAGCAACCCTCCGGCCGCAACGACAGCGAGCGACTGCAAGGTCATCGGAACGGGCACCATCGGCACATCGATCTGCGCGCCAAGCGCAACAGCCGCGGCGCCAACCAGCACACCAATCGCGTCGCGCATCCGCATCGTGGGTCCATCCCATCCGGCACAGGTCGCCCCTACCGGGTTCATTCATTGCGGCCTTGGGAATGACCGTCTCTCTGGTAACCTCCCCGCATGTTCGGCCGACACACCCGCCATTGCCAATCCCTGCTTCGCTTCGCGGCCGTCGTCTGCGTCTTCACGCTGGGCGCCTGCGCTTCGGCCGACGACGACCCTGCAGCCATCGATGAGGCCGCCGTGGACGAGGTCGCCGAGACGCCGCCGCCGATGCTCATCATCCTCAAGACCCTCGGGTTCACGAAGGTCCTCGGCGACGGCAAGGCCGAAGGTTTCAACCTCGACAAGCGGATCAGCAGCACCCACGACAAGCAGACCTGCAAACAGAAAGACCTCGTCGCACCCGATGGCACCAAGGGCATCGACAACCAGTTCGCCAAGCTCGTGCCGCTGCTCGAACAGACGCAGATCGGCGCCATTCATGGCCTGGTTCAAAACGCCATCGAAGACGGCGGGCTGTTGATCCTGCTGCAGCTCGAGGGGCTCGACAGCCAACAAGACGACGACACGGTCATGCTCCGCATCCGCCTCGGTCGCGGCAAACCTCTGCTCGGTACCGACGGGCTCGTGCTCTCCGGCCAAACCTTCGAGCTGCATCCGGAGTCCCCCGAGATCGCGGTGCCTGCGGCGGTCAAGGGCGGCGTTTTGCGCGGCGGCCCGTTCAAGATCCGGCTGCCGATCATCATCTTCGACGTGCTCTACGAGCTCACCGTGCACGACGCGTTGATCCGCTTTGAGTTCGATGGCGACGGCGGCGTCAAGAGCGGCCTCATGGGCGGCGGCGTGCCGATCACCGACATCATGACCATCGCCTACACCGCAGCGAACAATGGCGGCGGCATCATCGAGGCGATCGAGCCTGTCGTAACCGGCATGGGTGACCTGAACCCGGACGCGGACGGCAAGTGTCGGCGCCTGTCCGCCACGCTCGATTTTTCGGGCGTCTCCGCGTTCCTCTTTGACCAGGAATAGCGAGCCGATTCAGCAGCCGTTGGCCGATCGACGCGACGAAAAAACGAGGGGATCCTTCCTCGTCAGACCCCAACGGTTGCTCGTTTCAGAGCGGCGCGGGCTGTGGCAGGGCTGTCGGTTCCTGTGGCGTTCTTGACCGGGGAAAACTCGTTCTCGCGGCGCACGGCGAGCCCGGCGCTTGCGTCCGTGAAGAGCAGCAGGTCGAAGATGAAGCGCTCGCACTTGTAGCCGTCGACCACCGCTTCACCATCGGCCGTCCACGACTTCAGCGGCTTCTTGCTGCGGTGCAGGGGCAGGGTCAGGCCGAACGCGACGAGCTCCTGGAGGTAACCTACGCGCCAGATGTGCATCGCGGTGTTGCCCCACCCGAAGAGCAACGAGCCGTCGTCCCGTGTGCGGCGAACATCTTCGGCCGAGAGTTCGGTGTATTCGACGATGCGGTCGCGCTCATTGCCGTCGGCGTCGACCGCGCGCACAAGATGCCCGACGCGTTCGTCCGGATCCCGCTTGGGCAAGACTTTGGTGACGGCGTCGAGTCCATCTTCGGCGGCCAGGCCGATGGCAAAGGTGTCGTCGGCGCGCGCGAGGACGTTGTCGACCTGCAGGTACAGGATGTATTGCACACCATCGGCGTCGAGCTCAGCGAGCAAACCGCTGTCGACGAGCGCCGTGAAGCAGCCGCCATGACCGTCGGGGTTTTCGAGCAGGCGGTCGGGCGCAGCTAGCAAGGCGTGACCGTCGATGGTCAAACTCGGCACCGTTCCTTGCGAGAAGAAGCGCACCTGATCGTCGGCGAGCCCGAAGTTGTCGTGTTGCGCGAAAAACGCGCGGGTTGGCGCGTCGGTATGCGGGCTGGTCATGATCAGCAGCGGGATCGCGACGCCGTATCGCTTCGAGGCCGCCGCGACCTGCTGTGCGTGCAGCTCGTAGATGCTTGTGCCAGCCGCCTCGTCGATCACGAAACAGCCCTTCGGTCCGTCGAAGCCAAGGCGCGTGCCCTGTCCGCCGGCCACCACCAGCACAGCCACCTGTCCAGCGCGATAGCAGCCCTCGCCGACGGCACAGAGGCTTTGCTGCCGTCGCGCTCGCTCATCGTCGCCGACAACGCGGGCTTCGAGCAGCGAGGATGGGGCGGCGGGATCTTCGTACGCGGCGAGTTCAGCCCAATCGACCTTTGCCATGGCGGCGCCGAGCCGTTGGGCGGCCTCGGGATCGTCGACCGCGAGGCGCTGCAGGTGTTGGACGATGTGGCCCTGGTCGAGATGGCTCGCGTCGGCGGGAGAGTTGCCCATGGTCGAAGTCTCCCCTCGCTATTTCAGGTAAGCAGCGCAGCGCGGGTCGCCATCGGGGACGTCCGCATCGGGGCTCGCCGGCGGAAAACGCGTGCGGTCGCAGAGAGCGGCGAGGATGTCGAGGATGAACTTGCTGGCGTCTTTGCGTGACAGACCGCCGGGAACCTGGCCCTTCATCTTCGAGCCGGGGTGGCCCGCGAGCACCTTGAACCAGCCCTCGTAGGCCTTCGCGCGCATCAATGAGCCGAGGCTGTACTTGCGGTGGAGCTTGAACCTGTCGCCCTTGTCGCCGTGGCACTTCGCGCATCGTTGGGCGTAGTGCTTGACCCCGGTCGCCGCGTCGCCGCCTTCGACCAGCACGTAGTTGCCAGCGCCTTTGCTGAGTGACCAGATGTCGTCCGAGCGCGGGATGGTGCCGTCTCGCATCGCAGCGATGAAGCCGACCGCGGCGTCGAGCTGGGCGTCGGACATGAGGTCGCCGTACGCGGGCAGGGCGTCGTCGCCTTTCTTCAGCCACGCCTTGAGCTGCGCCGCCGAACGCGTGTCTTTGAGCAGGTTGTGGGCGCGCGCATAGGATTTATTCTTGTAGTCGGCGCCGTAGATGCCCTCGGTGCCCTTCAGATCCCAGCCGAAATAGCTCTTGAGCCGAAAAGCGTGCCCCGCGTCGTTGGTGAGCACGATCCCCTTGCCGTCGCGCGCCGTGCCGTCTTTGCTGGGCCCGCCGCTGCCATCGGCTTTGCCCGGCGTCTTCTTGCTGTCGGGGCTGAAGTCCCGGGCGCCGCGCACCTTGTAGAAGCGGTCGAACACCCGGCCGCCATAGCCACCGTCGGCGAGCAAGCTGGGGGCGCTTTTGTCGGATCCGGCCGTCTTGGCGGGTGAACATCCAGCCGCGAGGACAAGGGCGACGAGGCCGGCGAGTGCAACGGCGACGTGCAAGAAGGAGGAGCGCATGTGGTGAACCTTGAGAGTTGCGGACGGGGCAGGCGTGCCCTTTGGGTCGAACGGCTACAGGATCTTGGCGATGGCCTTTTCGAGCTCGGGGAGCGTCTTGGTACCGTAGCCGACCTGCTTGTGCCGGATCGTGAGGCTGCGGTCCACCAGGACGCCGGTCGGCATGTTGTGAACGCGGAATTGGCCGAGCATCTTCGCGTCGGGATCGAGCACAACGGGGACCTTCGTGCCGACCTCCTGGACGAAGCCGCGGGCCTTGTCGTCATCGGTATCGACACCCACCGCGATCACCTGGAAGCCCTTATCTGCGTACTTCGCGGCCAGCTTGTCGAGCTCGGGCAGCTCGCGCCGACACGGGGAGCACCACGACGCGAAGAACGTCAGGAATGTGACCTTGCCCTTCATCTCGCTGGACGACCACGTGCCGCCGGTGGTCAACGTCGCCGAAAGCGGCGGGACCTTCGCACCCACAACGCCGCTAAGTTTCTTCTCGACCGCCTTGCCCGCGTTGGGCACGAGCTTGTCGGCGCAGCACCGAAAGCCGATCGAACGGTTCTTGTGACCGGGCCCGAAGCTGTCGTCCGCGCGCACGCAGTGAGCCTTGTCCTGCGCCCGGTAGTCGCCGCCGGCGAGGAACGCTTTTTCCGGGGTGGATTCGACCCACTCGGCGACGTTGCCGGACATGTCGTAGACGTCGGTCTTGGTGCGGCACTGGTTGGCAGACCCGGTCGGCTGGGGCTCGCCGGTGCGCGAATCGGCCTGCACGTGGCAGTAGCCCTCTTCGTAGTAGTCGGCGTACGGGAACTGGTTTCCTTCGACGTAATCGTTGGCGAAGTTGCCGTCGCCGTCGTCGTCCTTCGCGGGCACGCCCTGGCAGGCGGACACCCACTCTTCGCTCGTACACATGCGCTTGCCTGCCTTTTCGCAGGCGGCCCTGGCCTCAAACCAGCTGGCGTTCGCGGGTTTGGTCCCGCGCATCGACACGGCCCGCCCCTGCTTGTCCAGCGACGCCTCCCACACATCGATCCAGAAGCTGCGTTTTTCGAGCTTGATCTCGACCATCGCGTCCTTGGGCGGCTCCTTGAACGGGAACGCGTGCTTGATGACCGGCGTGTCCTTGGTCTTCTGCCCGGCTTTCTTGAGCTCTTCTTCGATGAAGTGGTCGATCACCTCGGCGGACACCGCGCCCGACAGCAGCTTGCCGTTGACGAACGTTCGGGGTGTGGCGCTGATGCCGATCTTGGACGCCTCTTCGATGTTGCGGCTGAGGTTGGCGCGGGGGGCGCCTCGGTCGCGCATGCAGTCCTTGTAGACCGCCATATCGAGCCCGATGGTGTGGGCGTAGTAGTCGCGATCGAGCTTCTTGAGGCGGTGCTGGTTCTTGAACAGCATGTCGTGCATCGGCCAGAACTTGCCCTGCCGCCGCGCGCATTCAGCGGTGAGAGCGGCGTTGCATGCGAAGCGGTGCCGGTTGTTCTTGATCGTCTTGTTGCAGATCGTGTTCATCGGGAAGTGCTTGAACACAAAGCGCACCTGGCCCTTGTAGCGCTCCTTGAGGGTCTTGACCGCGTAGAACAGCTTCTTGCAGTAGCTGCACTGGAAGTCCGCGTATTCGATGACGGTGACGGCGGCGTCGGCAGGTCCAACCACGGCGTCGTCGGCGTGGACCGGGATGGCGTACAGGCTGTCGGTGATCTTGCGCGCCTCGGTCGGGTTGCTGGCGTCCCCGGCGGAGGCGGCGGCGTTGTTCGAACCCGCGTTGTCGACTGCGGCGGCTCCGGCTCCGGCTTTGTCGGCGGTTTTTCCAGCGGCGACTGCGGCTTCGGACTCCTTGAACTCGGCCGCGGCGCGCTCGATCTGCTCGGAAACCAGCGCGGACTTGGTGTCGTCGTGCCACATCGTGCCGAGGCTGAAGATCGCGCCACCTGCAATGAACGCCATCATCACTGCGCGGTTGATGTCGGGCTTTTCCTCGGCGGGGCCCATCCTCTTGAGCGCCATGGTCGACAGCACCAGGACTACGACCGCCATCGCGTCCATCGTCATGCAGAACACGCAGAACGTGCCCTCGATCGCCACCATGACGTAGAGCAGGAACGCGCCGAACGCGACGGCGACGCCCGAGCCGACCTGGACGAGCCGCATCGCTCCGCGGCCCCTGTCATCGTGCGTAGTTCCCAGCCAGTTGAGAGCGGCGAGCGCGACGTACGTTCCAAGCGCATAGATCGTCACGGGGAAGCCGCCGAGCTTGCCGTATTCGCTGGTGTTGATCTTGTCGCAGTTGAACGACTCGCCGAAGTTGCAGACGGATTCAAACGCTTCGGCACCGTACGTCTTGAACATGTAGGCGCGCAGCAAATAAACCGCGGCCGCTGCGGCGATGAAGAGGGCGATCCAGATGCCGGCGACGAGACCGCTCGTCGATGCGGACGCGCTGATTTGCGCGTCGTCGGCGGATTGGGGTGCGTCTGATTGCGTGGTCATGGCAGCCTCCGGGGGGATCGAGGCGGGCAGCGATCATTGCGAGCGAAAGCCGCGTGTCAAACGATGCTCACCAACGCGCTACGAATCTGCGGTCCAAGGCCGTAGTCTGGCGACCCCAAACGACCGCAGCCACACGTTCGCGCCGATCACCAGGGAGCTTCCACATGGGTTCAGACCCCGGCACAACCGGCCTCGAAGAGAGCATGGGCGGCCTCGAAAAGAGCATGAGCGGCCTCGATGTCGTCGTCACCGGCGGCACCGGCGCGCTTGGTGGAGCGGTCGTCTCCGCTCTGCTCAACCGGGGCGCGACCGTTCACATTCCCGGCTTTCGCGCTGCCGATGCCGACCGATTTCCCCTCGCGACGCACGATCGCGTGCACATCGTCGGCGGGGTCGATCTCTCCAACGAGGAGCAAGCGCGCGCGTTTTTTGAGAGTCGGCCGCCGCTGTGGGCCAGCGTCAACGTCGCGGGCGGGTTCATGATGGCGCCGATCGCCGACACGACCGCAGCGGCCTTCCGTGCGCAACTCGAACGCAACACAGTGAGCTGTTTTCTGTCCTGCCAGGGCGCCGTTGAGCGGATCCGTGCGCGCATCAAGTCCCATGGTCCCGGTGGCCGAATCGTCAACGTCGCAGCGGGCCCCGGCGTGCGACCCGTCGGTGGAATGGTCGCCTACAGCGCCGCCAAATCGGGCGTCGTTGCCATCACCTTGAGCCTCGCCGAAGAGCTCGCCGCCGAAGCGATCCGCGTCAACGCCATCGTGCCCGGCGTCATGGACACCCCCGCCAACCGCGCCGCGATGCCCGACGCCGATCGCAGCACCTGGAGCTCGCTCGACGACGTTGCCGGTACTGTCGCCTGGCTCGCTTCCCCGGCCAATACAACCGCCTCGGGCGCGCTCTTGCCGGTCTAACCCGGGCTGACCCGAGCTGACTGCTCAACGTACTCATGCTGTTCACGCGACTGTCTGTCTCCTGCCTTGCAGCGATCCTGTTGATCGCCACCACGGTATCCGCCCAGGAGCCCGCCAAGCCGCGTTTTACCCCCGACAAACCCGCTCGCGTCGTCATCATCGGCGGCTCGATCAGCGTGCATCCGGCCAACTACGGCAAGTTCATCGCATACGGCTGCAAGAACGTCGGCACGGTCAACTTCGGGCGGGCGCGGCTCAAGGCCAAGGCGATCCTGCGCCGGTTCGAAGTGAAAGTGCTCGCGGACAAAGCGCTCATGGCCGAGCTCGAAGGCAAGAAGCCCTGGCTGCTCTACCTCGGCGGGCTCAACGGCGTGTACGCGCCCGAACGCACCCGCGCCAACATCATCAAGACCGTCAAACGCGCCCGGGCACGCGGTTTTCGCATCATGGCGCTGACGCTGCCGCCGTGGGGCAGCCTCGAGGATGGCCGCTTCTTCGACTTCGAGGGCCTCTTCAACATGCGGGCGACCGCGCTCGTGAACGACTACCTGACCGGCGTCGATAAACGCTTCGATGCCGCGACACGTCCCGACGTCACCATCGACATCTTCAACAGCAAGCTCCGCGACTCGCGCGCGAAGAAACGGGACGCCAAAAAGCTCGCCGCGAAGTTCCCGACCAGCCGCTACAAACGTCGCAAAGGCAGCCGGCGCCGGCTCATCAGGCAGGCGCGCGAGGTGCCGCGGATGTTCATGAAGAAGCGCTATCGGGGCCGCTACCACTTCCACCCGAACTGGCGGGGTCATCGGCTCATCGCGGGGTTGATTTGCAGCCAGGCGCCTGCGGACTGGGGCTGCGATTGCGCCAAGATCAGCCGCGCCTGGAGCAAGAAGGGGCGCATCCGACCGTGAGCCCTCGCTGCGACCGGACCTTCGCTGCGTCCAGTTCACCTTCACCAAGTTCGCCGATCTGGACGACGTCGCAGCCAAGCAAGCCGACCTCGAAGCTGTCGTGCGGGCCTGGGTCGCGTCCAAGCAGTAGCGTGCGTTCGCGGGGCTATTTGGGCCCTGTTTTTGGACCGATATGCCCCTAACCCGGCTTCCTCAACACGTCGGTCGGTCTGACGCCCAATCTGCTGCGTCCTGCGGCGAATCCTCGGTTTGAAGTGACGCTGCCACTCCTGCACCTCGCATTCACCACATGACTTGCAGCTTGAACGCCATACCTTCCCTCCGTGATGAGAAAGCCGGGCTAAAACCCTCGCAGAGGCTCGTAGAGCGGTTTTGGCAGGGGGGAGCCATATCAATAGGCATGCGCCTCGAAGTGCCCGTAGAACGAGCCTGGACGCGAATTCGGTTTTTGCGGTAGCGAGGACGTAGCGGCCTCAGCAGCTGATTCCGCCGTCCACGAGCAGCGTCTGGCCGGTGATCATCCCGGCCCCGTCGCTCAACAAAAAGCGCGCGGCGGCGACGACATCGTCGGTCGTGGCGAGGCGGCGGAGCGGGGTTCGTCGCACGATTTGGCCCAGCTGACCCTCGTCGAGGCGGGCGGACATATCGGTGCGCATATAGCCGGGCGCGATGGAGTTGACGGTGATCTCCAGGCGCCCCACCTCGCGGGCGAGCGATCGGCTGAAACCGTCCATGCCCGCCTTGGTCGCCGAGTAGACGGACAGGCCGTTGTAGCCCCGGGTGCCGATGATCGAGCTGATGTTGAGGATGCGGCCGGGCTTGCGACGTCCGAGCATCGTGCGAATCGCGAGCCGCGACAGGCGGATGGTGCCCTCGAGGTTGATGGCGAGCATCCGGTGCACTTCGATCTCGGGCAGCGTGGCGAGGATGCCTTCGACCGCGATGGCGCTGTTGTTGATGACACCGTACGGGGCGCCGAACCGCTTGACGGCGTCCTTGACGAAGGCGCTGAGGCCGTCGCTGTCGGTGATGTCGACCTGGGCGAAATGGACGCGGTCGGGATGAGCCTCGACCAACGCTTCGATCTCGGGCGTGGACGAGCGGCTGAACGTCGAGAACGCGTAACCGTCCTCCAACAACCCGCGCAAGAGGGCGAGACCGAGGCCGCGCGACCCCCCGGACAAGATGATGTGGCGGGGCGCAGTGCCCGCATCAGCGGCGGCTCTTTTTTCCATTTGCGTTCAACGTGATGTCGGAGGTGAAGACCAGGTACTGCGGGATCCAGTTGGCCGGGAGGTGTTCGCGCAACGTGGCCTTCAGTTCGGCGGCCGCGAGCTCGGCACCGTCCTCCAGGGCGACCTCGGCGCTCAACAACGATCCGATGATCGGGCTGCGCTTGAGGAAAACGCGGCTGTCACGCACGCCTGGGATGCGATTGACCGCTGCCTCGACCTCTTCGGGCGGGATCTTGGCGCCGCCAACGTTCACGACAGCGTCGGACCGACCGACAATGTACACGCGGCCGTCGCGAATCTCGGCGAGATCGGGCGTTCGATACCAATCGCCATCGTCATCGGCGCCATCCGCCGCGCCATAGCCGAGCATGCGGTAGGGCGAGCGAACTTCGAGTTGCCCATCCCGGACCCGTAGACCGACCCGCCCGTCACGCTCCAGCATGTGGACCGGAAAACCCTCGCGACCGTCGGACACGACGATGGCGGACCCGACCTCGGTCGACGCGTAGATGTGCGTGAGTTTGGCGGGGCTGAACAGCCGCTGGACAAGATCCAGGGTCGATTGGTCGACGCGTTCGCCGCCGAGCGTGGCTTGCTGAAGTTGGGGTGTCGGAAGGTCCGTGGGCCACGCGTTCGCCAGCATGCGCCAGTACGTCGGTGTGGCTGAAATCACGTTCAAGTCGGCGTCGACGATCGCTTGTGGCGCGGTGGTTGGTCCGTCGCAGTACAGGACCTGGCCCTTCGCAGCCTGCACGGCGAAGAACACCTGCAATCCCGCGTAACTCAGCGGACTGTAGGCCATCAGCCAGCGCGAACCTGGCAATCGCTCGCCGGCGAAACGACCGGGAGCCCCGATGCGTTGCCACCGATGAAACGCGAGCTTCGGCTCGCCGGATGTGCCGCTTGTGAAGAGCCCGAGCGCACCCGTGGCACGTTCGGCGGGAGGCGTCGGCAACTCGGGGACCGCTTCGCCTTCGGCCAAGACAAGGGCGAAACCATGGCGCTGGACCAACGCCTCGACCTGGCTGTCGTGAAAGTGCGACGGCAGGGTGATGAGCTGCGCGTCACCGGCTTGGGCGGTTCGCAGACAATCGTTGAGCAGGCTGGGCGAGTGCGCGCGTACAGCAACAGGTCCGTGCGCGCCGCGCAACGCGTCGGTCCAACCCGCCGGCAGCTGCGGCGGCTTGTTGAAGTCAAAAAGCTCAGCCATCTGCGTACAGGGCGACAAGCTCGCCGAGCGTCTGGAAGCGGACAAAGCCGTCCTTGAATGGGTCTTTGCCGGTCTTCTCTTCGAGCTTGACGACAACGAGCGCGAGCCCGATGGAATCCAGCGCCGTCTCGCTGAGCAGGTCGGTGTCGGCCGCCAGCTCCGTGGCCTTGCCGCCATTCTCGACGATGACTTCGTTGACGGTGGCGGACACGACCTGGAGAAGCTGTTGCGACATGATGGCGACCTGGAGGGAGATGATGCAGCGGGCGCGGGCCGCAGGTGGGTTGCCCAAGCGCCAGCAAAGGTTTCAGGCGAATCGCTTTACAGAGACAACGGGGCCTTGTCAAAGCACCGAAGTTGCCGAGCGATCGCCCGCGCTGCATCCTCCCCGCCCCGCCAACCGGAGCGACGCGATGGCAGACAAAACCTCCTTCGACACTGGCAACATCTTCTTTGACACCGACAACATCTTCTTCGACACCGCACGCATCGGACACCGCGGCGATGGCGTGATCATCGGCAAGACGGTTCGCCTGCGGCGGCCCGAGGCATGTTCGATCGGCGTCGGCTCGATCATCGACGACTTCGTTTACGTTTCCTGCGCATTGCAGATGGGTCGGCATGGCCATATCGCGCCAAACGTCGTGCTCAGCGGCGGCGGTGCGCGCATCGTGATGGGCGATTTCGTGGGCATCGGCGCGGGCAGCAGCGTGCATTGCGCGTCATCGGATTACCTCACGGCATCGTTCGAGTTGCCGTCCATCCCATCGGATTACCACTTCGGGGGGACGGTCGCGGATGTCGAGTTCGCCGATCATGTGCTGATTGGCGCGCACAGCATCATCCTGCCCGGCACCGTGCTGCCCGAGGGGTTTGCGTGCTCCGCGCATTCGATCGTGCGCAACAAGCGCTACGAACCGTGGACGCTCTACGGTGGACCGGACTGTCGCAAGCTGTTCAAGCGCCGGCCCCACGCGGTCAAACTCCAAGCGCAACGCCTCCTCGACGGACTGCCGCCCGCAACCGCCGAAGAGCTCAAGAACGCCGGCTGAAGCTGTCGCCGCGACCCGTCGTCAGGGGCTGTGCAGCGGACCTTCGCCATCGAATACACCGAGCACGTTGGCCACGGCGATCTCCGCCATCTTGCGGCGCGTCTGGCGGGTGGCTGAGCCGAGATGCGGCGCGAGAACGGCATTGGTGCACGCGGACAACCCGGGGTGGACGCGCGGTTCTTCCTCGTACACGTCGAGCCCGGCGGCCCCGATCGGCCCATTGTTGAGCGCGTCCACGAGGGCGGCTTCATCCACGACGGCGCCCCGGGCTGTGTTCACCAAGATCGCCCCGCCTTTCATCGTCGCGAGTAGCTGCGCGTCGACGAGGTGATGGGTCTGGTCGTTGAGCGGTACGTGCAGCGAGATGACATCGGCCGTCGCAAACGCCTCGTCGATCGTTACGCGTGATGCACCGAGCGACTCCAACTCCGGTGACGACCGGCGACCGACATAGACAATGTCCATCCGCCAGCCGACCGATCGCCGCGCGACGGACGTCCCGATGCGTCCAGGTCCAATGATCGCGAGTCTCGCCCCGACGAGATCCGCACCCAGCAGCTGGTCGGGTTGCCAGCCAGACCACGTCCCGGACCGAACCATGCGGTCGCCTTCAACGATCCACCGTGCAGCCGCGAGCAGCAGTGTCCACGCAAGATCTGCGGTTGCCTCGGTCAGCACGCCGGGCGTGTGTCCGACGACGATTCCGCGCTCACGGCACGCGGCGAGGTCGATGTTGTTCACGCCAACGGCGTAATTGCTGACGATTTGAAGCTGTGGTCCGGCAGCGTCGAGCACAGCACTGTCGATCTGCTCGCTCAGCTGGCAGATGACAGCGTCGCACCCCGCGATTCGAGACAGGAGAGCCTCTCGCGTCAGGCCCCCGGCGCCGTCATCGACGTCGTGTCCGGTGGCGACCAGCTTATCGACCGCGTCGCCAGGCAGCCGTCGGGTGACAAGAATTCGCGCCACGTCCCGCTCCGATCAGCCCACGGGTTTGTGCTTTCGCTTGCTGGGTGACTTCTTGCTGTCGGCGGCCAGCGCGTCATCGAACGAAGACGCCGCCATTGCGCTCATCAGGTCGGGGTTTTCGAGGGCCTCGGTCGGGACGGAGAAGTAGGGCATCGCAAACGGTTTGCCGCGCATCTCGACGCTGAATTGTTCACTGCCCGACGCCAACATCGCCTCGGCCAGCTCGCCGCTCGCGCGCAGGTACAGCTCATCCCGCGCGAGGCAACCGAACATCAGCCCCTCGCGGAACACTCCGTGGCCGCCGAACATGGGCTTGACCGCCAGGTGCGGCACGCCGGCCATCATTTCGCGCACATGTTCGACGAACTCTGCGCTGTTTTTCATCGTCGGAAACGCCATCTTCTCGATCCTTATCCTCGGTTGCTTGGCATCGGCTTGCCGTGCACACCCCAGCTTGTAAGTTGCGCACGCGATGAACGCCAGCCCCAGCTCAGCCACGTTGCCCGACTGCATCACCTTCGCGTTGACCGCGACCGGCCTCGCAGTTGCCCGCGACCTCGCGCGCATCGGTGTGCGGGTTATTGGGATCGACGCAGACCGCTGGCGACCCGGACAAATTTCTGCCGACGTCACGCGCGTCGAGGGCTTGAGCGACCAGCCTGTTGACGACTCCCTCGTAGCCAAGCTGATCGACTTCGCCAAGCGCAGCGCCCTGCCGCCGGTCGTCATTCCGAGCGCCGACGATGCCGTCGAGTTCCTGGTCCGACATCGCGATGAACTCATGCCCCATATGCGGATCTCGTCCGGGTTGACCGAAGACCGCGGCGGGATGCTGGTCGACAAGCTGCGGTTCGCTGAGCGATGCCGGGAGATGGCGATCGACACGCCGCTGACGTCGCTGCCCGAGACCCGCGCGGACATCGATGCCTTCGTCGCAGCCGCTGGCCTCCCGTGCATCGTCAAACCCCGGGCCGGGCACAAGTGGCGCCAAAAACTGCAGGGCGCCAAGCTCCTCGTGCCGCAAACACGGGCTGAACTTGACCACGCGATCGATGATGTTGTCGGCGAACCCGGCGCAGTGGTGCTCCAAGAGCTCGTGCCCGGACCCGAACGCGAGATCGTCGTCGGGGCATGTCTCGTTGGTGAAGACGGCACAGTCCGTCACGTCGTTACCGCGCGCAAAGTCCGCCAGTTCCCGCTCGATTTCGGATCTGGCGCCCTCGTCGTGACCGAACCGTTGCCGGAAGTGGCCCGCCTGTCCGCCGAGATCCTCGAAAAGCTCGACTACCGCGGCGTGTGCGGCACCGAGTTTAAACTGGATCCGCGAAACGGCCGTCTGCGCCTCATCGAGATCAACGCACGCCCGGTGCTCTGGTACGACCTGTGCCGCGCGGCCGGAAGCCACCTGCTTGAAGCACACTACGCCGAGCTCGCCGGACTGCCGGCTGTTTCCGTCGCCCCACAGCGTCAACGGGTCGTCTGGCGCTACCTCACCCGCGACGTGATCGCCCTGGTTCAACGTCACAAACGGCCTTTCGCGATCGCCCGCGAGCTCGCCAAGACGCCGCGCGCCGACACCCTGGCCACGATGGACACCAACGATCCAAAGACGATCGCGGCCACGATCAGCCACACCATGGCTCAGGCCGTATCGCACCTCGCAAAGCGCTGAATAGTCTCAACTAGCTGAAATCAAAACGTTTGATCCGTCTCGAGTCGGATCGAACGGACTGGTCCGACGTTTTTACGCACTGCGTCAAAAACCGCTTGACACCTCGTGCACGACGAAAGTAGACAGTCGCACTTCCTACTTCGGTCGGCCGTGCTGTCTGCGGTCCTCGTTGCGTAGGGACAGATGGAGACCTCCCCATGCGACTCACCGCGACGCTCGTCCTGACCTTCGCTTTCAGCCTCTCCGCGGCGTGCTCCGAACCCGAGCAAAGCGCCCCCGAAGAGGTCGCCGCCGACGGCTCATCCGCCGATGGATTTGCGGGCGCCTCGGTCGGGCAGGCCGACACCGGAAGCAACACAAACCAGCAGGATGCCTCGTCGTCAGCGCCCCAGGACACCGCCGGCACGCTTGGTCCGGTCGACGCGGGCTTGGCCGGAACTGCCGATGCAGGTTCACCGTCGGTGCAAGACGCCGGGATCGCGGCTGCTGTTGATGCAGGCGGCTCGGCCAACGACCCCGGATCGAACACAGACGCCGGATCGAACACTGACGCCGCTGACCCAAACGCCGCTGATCCAAACGCTGCTGACACTGCGGCAAGCGTCGATGCCGGTTCGGGCAACACAGGACCGTCGGACGCAGGCACGACCAACCCGGGCGGCACGACGAAAAACCCGCCGCTCCCGACCGATCCCGGCGCGCCCAAGACCCACGGCCTGACCAACGTGTCCAAGGTGCTCTGGGATGTGCTCGAGAAGGGCACGCTCAGGGGCTCGTGCGCCAAGTACAAGGCGCTCGGAACGCTCGCGACCGAGGCCGACAAGATCAAGTGCGGCAAGGAGATGTTCTTCTACGAGGACTTCGACACCTACGGCGCACCGCGAGCCCTCGTCGACTTCATGAACCACAACCTGCCCAACTCGGTGGGCACCGGCTTCACGAAGATGGGCATGCACAAGGACCCGACGTCCTTCACCCAACTGCCGCTTGGCCTGGCAGTCGGCGCGGACTTCAAGGGCATGCAGACCTACGCGTTCACCTGCGCGAGCTGCCACTTCGGCAAGATGCCCGACGGTCGCTTCGCCGTCGGCTACCCCAACCACGACTACGACTACGGTCTGCAGATCCTATCGCTCAACCTCTTCCCGATGCTCGCGATGGGCACCGACAAGCCCGCGCAACACGAAAAGAGCGCCGTCAAACGCATCCAGCCGATGCTCGACGAGTTCAAGGCGATGCCCGGCGGCATGATCAAGTTCGGCCTCGCGATGCTTCCGCTCGTCTCGCAGATGAACAACATCCCGAAGATGACCAAGGCGGTCGAGGCGGCCTACGCCAGCTGGGCGCCCGGTACCCAGGACTTCGCGATGTTCCCGGTCCCGGTCGACGACGACGTCCACATCGTCACGCAGATCCTCTCGCTCTGGCAGCTGCCCTCGGCCGCGGAGGTCAAGAGCTACAAGATGACGCACATGATGCTCGGCTGGGCGGGCACCACGGCGACGCTTCACAACTTCTTCGCAGGTTTCTCGGTTCTCAGCGGCGGCAAGGGCGTGTCCAAGGCCGACGCCGCACCTCTCGTCGCCTACCTCGCCACCCTGGGGACCCCCGCCAACCCCAATCCGCCCCCAGCGGCCGACGTCTCCGCGGGCAAGAAGCTGTTCGTCGACAAAGGCTGCACGAGCTGCCACGGCGGGCCTCGATATGCGGGCACGCGCGTCTTCAAGTTCAGCGAAATCGGCACCGACAGCACGCTCGCGATGTGGAACGACAAGGACGCCAATGGCAAGGCCGACAAACCCGAGCTCTTCGGCCCCGGCGATTCGGTCACCGGCGGCGTGAAGTCACCGCGTCTCAACGGCTCGTGGGCCAAGAAGCGCTTTCTCCACAACGGCTCGGTCACCTCGCTGGAGGCGCTGTTCTGCGTCGGTAGCCAGCGCCCGAGCATCACCAAGCCGATCTTCTCGGACAAGGGTCACATGATGACCTGCAACGGCCTGAGCGCCGCCGAGAAGAAGCACCTCATCGCCTTCCTGCGCTCGATCTGAGCGTCCCCCATCGAAGCCAACCCGGATCGAAGCCAACCCCGACCGAAGCAATGGCCGCCTCGTCCTGCCCCCGGAGCGTTACATGCGAACCATCTTCCAAGCCGTTGCCGCCCTCGCCGTGGCAGCCGCTGTCCTTGTCCTCGGAGCCTGCGCGGGCAACGAAGGGGGCGGAGCGCCGGGCGGCGGATTCGTCGACCAGGCGGACGGAGGCGGCGGTACGGTCGCCGGCTCGTGTGCAGCCGCGCCGTACCGTGACGCCGGGCCTTATGGTGTCGGTATACGGACCGTTGCGGTGGCAGGCATTCCGGTTGAGATCTGGTACCCGGCCGATCCGCACGCGGTGAAAGGCCAGCAGACCGCCGGCTACGACATGCGCGATTGGCTGCCTCCCGAGATGGCCAAGGCGATCCCCTCGACCTCAGACACGAGCTTTTCGATGGCCGCTGTGCGCGATGCCGCGGCGTCGATTCACGGGCCGTTTCCGCTGCTGCTGTTCAGTCACGGGCTGG
The DNA here is from genome assembly GCA_964560875.1 of uncultured Enterobacteriaceae bacterium. GTDB lineage: Bacteria > Myxococcota_A > UBA9042 > UBA9042 > UBA9042 > CAZLMW01. The sequence continues at coordinate 35,223 of CAZLMW010000027.1, forward strand.
GCGGCTACCGGATGCAGTCCAGCGCGATCATGGCGCACGTGGCCAGCTGGGGCTTCGTTGTCGCGGCCCCCGAACACGTCGAACGCGGTCTCGCCGTCGTGCTTGGTGGTACCGCGCCCAAAGACGTGTCGGTGTCGCAGCTGCGGGACGCGAAAAAGCGCCTGCTCGCCCTCAACACAACCGCCAAGGACGCGCTCGAGGGTCGGATCGACGCCAAGAGCATCGCTGTGTTCGGTCACTCCATGGGCGGGGCGGCCGTGGCCCTGGTCGCTGCTGATGACGACGTCGCCGGCTTTGCGACGATGGCAAGCGGAGGCTTCTCGGGGGCGCCTGCCAAACCCGCGCTCATGCTCGCCGGAGCGGTCGATGGCATCGCGAAGGGCGACGTGGTCGGCAAGTCCTACGCCAAGCTCAAGGGCGACAAGGTCCTGGTGAGCGTCGCCAACGCCGGGCACCTCGCCTTCTCCGATATCTGCGCGATCGGGCGTGCGGAAGGCGGTGTGCTGGCCATCGCGAAGAAAAACGGCGTCAAGATCCCCGACATCGTGGTCGAGCTCGCCACCGATGGCTGCCAACCCGAAGCGCTCGCGCCCGAGAAAGGGTGGCCGGTGATGGGGCACTACCTCGTCGCTCACTTCCGCAAGCTGTTTGGCATCAACGACACACCCGTCGGACTTGGCCAGGCTGCCGGCGCGTGTTTCCCCGGGCTCATCAACTCCTTTGCCAGCAAGAACGCGCAACTTCAGCGCGGCGTCGACGCCGGTTCCTCGGCACCTGACGCCGGTTCCTCGACGCCTGACGCCGGTTCCTCGACACCTGACGCCGGTTCCTCGACACCCGACACCGGCTCCTCGACACCCGACACCGGCTCCTCGACGCCCGACACCGGCTCCTCGACGCCTGACGCGGGTCCCTCGGCACCCGACACCGGCTCCTCGACACCCGACACCGGCTCCTCGACACCCGACTCCGGCTCAACCGGGACCACGGGCGAAAAGGGCAGCGTCCCGTGCGGCAACGGCACGTGCTCGCTCAGCTCGTCGGTTTGCTGTGTCGGCTTGGGCGGCGCCTCGTGCAAAGCCAAGTGTGGGTTCCTCGAAGCGCCCCAGAAATGCGACGGCCCCGAGGACTGCGGCGGCGGCCAGGTCTGCTGCGTCGGCTTCCCCCAGGGCGCGCAGTGCAAAACCACCTGCACCAGCAGCGAGCAGAAGCTGTGTCACAGCAACGCCGATTGCTCCGGCGGCACGAGCTGTATGGGCTGCCAATTCCCCGGCAACCCCAACAAGACCTTCGTGTGCACCACCGGCTGTTGAGTAGGACAAGACGATGCTTTTTAGAGGGACGATGCTTTTTCGAGAGACGATGCTTATTCGAATCGCCTTGGCCACCGTCGCGCTGACCGCCGTCGCCTGCACGAGCCATGACGCCTCAACCGGAGGGTCGGGTCCGGCGACATCAGCTGATGCTTCCGCCACTGCGTCCGATGCCCAGCCCGACACAGACCCGCCGGCCGACCTCGTCCTCGCTGACGTCGAAGTCACCGTCGCTTACACGGGTGCGGACAATTCGCCCCTCGTGGTTGGAGCTTTCGCCAGCAATCCGCCGTCGGGTGCACCGGTCGCGCACGTCCGCATCGACAAGCCGACGTTTCCGCGAAAGGTGAAGCTGCGCGATGTCGAAAAAGGCACCTGGTACATCATCGCGCTGCTCGACCACGACCCGCCCAGCCCGACGATTCCCGGCGACGAAGACCCGACCGTCACCGCTCCGGCTCTGACCGTCGTCGACGACACGATGCAGCACGTCACCATCTCCTTGCCGGTCAAATAGATGCGTACACCGATTTCGCGCGCGGCTCTCGTCGCCCTGATCGCCCTCGTTGCCCCGATCGCCCTCGCTGCCCCGATCGCCCTCGCTGCCCCGATCGCCTTCGCTGCCCCGATCGCCCTCGTTGCCCTGATCGCCCTCGTGGGTTGCGCCGACGAACCGAAAGCTTCGGTCTTCGAGCTGCCAGATATCGCCTCCCGTTCCGTCAACGCGTCCTTTGACGTGACAATCTACGGCGCCGGGCCGGGACTGTTCGACGTGGGCACCGCGACAAAAAACGCCTACGTGAACATGCCGTCGTTCTTCGAGAGCCTCTTGCCCGAGCAGGAGGCCCTGATCCTGCGCATGACGCGCGGCGATCGCGATCTCGGCACCGGCGACAAACTCCAGCAGCTGTTGGACTTCCGGCAGCGCCCCGATCGCAAGAGCGGCCACCACAAGGCGCCGAGCCTGCGCGGCGTCTGGGACAACGTCCTGTTCATGCACGACGGCCGCCACGCGTCCCTCGAGGGGGTGATCGGCCATCTCGACAAGCAGCTCGGCCTCGGCCTGTCCGCCGATGACATCAAGGCTGTGACCGGTTACGTCACGACGTTGTAGCAAACATCGCGTTACGGGTTCGTAGCCAAAGGCGGCTCGGTGGGTTGCTGAGAGGACCCCGCAGTCTGCTAGACTCCGCTCGTGGCTGACCCCGCGACCGTGACCGCCGCGAATTCACCCGCCGGTGCTCCCGCGAGCGCCGATGGGTCCGACGGCGTGCAATCCGACGCGAAGCGGCCGTTTCAAACCATCATCATGTCGGACATGCACATCTCCGACGCGGAGCAGCGCGACGAGCGGCGCCCGCACTGGAAGGCGTACAAACAGCGCCAGTACTTCTTCGACGACGACTTCGCCAACCTGCTCAAGCACATCGATGAAACCTCCGATGGCCCCTGCGAGCTGGTCCTCAACGGCGACATCTTCGACTTCGACAACGTCACGGCCCTGCCGCCGCATCCGCCCGGCCTCGTCGATTGGTTGTCGCAGCTGCGTGGACTGCACAGCGAAGAGTGGTGCAGCCGCTTCAAGATCGGTCGCATTCTCGCCGATCACGAGCCATGGTTCCGGGCCCTGCGCGAGTTCATCCACAAGGGCCACCGCGCCGTTTTCGTCGTCGGCAATCACGATCTCGAGCTGTATTGGCCGACGGTTCAGCAGCACATTCGCGAGGCCATGCGCCTCAGTGACGACGCCCAGGATCGGCTCGTTTTCTGCGAGTGGTTCTACGTTTCGGGCGAAGACACGTTCATCTGCCACGGCCACCTCTTCGACCCGTATTGCACCATCCGCGACCCGATCCATCCGATGGTGTCGATGTACGGCCGGCCCCGCGTGCGCATCCCGTTTGGCGACCTGGCCGAGCGCTACATGCTCAACGGAATGGGCTATTTCAACCCGCACGCGACCGAGAATTTCATCATGAGCCTGCCGGAGTACATCCGGTTTTGGTTCAAATACATGCTGCGCGACCAGCCGATGCTGCTGTTCACCTGGTTCTGGTCGGCGATGGTCGTGCTCGGAACGACGTTGTGGACGTTCTGGCGCCCCGCGATGAAGGACCCGCTGACGATCGAAGAGAAGGTCCAATCGATCGCCAACCGCAGCAATGCGACGCCTTCCCAGGTGCGCATGCTCAACCAGATCCACGCCCCGTCGGCCGCCACCAACCCGCTGCAGATCGCCCAGGAATTGTGGCTCGATCGCGGTGTGCTGTTCCTGGTGATGATGTGGGCCGCGTTTCAGCTGGTCGCGTACATCAACTTCTTCTTCGTCTCGATCCATTGGGCCTGGGTGCTCGTGCCCATCGCGCTCATGTTCCCGTTATATTTGAGCTATTCGTTCAAAGTGAAGAGCGCCACGTTCGTCGAACCGTTGCTGACCGAGGAGCGCGCGCGGCTGTTGCACCAAATTGTCGGCGTAAAGCGCGTTGTATTCGGCCACACACACGTCCCCGAGCACCGCGACATCGGACCGGTCGAGTTCCTCAACTGCGGCTTCTGGTCGCCCGCGTTCGCCGAGCCCGAGTGTATCAATCGCATCGGCACGCAGACATTCGTGTGGATCCGCCGCGACAACGGCGAAGAGTCCGCGACGGTCTGGGAATGGCCGCCAGGTGGCACGGCACCGCGGGCGTTTGATGTCGACAACCCGCTGCCCAAGTCGAGTTTGGCGCCGGCAGAAGAGGCGGGCGTCGCGGCCTGATTGACCGCAAAGCTCCGATTCCCCAACGAGCTTGTCCATTAGCAACGTTAGAGCGTGTGAAGGCACTTACCGGTGGCCGCGTCGCAGCTGTCGTTGGTCTTGGCGTTGCCGTCGTCGCAATCCACCGCCTGACCCACGCACTTGCCGGCGTTGCACGCGTCCAGCTTCGTGCAGGCATCCCCATCGCTGCAGGTCGTTGTCGACAGCGACGCGCGAACCAGCCGCATGGCTGTCCCGTTGTTCATGGCGTAGTGGATGACGCCGGTCGCCGACCAATGGCCAGCGCGGACGATGATCGAATTGCCGGCGAGCGCGGCGCTGAAGAGTTGCTTGCTGCCGTCGAATACGCGCAGCGTGTTGGGTGCGGAACCGAAGACCGCGAGCGCCCCGTCGCTGGGCCGGACGCTCAGCGCGGTATTGCTGGCCTGGATGGAGAGGACCTGTTTGCCGGCACCGTCGTACTTGCGGATGGTCGTCTTGCCGTCGCCGGCGTAGAGGAACCCGCCCCCCCACGCCAGGGTCTGTTTTCGGGGTACCGTCCAATTCGCGGTGACCTTGCCGTCGAGGCCGACAAGCGCGACCCGGTCGACGCGGTCATCCGATGAGAAGAGCGTGTCCGTGCCGTTGCTCGTCATATGCCATGCGCCCTTGACCCCGGCGGCGCCCGCGGGCTTGTGCGTTAAGTCGACCGGGTTGATGAGCAGCAGGGTGCTGTCGGACTGCGAAAAGACCTTGCCACCCGCCGCCGCGAGCCCGCGGAACGATCCATACGGCTTGGCGTTGCCTTGTTTCAGCAGCTTGCCGGCCTTGTCGAACTTGTAGATCTGCCCCGGACTGCCGCCATGAGCGAACAGGTAGGAGCCTCCGGGCAGATCCACGAAGTCATCGAAGTGGCTGATCACCTGGGTATGTTCGCCCTGCGTCTTCACCTCGGGGTTGGCGAGCGCGTGTTCGCAGCCCTTGCCGGCGTTGCATACGTCTTTGGTGCAGGCCTTGCCGTCGTCGCAGAGGTTGGGCTTGCCACCGGTGCAGGCGCCGGACTTGCAGGCTTCGTCCACAGTGCACGGCTTGCCATCGTCGCAGGCAGCTCCGTCGCCAAGCGCCTTGTTGATACAGCCCTTGGCCTTGTCGCAGCTGTCGGTTGTGCACGCTTTGCCGTCGTCGCAATCGAGCTTGGTGCCACAAGCGGTGCCCTTGCAGAACTTGCCGCTCGTACAGGCGTCGCCGTCATCGCAGCTCGGCCCGTCCATGCTCGTCTTGTAGACCTTGAGCCCGTCGGTCCGCATCACCGCGATGTCACCCCCCGCGCCGAACGCGATGCTTGGCCCCGCGAGGCCGGTCACGAGTGTCGGCGTTTTCCCGAGCGCCGGATCGACCGCATACCATCGGTGCGCGCTCTTGAAGTCGATGGCGTAGAGCTTGCCCGCGCTGTCGAAAGCAAGCCCGCTGAGACCGGAGCCGAAGTTGAGCGTCGCGACGTGTTTGAGGTTCTTGTCCCACTTGTTGATCGACTTGGGCCCTGTCGACCACACCTCGCCGCCGCGCACCGCGAGGCCGAATGCCTGGTAGGGCGACTTGAGGCCGGGATAGGTAATGTGGCCGGTCGTAGCGAGCACCGAGCCGTCAGCCACCTTGTGCTTGCGGATCTCGTTGTTGCCGACCAGGTAGAGGTCGCCGGCCGGATCGAACGCCAGCCTCCGACTCGCGCCAACGAGCTTGACCTGCCAAAGCGCCTTGGTTGGCTTGCCGTTGCTGTCGTCGATGGTCCATAGCTTGAGCTTGCCGTCGGCGGCGTCGTCGCCAATCCCATAGACGTTGTCGTTGTGCAGCCCGAGTGCGGTCATGCGGTTGGTGGTCTTCCACGCGAGCTTCGCGCCCGTGCCACCGGTCCCCACGATCTTGCCCTGCCAGCGGCGCCAGTAGGCCGCATCGCTGTTCCAGGCGTAGATAGCTCCCTTGCTGTTCAGCGCCACCCCGCCGTATTGGCCGGCTTTTTCCTTGTTGTGCACGGCGACGTCGTTCCAGACGGCGGCGCCGATCTTGGCGGGTGCCGCGGCGTGCTTGCAGCCGGACTTGGTGTCGCACGAGTCGGAAGTGCACGGGTTGGAATCGTTGCAGTTGCGGGTCGTGCCGCCTTTGCACGTTCCCGAGGCGCATTTCTCGCCGACCGTGCAGGCGTTGCCGTCATCGCAGCTGCCGCCCTCGCTGATCGACTTGAAGACACAGCCCTTGGCTTTGTCACAGCTGTCCGCCGTGCAGCCCTTGTTGTCATCGCATACGACCTTGGTGCCGCAGCCACCCGATTTGCAGGTTGTGCCGGCGGTGCACTTGTCGTTGTCCTCGCAGATCGCCCCGTCGGCTTTGGCCGTGGCCCCGCAGGCGCCGGTCTTGGTCGTACAGTGGCTTGTGGCGCACGGTCCCGCGTCCGGGCAGATCTTGTTGGTCGCCTTGCAGACGCCGTCCTTGCAGCCCTCGAGCGTGCACTTGTTGCCGTCATCGGCGCAGACCTTCGGTTTGCCCGAACATGCGCCGTCCTTGCATGCGTCGCTCTCGGTGCAGCCATCGCCGTCGCTGCAGTTGGCCGTGTTGTTGACCGACGCGCAGCCCTTCGCCTTGTCGCAGCTATCGGTGGTGCACGCGTTTCCGTCGTTGCAAACCAACGCGTTTCCGGCCTGACAGCTTCCTGACTTGCACACATCGCCGACCGTGCACTTGTCGCCATCGTCGCAAGAGAGCGTCGAGTTGGTGTGTACGCAGCCGGTCACGGGTGAACACGCGTCGATGGTGCAGGCCTTCTTGTCGTCGCAGTCCTTGATCGGCCCGGCCTTGCACGCGCCCTTGTCGCAAGCGTCCTTGGTCGTGCAGGCGTTGGCATCGGTGCAGCTCGCCTGGTTGGGCGCCGCGACGCAGCCCTTGGTCTTGTCGCAGCTCTCGGTGGTGCAGCCGTTGCCGTCGTCGCACGCGAGCTTCTTTCCGGGAGCGCATGCGCCGCCTTTGCAGACATCGCCGAACGTGCATTTGTCGCCGTCGTCGCACGCTTCGGTCGAGAGGGTGTTGACGCAGCCGGTTGCCGGCGCGCACGAGTCGATGGTGCACACCTTGCCGTCGTCGCAGCTCTTCTGTTTGCCGGCCGTGCACTTGCCGCCTTTGCAGGTATCACCATCGGTGCACACGCTGGCATCGGAGCACGCGGCGCTGTTGGCGGTGGTTGTGCAGCCCTTGGCTTTGTCGCACGTCTCATCGGTGCAGGCGTTGCCGTCATCGCACGCGAGCGTGGATCCCGCGGCACATTTGCCGGCTTTGCAGACGTCCCCGAACGTACACTTGTCCCCATCGTCGCACGTAAACGCTGCGTTGCTGTGTGCGCACCCCGAGGTCGGCGCACACGAGTCGATGGTGCAGCCGTTCTTGTCGTCGCAGTCTTTGATCTGGCCGATCGCACAGGCGCCCGATTTGCAGGCGTCACCGATGGTGCAGACGTTGGCGTCGGTGCAGCTGGCCTGGTTGGGCGCCGAGACGCACCCTTTGGCCTTGTCGCACGAGTCGTCGGTGCAGCCGTTGGCGTCGTTGCAAACGATCTTGGCGCCGGACACGCACTTGCCGCCTTTGCACTTGTCGGCGGCCGTGCAGGCGTCGCCGTCGCTGCACGGCTCGGTCGTTTCCGTGTGTTTGCAGCCGGTCGCCGCGTCGCAGCTATCGATCGTGCAGCTTTTGCCGTCGTCGCAATCGATGAGTTTGCCGGCAACGCACGCGCCGGCCTTGCACGCATCACCCTTGGTGCAAACACTGCCGTCGGTACACGTCGCCGACGCCGGGAGCCCGACGCACCCTTTCTGCTTGTCGCACTTGTCGCTCGTGCAGGGGTTGCCGTCGTTGCAGCCCACAAATTCAAGCCGGGAGCGGGCTTCTACGCCGATTTCTGGACCGATCGCGGCAAACACGGCGACGGGTTGAATCCGAACAACACCAACTACAAGAGCGTCGACTTCTACCTCAAGCGCAGCCAGTTCGTGGAGTACTTCTACCGGCCGTGGAAACAGCCCACCAAACCCGATTGGTTCGACGGCTTCGTCACGGCGATCAAGAAGGTCGTCACCTTGATGAAGAACAACCCGAAGGCCAGCGCGTCCAAGGCCTACTGGGAGCTGTTCGAGAACATCCTCGACGGCAAAGGGCTCGACAGCGGTGACACGTTCAACAAGGCGATCGATTTCTACCGGGTTGGCATGTACGGCAAGCTGCTCGGGTCATCGCTGATGGACTCGAGTTTCATGCTCCCGGTCCCCAACGTACCCAAGCTGTCGACCAAGACCTCCGCGTCCGCGACCTACAGCGTCTTCACGATCGATGTCGAGACGATCCCTGACGCCAACGGTTTGCAGTTCGGCCTGGCGCTGACGCTGCCGCAGGGTCAAAAGAGCAAATCCAAGCAGAAGGGGCAGGCCGTGTTCAGCCTCGACCTCACGCTCGTCGAGGCGAAGGGCAAGATCGCGTTTCAGCGGGACCAGTCGACCGAAGACGCGTTCAAGCCGCCGGTCTCGCTGCCGTCGGAATGCTTCTGGAAGTTGAGCGACGGGGGCTGCTACTCGAAGTCGAACACAGTGATGGACTACTACGCCGCCAAGAAATGGTGCGAAGGCAAGAAGGGCGTCCTGTACGCGCCGTTCAAGTTCCGCGGCACGACGTTCAAGTCGCTCGACGGCGGCACCTACAACTACAAAGACCAGTACAACGTGAACCTGCGGTACGTCCGCGACCTGATCAAGAAGCACCCGACCGTCGGTGCGATGGCCAACTCGAAGAGCAAGGTCTTCGCGATCGCCGAGAAGTCGTCCGACCCCTTGGGGCTCGTCGCTCACCTCTACGCCGCCATCGCGATGGACAAGGTCCGCTACCACGGCAACAAGACCCCGGAAGTGCACGCGCTGGAGAGCGCGGCCAAGCAGGCGCGAGACGACATCTCGGACCGGTTGACCAACAAGACGGGGATACCTTGGCGCGAGTACTGGACCGATCACAAGTCGTCGATAACCGGCCAGGGCAAGAATTCGATGCACAAGATGGTGCACGAGTGGATCGATGCTGGCGTCTGGTACGAGCTCGCGCGGCCGTCCTGGATGGGAGCCTACTCGTGGGTCCCCGATGGTTTCCGGATGGTCGTCCGCGGTTTCGACAATTCCATCGCCAGCCCCAGCCACGCCTACCAGGTCGGCGATCACTGGAAGTCCTACCGCTGGAAGGATGACGTCAGCAAAGAGGGCCCCCAGGATGGCGATTGGTGGAAGATGCGCGCGTGGTGGTACGTCTACCCCAAGAAAGGCGACGGCTGGCAGATGAGCCACGCTGCCATCCCCAACTCCGCGTTCGAATCTCGCTTCTTGATGGAGCCACTCGGTCGTGACTGGGCCTGGGCCGGCGCCCTCTGCTACCACACCGGCAAGGCCCTCAAAGGCAAGCCCGCGGAGGATTTCACCTTCACGCTGACGCCCGGCATCGAGCAGTCGTCGAAGCTGAGCGCGTCGGTCGGCGGCGGACCCATCTCGATCACTGGCGAGGTCGGGATCACCTGGACCGACCAGACCTGGCCGATCGCCTTCTACGCGCGGCGCACCAAGGACAACCTGTACGCGGAGATCAAGAACACGGTGAAGCTCGTGGTGGAGTTTGTCGTGTTGAAGGGAACCTTCTATCTCAGTGGCGGCGGGCTGTCGCAGCACTCACCCGAGTGGAAGATCTACCCGGTGGCGTGGCTGGTGAGCGCGCTCAGCGGCGTGGACTACAGCAGTACCGACGAGGTTTACCAGTTCACCATCTCGACGGTGAAATCGGTGTTCAGCTGCTGGTCGCACAACAACCAGTGCACCAAACAGTAACCGCACGCGTTCGCATGGGCGCCCGGCTTCATGGCGCGTAGACGGCAAAGTGGCGTCGTAGGGCGACCCGCTGCTTGGACGTGAATCCTTTGGCCTTGGACGGGCCGGCGGTGATGTTCATGACGTCTGCGTAGCCCTTCGAAGCGCGATGGCTTCCGAGCGTATCGTCGGTGTGGTGCAGGCCGAGGTGATGGCCGAGCTCGTGCGCCAACATCGCGCCGAGTTTTTCGCCCACCAGGGGGCTTGCCGCTCCCGAACAGTGCTCCCGCGCGATGAACACGCCGGACGCCGATGGACCAAAAGGCGCCCCGCCGGGGATGCGTGCTGTCTGTCCGGCAAACGATATCGGCTTGGCTGTCAGCGGGTCGTTGCGCAACAAACACCGCACCAGGATCGCCGGCACGAAACGCGCGGCGCGGTCGGCCTCGCCATCGGTGAGCGCGGACATCGCGTCGTTGTAGACCGCATCGAGCTGGGTTCGTTGGCCGGGTCCGTAGTTGACCGACTTGGGCGCCTTGAACGACGCGATCCGTCCGACGACCAGATCGATTTTCGCGGTCGAGAAGAGCGCACGAGCCCGCGTCATGGCAGCTTGCCAGCTCGAATCGGCGCCAAGCTGAGCGGGGTGACCGCTTGTGTCGGCGACGGCGACGCGGATCACCAACCGCAGCTTGGCATCGTTGTTCAACGCGGGCTCGCGTGCCGCCTCGACAACGACGGACTTGGGCAACGACGCGTACCGCCCTCGGCGATTGGCACCCGCCACGCGCTTGGTCGGCAGGTCGAATCGACAATCGCGCAACACGACCTGGAACCGCACTTTGCCGTTTGGCAGCTCGCTCACGCCGTCATTGGGCAGCACGAAGACACCGTAGCCGTGCTGCGGCAGCGCGCGCTGGGAACCAAACGGATGGGAGCTGGCCCCGATGCCGTCCGCCAGCTTGTCCAGCCAAGCTGTGCCATCGGGGAGCACCACGCTGTCGATGCCAAAGCACCAGGGAGCGCCAGGAGCAGCCACGGCGGGGCGCACGCGAACAGCGAGATAGCGATCCGACGACGTGGTCGTGACCGAAACCGGCAGGCTTCGCCCGTTTTTGTCCAGCGGCACATCGCCGAGCTTCACCCACTTGGGCCCGGGACGAGGGCTCCATTTCACGGCAGCGTCGGTGGTCAGTGCCCCATCGTGCGACGCATCGGACGGCGCAGCCAAACCATCATGGTTGACCGGCACATCCGCGGCGGTGGCCGCATCGATTGCATCCGCGCCGGCTGACGGGTCCCCTTCCGATTCCGCCACGGCGGGCTGGCACCCGATGGACAGCATGGCGATAGCCACGGGTGGGCCCAGGATGGACATCAAAGACGGCCGGCAGCTCATGCCCCTGCTTTGAGCGCACGCAAATGCAGGCGTTCGGCGACCCTGGACGAATCGGAATTCCTTCACCCCAACCGGACACGTGTTCTCCGCGAAACGAGTATTCCAAATCATCTGCCTGCACCGATCAAATCAAATCACAACCAGCAGACCGCGAGGAAGGCCTTTCGCTGCAGTTTGCCGGGTGGTCCGTTTCAGGAGTCTTGATGAATCGCCGGCGGCTCGTCCCGCCGCGGCCCGGCGTGCAGGAATCTCGCGAGCGCCCGCAACCGAGCCAGGTGCTTGCCCATGCGTCCCGGAACGGCACTCGTGTCCGTCGATAGCTCATGTCGCTGTATCGCGCTTGCCAGAGTTCCCGCCGCTCCGCCGTGCCAGTTGCAGTAGGCCGCCTTGAGCTGCAGCAACTCGCGATCCGCCACAACCGACGCTGGAAGCAGCTGAAATGTGCTCATGTTCCACGCGACAAGGACGTCAAGCGGGCGCAAGAATGCCTCGAAGCCACCCACGAGCTCGTCCAGCGATAGAAACCGGCCGATATCCGTGCGCTTCAACTCGGAACGACGCAGCGCGTTGTTGGAAGGTTCGCCTCGCGTGGGGCGCACAAAACCGTTCCAGCTCGCGCCATCTGACACCCGCGCCACGGCCCCGTGATTGATTTCGTTGCTGCAACGGTCGGCGCGCAGGCCGATCTCTGCATTCTCGGCGTGAACCAACACCAGGTTCTCGATGGGATGGCTCACAAGCGGCTCGAGCGCGCGACATGACCGGGTGCGGGTTGCGGGCCTGCGTGGTTTTCGCGCCGATGTCGACGCGCGCTGCACCTGGTCGGAGTTCATGCGTTCGAAGACCGTGAGCAGCTCGGCGAGGCCAGCGGTCTCCGGTTCCAGGCACACAAGCGCCTCTACTGCGGCTTCGAGAGTCGAGATGCACCACTCATGTGGCTCGCGACGAACGAGGTAGCGGCTAGGGCGCGCCGGCGAGATCGTGAAACGGGGCAGCGTCTGCAGCCAGGCGTTGTCGTTGTACAAGCGGCGCGCGTGTGCCCACGTGCCGTCGAGGAGGATGAGGCTCGCGGGTCGCTCTCCAGGGGCCAGTTCGGAGAGGTCTCGTGCGTCGGGGTGGGGATACAGCAGGCCTGCGCCCGGCGGGACTTCCGTGGCGTGATGAAGGTCTTTGCCAGCGCCGCCAAACGCCACCTCGACGCGGCTACGTTTGAGCGCCGTAGTGAGCATCCGAGCCGACCCGAACGGATGAAACCGCTCGCGTGGATGCTGCAACACCAGGATCTCGGTGCGGTTGTCGACGCCTTGAATCTGCGCGCAAAGGCACAGCGAATCGGGTCGAAAACACGCCGGACAGGTGGAACGCATAAACCTCAGAGAACCGCGGGTAGCGCAATCGCGGCCCGTATCGCGCCCCACCCTACGAAAACCTCTCGGCCTTGCGCGCCACGATAAACGCCGTTGTCTGCTTGGCGCCGACATCGTGTGGCGTGATGTCCACGAACCCGGCCGCCTGCATCTCGTCCATCAATGTCGCCTCGCTGATCGACGCCACGACACGGGGCGCTTTGCCGAACAAACGCATCAACCCGATCATCACGCTGAACGGCACCCACGATTCGCCGAGGCACACCGTCGACGAAACCAACGCTCCGCCGGGTTTCAGCAAGCGGTGCATGTGCGCAAGCGCGGCGTCGCGGTCATCGAGCAGGTGCAGGATGCTGTAGGCGCAGACGACGTCGAGGCCTTCGGGTTCAAAGGCCGTAAACCCTTCGTCGAAAGGACCGACGTGAAACGTCACGTTGTCGGCGGCCTGGGCGGCTGTCTTTGTCCGCGCGATGCGGATCATCTCCGGGCTGACGTCGAGGCCGTGCACCTCCCTACCTGCATCGGCCAGTCGCAGCGCGAGCGAGCCCGTGCCGCAGCCGATATCCAGCACGACCGAATCCGGCGTCATCAACGAGCGGGTGATGGCGATCTTCTTGTCGAACGCGTCGGGCAGCTCGACCGGCTGGGCGGCGTATTTTTCGGCGAGATTGTCCCAGAAGCCACCGACGCGTCCCGACACGGAGAAGAAGCGCCAACAAGCGCCTGCCAAACCCGACCGACCGCCCGAGAAGCCGCCCGTTGTCCAACCCGCCAAACCAGCGCCGCTGTCCAAGGCGGCCGCCGAGCGTTTGGCTGCGATCGAGGGAGCGTCGGGCGCCGGGCTGTGCAAGCTCAAGTACTCGGTGGACCTGAAACGAGACCGCGCGCTCCTGGGGCATGTGCTCGACCTCGCGTGGGAGCGCCGGCGAAGCGAACACGAGCGAACCTGCACCTTTGAGCTCCTTGTGGCGATGAAGGCCAATGAGCGCCTGGCGGAGGTGGCGGCCGAGGCGCGTACTCAAAGCAGATGGCAGGCGATCGTCGGTTGGGGGGCGCGCAACCTGCGTGCGCGTCACTATGGGGTCTACAAGCTCGCGCTGGAGCGAGGCGAGGTTGCGGTTCGCGTCGCCGCCATCGTCGCCTGGTGCTGCCAAGGTGTTGCGTGAAGCTGTCGTGCACCCAGTACTCGCCAAGGCCATCGGGCATCGGGCGGCCGGCTTCTGAATAGGCGGCGGCGGCGCGGTCCTTGTCCTCTTTGAAGCCGAGCGCGTTGAGCTCGGACTTGGCATAGCTGACATCCTGGTGCCAATGGCCACCGAGGCCTTCGTCGTAGCCCAGGAAGAGGCCGAATTCGACGAGTTTGTCGGCGTAGAGCTTGTCGTAGTTGAGCTTGGTCTTGGCGAGCACCTGCGTGTGCATCGGCGCGTTGAGGTCGAGGTACGCCAACGTGCGTGCGTGAACCGTTCCGGCCTGTTCGCCCGAGCCTGGTTGTTGCGCGCCTGGTTTCCCGGCGTGGTGTCGGGTCGTCGATTGTGCGAAGGCATCCGCCGCTCCCCTTCTTGGATAGGTCGTCCGTGTGGGATCGGTGATACTCGGGGCGCCCCGCGACCGGCAATATCACGTTTGTGACCGCCTACTTGGCTGGTGCGCGCTGGCCCCGTTTGGCACGAAGTCAGTGTGCCCTGGCGAATGACGTCACTTCGCCTTGAAGTCATTGGGCTTTGGCGAAATAGAAGCCCATCAAGCACATCTCGTCGGCCGTTCCGAAGCCCGCGTACACCGGCTTGGTCGCGCTCATCGAGGACGTTGGACCGACGTCACGGCTGCGTCACGGTGGACGCAAGCCCGTCTATGCAAGGCGGCGCATGCGTGGGTTCAACCGGTGGGCCGTCTCAGACCGTCAACATGCGGCCTGTCATGGCCACGACGGCGGCGGCGATCATCACAATCGACGCCCAGAGCAGCGCACGGTCGGTCCATCTCGTCGTCAGCCGGCTCCCGGCGCGGATCCCGAGCAGCGAGCCGACGAACATCCACGAGGCTGCGGAGAGATCGACCTCGGAAGCCGGTCCAGCGAAGTGGTAGACCATGCTCGTGACGACCGACAGCACGAGCGACACGACGATGGCGGTGCCGATGACGCGCCGCATCCGCATCGCGAACCCGAACACCAGCATCGGCATGATGATGACACCGCCGCCGACCGACGTGGCTGCGATCAGCGCGCCAACAATCACACCAAAGCCCGCCGCGAGGGGCGAAAAGCGGCCAAAGGATGCGATGGGGGCCGGATTGTCGGGGTCTTCGGGTCGAGACTGCGCTGAGTTGGCGTCCTTTCCCGGTTCCTGGGCGTTTTTCGGCGGATAGAGCGCGCGCACGGCCATCAGGACGGCTGCTAGCGCGATGGCGCCGGTAATGACCCACCCCAGGATGTATTGGAAGCCGGGAATCTGCGCTTGCGACTTCACATAAAGCGCGACGGTGACCACGGTCGGGACGGCGCCGGCCAGCATCGAGCCAGCGATGTAGTGGTCGACGTTGCCGAGCCGCTGGTGTTCCCACGTGGCGAAGATCTTGGACAAAGCTGAGAACGCCGTCGCCGTGCCCACCGCGAGCGTCGCCTTGAAGCCCAGGACGACGGCGAGGGCCGGCAAGACCAGGACACCGCCGCCGACACCGGTCAGCCCGATGCAAAAACCGATCGCCGCGCCGAGACCGATCGGGATGGCGATTTGCAGCATGAAGTCCACGGGCCGCGTGTATGCTAGAAAGTCGCCATGCACAACTTCACTTCCCGATTCCTGGTTGTGATCGTCGCGCTGAGCGGCCTGTGGGCGTGCGGATCCGAAGACACAGGCCCCACCAAACTCGAAGCGCCCGATATCGAGGCGTACGACACTGAAAAGAGTGAAACAGCAGGCGCAGACGACGTGGGCGGCACTTCAACAGCGGCGGACAGCTCGTCGGTCAAGGATGTCGTTTCCGCGCAAGACACCGGCGCTGGTCCGGTCGACTCGGGCGCGGCGAGCGAGCTGGATGTTGCCGCCGTCGAGGACACCGCGGCGCCATTCGATTCTGGCCCGCTCGATTCTGGCCCGGTTGATTCTGGCTCGGCTGATTCCGGACCGCTCGATTCTGGACCAGTCGATTCTGGACCAGTCGATTCTGGACCAGTCGATTCTGGCCCGGTTGATTCTGGCCCGGTCGACTCTGGCCCGCTCGACTCTGGCCCGCTCGACTCTGGACCTGCCGATGCCGGCGCCGTGCCACCGGCCAAGCCGCTGCGATTCGCACTGATCGGTGACTATGGCGTCGACAACAGCAACGAGGCCGCGGTCGCCAAGCTGGTCAAGTCGTGGAAGCCCGAGTTCATCATCACCGTCGGCGACAACAACTATAACGTCGGCAGCGCCGCGACGATCGACAAGAACGTCGGCAAGTACTACGGCGCGTACATCAAGCCGTACAAGGGCAAGTACGGCAAAGGCAGCCCCGACAAGAACCGCTTCTGGCCGTCGCCCGGCAACCACGACTGGTACACCAAGGGGCTCAAGCCGTACCTCGACTACTTCACCCTCCCGCACGTCGAGCGCTACTACGATTTTGTCGCCGGCCCGGTGCATTTCCTGTCGATCGACAGCGACACCAAGGAGCCGGACTCCAACAAGTGGGGCGGCAAGCAGGCCAAGTGGATCGCGGCGCGTGCCAAGGCGGTCAACAAGCCGTTTACCTTCGCCTACTTCCACCACCCGCCCTATAACTCGGGCAAACACGGACCGACGACGTCGATGCGATGGCCATGGCCAGCTATCGGCGTGTCAGCCACGCTTGCCGGACACGATCACAGCTATGAGCGCGGCAAAGTCGGGGGTGTCTGGCACATCGTCCAGGGCATCGGCGGCCGCGGTCTCTATGCGCCCGGCAAGACCATCAGCCCCGGTTCGCAGGTGCGCGTTTACTACCGCCATGGCGCGACGCTGATCGAGGTCACCGAACGACTCGCCGTGTTGACTACCATCGACACCAAGAACAACGTGCTCGACCAGGTTCACATGGCGCCGCAAGGCAAAGCGGTGGATATCGTCGGCACCAAGCTGCTCATCGCGAAAGGTTCGGTGTGGCGGTACCACGACAAGGGCCAGGATCTGGGCAAGGCCTGGCGGTCCATCGCGTACGGCGACGGCGCCTGGAAGTCCGGCCCGGCCAAGCTCGGCTACGGCGACAAGGACGTTGTGACCACCATTTCCTACGGCTCCAAGAGCTCCAACAAGCACCTGACCGCGTATTTCCGGCGCGCGTTCACGGTCGACGATCCGGCCAAGCACAAGTCGCTGCAGATCGCGCTGCGCCGCGACGATGGCGCCGTCGTCTACATCAACGGCAAGGAAGTGATGCGCAGCAACATGCCGGGCGGAACAATTACGTTCAAAACCAAGGCCGGTAACAAGACCGGGTCCGAGTCCGCCTTTCACAGCAAGACCGTCAGCGGCTCCGTTTTGGTCAAAGGCAAGAACGTAGTCGCGATCGAGGTGCACCAGCAGTCGCAATACTCCAGCGACCTTGGCTTTGACTTCGAGCTCAAGGCGCCGGTTCAAGCGGGTCAGGTCGTGTTCGGTTTCGGCTCGAAGTGGAGCTACTACGACAAGGGCAGCGCGCCGACGGGATGGAAGTCCGCTTCGTCGACCGGCTCGTGGAATAGCGGCAGCGGACCGTTCGGCTATCAGCAGGGCGGCGTCAAGACGACCATCAGCTTCGGCAAAAACAAGTACAACAAACACCTCGCCTACTACTTCCGGAAGGAATTCAACGTGTCCGATGCCGCCAAGATCGACTACGCGCAGCTGCGGCTCAGGCGCGACGATGGCGTGGTCGCCTACCTCAACGGCGAAGAGGTGTGGCGCATCAACATGCCCGTTGGCTCGGTGACGAACACGACCCGCGCGGGTTACACCGTTTCGGGGCAGCAGGAATACGACGTCATCGAGACGCTCGTGGATGGCAAGCGGCTGAAGAACGGCAAGAATGTGCTCGCCGTCGAGGTCCACCAGGTGGCGCCCAACTCGACCGACCTGTTCTTCGACATGTCGCTCGCCACATTCGCCAAGTAGCGCGATTGGAGGTGCAGACACGCCCGCATGACCGTCAAGACCTACAAGCTCAAGTTTCGCCTGCGGACCACGGCCGATCGCGCCAAGGTGTGGCAGCTGATGCGCGATACGGACACGTTCAACCGCGTCGCGCAGATGGGCTTTCGGTTCACCGAGCAGGTGCAGGCGGACGGCTCGGTCAAGCGCATCGGCAAGGTCAGTCGTTTCGGGCTGAAGATCCCGTGGATCGAGAAGCCTTACGAGTACGAACACGGCAGTTGGTGGTCGACCGAGCGCGTTTTCATGTCCGGGCCGGTCGACCGCTACGAAGTCGTCATGCGTCTGTCCGATGACGGCGATGGCACGCTGATCGACTACCAGGTCGAGTTTTGGCCGCGCAACTCGATGTTGCTCCCCGTGGTGAAGCTGGACGCGACAAAGCTGGTCAAACCCAAGCTCGAAGGCACGCTCAAGCGCGCGGTGAAGTTCCTCAACGGCGACATCACGCGTTTTGAGTTGGACCCGCCGCGGCTCAACAAGAAGATCGCCGATCGCCTCGCCAAGCGGCTCGATCAGCTCACCTCCCCGCGTGTCGCAAGTCGTCTTGGCCGGTTCATCGCCGACGCCCCTCTGCAGCTGCAGAACATGATGCATCCCCTCAAGCTCGCCAAGCGCTGGAACGTGCCGAGCGACGAGCTGATCCGCGGCTGCTTTGAGGCGGTCGACGCGGGCATTTTGACCATGCACTGGCAGTTGATGTGCCCGTCGTGCCGCATGCCGAAGGAAGAGGACGACCACCTCACGCTCGAACGAGGCAAAGCGCACTGCGTTTCCTGCAACGTGCGCTACGACGGCAGCTTTCCCGATTCGATCGCTGTGTCGTTTCGCCCCGACCCGAGCATTCGCAAGATCGACATGCGGATCGAATGCCTCGGCAGCCCCGGCCGCACGCCCAGCATCGTCGCGCAGACGCACATCGGGGCGGGAGAGTCCCGTTCGTGGACCGCGCGCCTGCTACCGGGGTGTTACCGGGTGCGGACGTGGCCAAGGCTGGAGGTCGCCAGCCTGCAGGTGCGCCGCGATATCGACGAGCGCGCGATGACCCTCGCCCTCGGACCCCGGGCCATCCAGCCGCCGCTGCTCCGCCTCGCGCCCGGCGAAGTGCACATCAGCGTCCGCAACCGCCTTGATGAACCGGTCCGCCTCGCCATCCAGCGCCGTGACCTCGATGACCGCGTGCTGACCGCCGGCCGACTCTTCGAAGTCGCGGACGTGCAGTCCTGGCTGCCCGATGGCGTTGTTTCGGCACACCTGCGCGTGGCGACCGGAAGACGCGCCGTGATCGCCGTTTCCGTGCAGCGTGGCGGCCGCGATTCGCGCAAGGATGCCGCCGATGCGCTGCGCGCCTACCGACCTGCCGAGCTGTACCTCGGCGACGACATGGTCATCGCATGTTTCATGGACGCAGGCGTCGCATTGTCCGCTACGGAGGCGTTTGACGGCGCTCAGCACCTTGGAACATCGGTCGCGCTCGGTGCGGTCACCATGCTGCACGAAGGCGACCTGCGGATACCGTCCGGGCGCGTCGTCGAAAAAGCCACCGCGCTCGCGCGCGCCGCCGATGGCGGGGTCATCTTGCTGCCGGAGAGCGGGACGTCTGCCGAGATCGACGCAGCCATCGAGTCGGCCAGCGACCTCGGCGTGTTCAACCGTCGCGATGGTCGCCGTTGCCTCGATCACACCGATCCAAAGACACCGCCGCTGCGGGTCCGGGTCGACCGGCGCAAGCTTCAGCGGGGCGATGTCGTCGACGGCCGCTTCGAGGTCGCTGAGCGCGTCGGTATCGGTGGCTTCGGAGCCGTTTTCGCCGCCCACGACAAGCGCACGCGAACCGATGTCGTCGTCAAGGTCCTCAACCCGCACATGGCCGACGACCCGGTGCAGGTGCAGCGCTTCTTCAACGAGGGGCGCATCACAGCCGGCCTCAACAGCGACTTCATCGCGCGCACGATCGACTTCGGCCTCGGCATGGATGGCCGCCTCTACATCGCGATGGAGCGCCTGCACGGCTGCGAGCTGCACGATCTCATCAAGGAGGCCGGCAAGCTCGATCCCGATCGCGCGCTGCGCCTGTGTGCCGACGCCTTACGCGGCCTCGAAGACGCGCACACCGCCGGGCTCGTTCACCGCGACATCAAGCCGGGCAACCTCTTCGTCTGCCAGGACGACGACGGCGAGCGCGTCAAGGTGATCGACTTCGGTATCGCTATCGTGTCGGACCCGACAGCCCGCGCCGATCACGACACGAAGACCGCGATCGGCACGCCCCACTACATGAGCCCCGAACAGGCCAGCGCGTCCGCCGACATCGATCACCGCAGCGACATCTATTCGCTCGGCATCGTGCTGTACCAGTGCGTTTCGGGGGCGTATCCCTTCGCTGCGTCGACCACGATGGGGCTCTTGATCGCTCGTCTGCACGACGACCCGCTGCCGCTCGGCGGACTCGCCCACAACCTGCCCGAAGGGTTTGAAGAGGTCGTGATGCGCTCGCTCGAGCGGCCGGCCGACAAACGTTATGGCACCGCGGGCGCCATGCGATCCGCGCTCGAACGTGTGCGGGCCCGCGAGTATGTCGTGCAAAATCCGGGGCGCCACGGGCCACGACCCGCGTTCAAGTCCGCGATCACGCGCCACGGGCACCGCGCACCCACCGGCGAAAACGAGCAGCACACGCTGGACATGGGCGAGTAGCCCCGCGTTCACCTCCAAGAACTCAGGCTCGGCTTGCCGGTCGCCGCTGTCGTCCGCCCGGTGACTTAATTGAAAGTGAATGTTGATTTCAAAACTCGCAACTGCTACATGCCGTCGAGTCGATATTGAAAGTCACTTTCATTCGGCCTTGATTGCCTTGGACATCCCGTCCTCTCACGAGCCACCTGGCCATTTCCGCGGATTCACCCCATGCACCTGCGACTTCTCGCCACCACCGCGTGCGCCCTTGCTGTTGTCGCTTGTTCGGACGACGGCAGCACGGACGCTTCCACCGACGCCGGTTCCGCTGACGGTTCTGCGGCCGATGCCCACGCGGGCGATTCGTCATCTGGCGGCGTTCCCACGACCTACGCGTTTACGAGCAAGGTCGGCACTGGTTCGAGCGTGTCCTACAGCGGCCAGGTGCATCGCCACGTCCTCATCGGCGACCTCAAGATATGGGTCGGCGAGCTCACCCAGTCCGTTGACGGGGGCAAGGCCTACAAGGTCGGCGACGTGAAGAAGGCGCTGATGTTCTACTACGACTACAAGGGCGGGGAGGGCGGCAGTGTCCCGATCAAGCTCAAGACGACGCCGCCTCTTTTGCAGGTCAACTACGGGGACATCGGCGACGCGAGCCTCAAGGCCAAGATCGCCGGCAACGACGCCAAGGGGCAACACAAGGACTTCACCAAGAAGCTCGCTGGCTGGGCCGGGCAGACATCCGCCGAGGGGCTCGTCATCCACTGGTTTGACGCGCTCGACAAGCTGACGGTCGACAGGATCGCGGGCAAAGTGGGCAAGGATCCGGCCGGCAAGGCGCTGGCCAAGGTGTTTGTGACCGAGTCCGGCCTCGACTTGCAGCAGCTGATCCAGAAGTTCCTGCTCGGCGCGGTCACCTTCTCGCAGGGGGCCGACGACTACCTCGACGACGACACCGACGGCAAAGGTCTGAAGACCCAGAACGTCAAACCGGACAAGGATGGCAAGCCGTACACGACGCTCGAACACCAGTGGGACGAGGGCTTTGGCTACTTCGGCGCCGCCCGCGATTACGGCGACTACACCGACGACGAAATCGCCGCGAAAGGCGGCCGCGATGGCTGGAAGAGCGGCTACCACGACACCGACGGCGACGGGAAGATCGACCTCAAGTCCGAGTACAACTTCGGCCACGCGCTCAACTGTGCCAAGCGCGACCGGGGCTCCAAGGACATCGCCGCCACGAACTACACCAAGGAGGCGTTCGACGCGTTCCTGGTCGGCCGCACGATCATCGGCAACGCGGCGGGCAACGAGCTCACACCGGGCGAGATGAAGGCGCTGCTTGCCCAGCGCGATATCATCGTTTCGACCTGGGAAAAGTGCGCCGCCGCGACCGCGGTCCACTACATCAACGAGACGCTGGGTGACATGAGCAAGTTCGGCACCGCCGACTACGCGTTCTACGACCACGCCAAACACTGGTCGGAGCTCAAAGGCTTCGCCCTCAGCTTGCAGTTCTCGCGTCATTCGCCGCTCAAGGCTGCGTTCGCCGATGTGCACACCAAGATCGGTGACGCCCCCGTGCTGGCCAGCGCCGACAAGGCCGCGATCGACGCGTACAAGAAGGCGCTCGTGGACGCGCGCAAGCTCATCGGGGACGCCTACGCGTTCGACGCCAAGCTCCTCGGCGACGACAAAGGCGCCAACGGGTGGTAGATCGCCCTGCGAATTCGCCGAAGTTGGGGAGGCTGTGATGCCCGGTGTCCGTACTTTCACAGGTTGGTTGGCAGCGCTTGCCTTCGCGGCCGGGTTCGTTGGATGCGGTGAGGAAGGGGCCACGAAGCCGTCCTTTGACGCGACGGAGCTTGTCGCCAACGTCGCTGACAACATCGTTATCCCGGCGGTCATTGAGCTCGATGACAAGACCAAGGCGCTCTACAAGGCGACAAACGCCTGGTGCAAGGCCGCTGGGACGGCTACCGAAGACGCTGAGCGCGCCAAGGCCCGAGTCGCATGGCGCGCCGTCATGGCGGTTTGGCAGCGCGTTGAGCTGATGAAGTTTGGCCCGCTCGCGGTCAGCGATGGTGCTGCGGCGCGCGACGACATCTATTCGTGGCCGACGGTCAGCGCGTGCGCGGTCGACCAGGGGGTCGCCAAGCTCCGGCTGGAGCCCGATTTCCCGATCAAGGACGCGCTGGCGAACTGGCGGGGGCTGGATGCGATGGAATACCTGCTGTGGGCGCCAAACCTCGACTCGCAGTGCCCGGAGATGGCCAAACC
Organism: uncultured Enterobacteriaceae bacterium; assembly: GCA_964560875.1. Classification (GTDB taxonomy): domain Bacteria; phylum Myxococcota_A; class UBA9042; order UBA9042; family UBA9042; genus CAZLMW01. Next base: position 58,018 of record CAZLMW010000027.1, read on the forward strand.
GCCCAACTGGGAGACGCTGCCCAAGCCCGACCGCGCCAAAGCTCGCTGCAACTATGCGGCGCTCGTTGCGCTGGACCTCGGCGGACGTACCGCTGTGCTGAAGGACTCGTGGGCGGTCAGCAGCGGCAACTACCTCGGCAAATTCAAGCGGTTCGGCAGCGGTGGCGTCTTCGACTCGCCGCAAGCGGCGGAAAACGCCATCAGCGACGGCTTCTTCTATCTCGATAAGTACACCAAGGACCGGAAGCTCGGCGCGCCGGCAGGGAAATTCGAAAACGCGTGCGGGACCAGGGACGTCGGCTGCGCCAAGGCCGCCGAGAGCCCCTGGGCACATGCCGGAAAGGCTCACCTGCAGGCCAACCTCGACGCGTTTTCAGCGCTCTTCAACGGCAAAGAGGCGGCCACCGGCAAAGGCACCGGCGTCGGTTTCGTCACCCACCTGGAGTCGGCCGGTCACAACAAGCTCGCCGACGCCATCAACGCCGACATCACCGCCGCGAAGGCCGCCGTCGATGCCATTCCCGTGAGCGTGTTTGACGCCGCGACCAACGGCCGCGACAAGCTCGTGACCGCGCACACGGCCATCAAGAAGATCGTCGACATCCTCAAGGCCGATTTCCTGCTCGCCATCTCCCTCGACCTGCCCTCGGAGGCCGCCGGCGATGCCGATTGACGCCTTGAGGTGGAGCGTTGCCGGCGCAGCGCGCGCAATGGCCGACATCTTCGGGCCCTTGTGGGATCCGACCCAGCGCATCTTTGTGCCGTTTCTGGTAGGCGGCATCGCGATCGCGCTGATCGCCGCGATGGTCTCCGGTCGCAACACATCGGCGCTGTTCTCCCCATCTCTGTTTTCCCGTTCGCTTTGGTGGCATCCGTCCGCACGCATGGACTACCGACTTTGGCTTCTCAAGCGGATCGGACGCGTCGTTGGTCTGCTCGGCTTGCCGTTGGGCGCGTTTGCCATCGCGGCGGCTGTGCTGCGGGCCCTCAATTCCGGGCTTGGAGCGACGTCACCCCTGCAAAACGCCGAGATTCCGGGGTGGATCGCGACCGTCTGCTTCTCTGCGGTCCTTTTTATCTGCTGGGACGCGAGTCGCTTCGCTTTGCACTGGGCCGCCCATCGCGTGCCCTGGTTGTGGTCGCTCCACCAGGTACATCATTCCGCCGAGGTACTCACACCGATGACGCTGTACCGCGGCCATCCCATCGAGGCGCTGCTGTTCAACCTGCGCGGCGTGCTCGTGACCGGGTCGCTCACCGGCGTCTTCTTTTGGTTGTTCGGCTCACGAGCGGTCGCGTGGCAGATCCTTGGCGTCGACGCGCTCGGGTTCACGTTCAACGCGCTCGGCGGCAACTTGCGCCACTCGCCCGTCTGGATCAGCTACGGGCCGCGCCTCGAGAGATGGCTCATCAGCCCGGTGATGCACCAGCTGCACCACACGCCCGCCTGCTGCCACACCAACCTCGGCACCTGGCTGGCCGTCTGGGACCGTCTTGCGGGAACCCTCGAGCCCGCCGGTGAGCGACGTGAGCTGACGTTTGGCCTGCCCGACGACGTGCTCAACCACCGGCCGCGTTCGGTCGTCTCGTCGCTGCTCGATCCCCTTGGCCTGCGTCCCCGTCACGCGGCCGCCGCCATCGCCATCGCCGCTGCGACCCTGATCGCCGTCATGTTCGGGACCGCCGGCAGCGCGCAAGCCCAGGTCGTCACGAAGCTCCCCGCCGCCGTGACACCGGTTAAAGCCAAGACTCCGGCAAAGGCCAAACGACGCGCCTACCGCCCGCGCCTCGCACGCATCGCCAAGGGCACCAAGAGGCTGCGCCGCATCACCGTCTTCGGCCGTCGCAAGAAACGCCGGGCGATGCCGGGTTCGGCCCACGAGATCGGCCCCAAGCAGCTGCAGCGCTTCGAGCACAACGATCCCCACCGCGCGATCGCCGAAGCGCCCGGCGTGTATTTCCGCGAGGAAGACGGCTACGGACTGCGCCCCAACATCGGCATGCGCGGCGTCTCGGCCGAACGGTCCGCCAAGATCGCGCTGATGGAAGACGGCATCCCGATCGCGCCCGCCCCGTACGCAGCGCCCGCGGCCTATTACTTCCCGCTCGTCACCCGGATGGAGCGCATCGAGGTCCTCAAAGGGCCGGCCGCCATCCGCCATGGCCCCAACACCGTCGCCGGGGCCCTCAACCTGTCCTCGGCGCGGCCGCCTGACCATCTGTCGCTGTTTGCGGATCTCGCTGGCGGCAACACGTTCTACCGAAAGGCGCACCTGCGTTACGGCGACCGCGCGGGCAGCTGGTCGTGGCTGATCGAGGGCGTGCACCTGGGCTCGGACGGCTTCAAGGAGCTGTCGTACGGCGGCAAAGACAACACCTGGACGGGGTTTTCGAAGTACGACGGCAGCATCTCGCTCCGCTATCGGGCGCCTGCAGGGGCGCGGCGCCACACGTTGCTGCTGCGCATCGGGCATTCGCGCGAAACGTCCAATGAGACGTACACGGGACTGAGCCGCGACGACTTCGAGAAGACGCCTCAGAAGCGGTACACGGCGACGCACCTCGACGAGATGACGTGGCAACACAACAGTGTCCGGCTGATCGATGACATCGCGCTGACAAGCTCGTTCAACCTGCGGACGACGCTATACGTCAACGATTTCGCCCGCGATTGGCGCAAGCTGAACGGATTCACGGGGGACCGGTCGTTGGCCGATGTCGTCAAGGCGCCCACGTCGGGTGCCAACGCCATTTACTACAACGTGCTCAGCGGCAAATCGGACACCGTGACCGAATCGGAGCGCGTGGTTATCGGCACCAATGCGCGGACGTTCCGCGCTATGGGGCTTCAGCTGGCGCTGGACGGGACCGGTAAAGCGTTTGGGGTCGAACATGAGCTCGAGTTGGGTGTCCGCATTCATCGCGACGAGGTCGATCGCAAACAGCTCGAAGACTCGTACGCCATGCGGTCCAATGAGCTGGCCGAGCGCAAGGACCGCCCGATGACCCTCAGCGCGATGGCCTACGCAACCGCGTTCGCCGGATGGGTGCAGGACAGCATCAAAGTCGGCCACCTCACGGTGACCGCTGGGACGCGTTTGGAATTGGTGCAGACCGACTGGCAAGACCGGCTCGACGGCAAAAACGACGCGGACGGCAGCTACAACGCGGTCATTCCGGGGCTCGGCGTGCTCTACAAGCTGTCCAAACCGTTGGCGTTGCTCGCGGGAGTCAATCGCGGATTCGTCCCGGTGGCGCCCGGGCAGCAGGGCAATGCGACGCCCGAATCGAGCTGGAACGGGGAGCTCGGCGCGCGCTGGACGGCCCGGCGGCTGCGCGGTGACGTCGTCGGGTTCTGGAGCGAGTACGGTAACTTGAAAGGAACATGCACCTTCAGCGCGGGCTGCAATCCTGCGGCGGTGGGCACGGAATTCAACGGCGGCGCGGTCCGCACGATGGGGCTCGAAGCGTCGGTCGAGACGTTGTTCAAGCCGGCCAAAGGTCTGCGCGTCCCGCTGCGGCTGAGCTACACGTTCACCAGGTCGCGTTTTCAGACCGCCTTCTTGTCGACAAATCCGCAGTGGGGGCGCATCGAGATCGGCGACGAGCAGCCGTATGTGCCGCCTCACCAACTCAGCGTGCAGGCGGGTATCGGTACGCGCCGCTGGGAGCTCAACGCGGCATACCGCTTCACCGCAGCGATGCGCGATTCGGCCGGGCAGGGCGACGACGGGTTGATGACCGATGCGGCGCACGTAATCGACGCGTCCGGCTCGTTCGCCATCAAGCGCTGGTTGAAGCTGTACGTGACCGTGAACAATGTGCTCGATGCCGTCTACGTGACCAGCCATCGGCCGTTCGGTGTGCGTCCCGGCATGACCCGGCTCGTCATCGGTGGCATCAAGCTGGACTGGTCGCCGCGGGCGCGGATCCCCGGGCCGAAGAAGCACCAGGGCAAGCCCACGGCAAAAGCTGTCGAATAGTTCGGCGCGCGGCAGCGTCCTTTGCATGGTGGCCGGATTCCGCGGCCGCTACGCCCTGGGAGGACACCATGCGCTCGCTCACCGTCGCCGCCGCCGTTGCTTCAATCGCCCTCGCCACAACGCTGCTCGCACCTATCGAGGCCCAGGCGGCACGCAGCCGGCGCAAGGCCACCGCGAGCAAGACCCGTAGCAAAGCTCGAACAGTCCGCTCCACCAAGGCACGGCGGTCCAAGGTCAAGTCCAAGCGTCGTGCCAAGAGAGCGCGCCACATGCCCGCCCCCCGCGGTGCGCCACGGTCTTTGCCGTTCCGCCCCGGTGAACGCCTCACCTACGAGGTGACCTGGCTCGGCGTGCCCGTTGCCACCGCCACATTCGAGGTCGGGCCCGCGTCCCGGCATCGCGGCAGACCGGCATGGAAGTTCCGCATGCGCGCCAACACCAACAAGTACGCCGACGCCATCTACAAGGTGCGCGATGACATGCACAGCTGGGCAAACGCGCGGATGACCCGCTCTGTCCACTTCCGCAAGAAGCAGCGCGAAGGCAGCTACCACCGCGACGTGAAGCTGCACTTCGACCACCGCCGCGGCCGCATCATCTACCAGAACCAGTGGCGCAAATACCCGCCACGTAAGCTGTACAAGGACAGCTACGACCCGCTCGCGCTCGTCTACGGGTTCCGCCGCTACAAGGTCACCAAGCCCGGCAAGATGGAGATGAGCGCCACCGATGGCCTCAAGACCATTCGCGCTGACGTGCATGTGCTGGGCCGCGAAAACGTCACGGTCGGCGACGTGGTCTACCGCTGTTGGAAGGTGCAGCCCCAGCTCAAGGACGTCGGCGGGATCTTCAAGCGCAGCAATAACGCGAAGATGACCGTTTGGTTCTCCGACGACGACCACCGCGTGCCGGTCAAGCTCGAGTCCGAGGTCATCATCGGCTCGTTCGTCGCGACGCTGAAAAAGGTCGAGGGCGCGCGCTAGAATTCAGCTTCAAACACCACGCAGACTTGATTGGGGTCGTGCAAACGGCGGCAACGCACCACAGACATTGCGAAACAAGCGTTGGGAACAGTTCGTGTTGCCCTATGATGGTCGTGTCGCCGTTGCTGCGAGCGGCGCGAAGGAGAGCCATGATGGGCGTATTCGAATGGTCCCCGGTCTATGAGACCGGCGTCGAGTCGATCGACACACAGCATCGCTACCTGATGGACATGGTCAACGACATGTTCGCCGCCGTCGTGCTGGACAACGGCGAAGCGGTTATCGACATGATGCTCGACCGCCTCGTCAAATACACCCGGCGCCATTTCGCGTTCGAAGAAGCCCTGTTGCGCCGCGGCGGCGACCCCGGATACGACGAGCACTGCGCCAAACATCGGGAGCTGCTCGGCGAGGTCGAAGAGCTGGCGGCGCGGCGCGGAAATGGCAGTCAACACGTAGACGAAGACACCCTTGACCTGCTTTGTGACTGGCTGACCTGTCATATCCGCGACGAGGACACCGCGCATGCGAGGTACATGCGCCGCGGCAGTCGCTTGAGCGTGGTCGAATCGGTCGCCGCGTAACCTGTCCAACGATCGGCCCACGCCAGTGCGGCCCCTTGCGCACTGGCCGCGTGAGCGTACGATTCGCTTATGGCCAAAGCACCCGAGATTGGACCGTTCGGCGCGGCAATTCCGCCAGACGCCGAGGTCAAGCATGCAGACGACGACCTCGCGACCTTTCGTGCGAATGCGCGGATAGCCGATGTCATCGCGTTCTACGAAGCGGTCTACGGTCCCACCGAGGGGCTGGACGTCGCCGCCAATCGTGATGCTGACCCGATCAGCGTATGCGTCACATCCGGGCCGAAGTGCCCCGACGCCCAGTTCGCGATGATCACCGCGGTCGCCGTGCCGAAAGAAGCCAAGCAGGTCGACATCGTCATCACACGCCGCGAAGACGAAGAAGAAGACGACTACCCGGACAGCAGCCCCTGGGCCGAGCCGGAAGGTCCTCCGCCCGCTACTTGATGATGTCGCCGACGCCGCAAATCAAGCGACTCGCGGCTGTGGTCGCCGTGGTGCTGGGGCTGTCGCTCGTCGCCTCAGCCCGTTGTGTCAACCCAGATCCACCCGAACGGAAGCCAACCGAGAGCGACGCCATCGCGATGCTGCGGCTGATGAACGACTCGGAGCGTCTTGTCACTGAGCTCGACAAGGATCCCACGTACGTACGCGACTCCGTCGACACTCCGCTCACGGCGGACGAGCGAAGTCGGACAGTCGGCGCGTTCGCCACGTTCATCGATCACGACCTGGCATTTATGTCCTTCAGAGACATGTTTCTCGATGCGTGGCGTGTCCCGAAAGATGACGAGGTGCGCCTCTACTTGCTGGCGCTGGGGACCGGCGCACATGCCGCCCAGCTCCGGGCGCGGCTCAAGCCGATTTCGCTGATCGGGCGCAACGACATCGCGCCGTGGCTGGGCGACACGCGATGGCGCGGATCGGGCAAGCATCTCATCAAGGAAGCGGACCTCGACGTCGTGCTGCCCAAGCTGCGGTCGGGCGACATCATCGTGGAGCGTCGCAACTGGTACCTGAGCAACCTCGGCCGGCCGGGATTTTCGCCCCACGCGGCGTTGTTCCTTGGAACACCGGCGGAGCTGGTGGCGCATTTCGACAGCGACGCGGATGTGATCAAACGTCTTGGTGGCCCGTTCACGGCGTTCCTGAAAAACACGGGCGAGAGACCCGATTCGCGGAGGACCGATGGCGACCTTGCACATGTTGCGGCATGCAAAGAGCAGCTGGGATGACCCGTCACTGCGCGACCACGACAGGCCGCTGGACGACCGCGGAGAGCGCGCTGCGGTCTTGATGGGCGCGTACATGCAGCAGGAAGGGATCGCGCCGGACCTGATCTTGTGTTCATCGGCACAACGCACGCGGCAGACGCTCAAGGGGTTGCTGCCCTACCTGCCCGACACGACCGACGTGCGCATCGAGCCCCGCATCTACGAGTCGGGGACGATGGGCCTGTTCGAGCTGGCCGCAGCGGTTGATGACGGCGTCGAAGACCTGCTGATGATCGGTCACAATCCCGGCACGCACATGCTGGTGTGCAACCTCGCCGGGTCCGGCCACCCCGACCTTCTCGACGCAATTCGCTTCAAATACCCGACCGCCGGTCTAGCTTCCATCCGGTTTCAAGGACCGTTGTCTTCGATGCGTGGCGGCGAAGGCGAGTTGGTTCGGTTCGCGGTGCCTAAGAAACTGGTGTGACGCGTCGGTCCATCCGCCACGACAAGGATCATGATGAAACTCGTACGGCTATTTGTTCTTTTTGCGGCGGTCGTCTGCCTCCTTGCGGCTTGCGAGGGCGATCCCGCTCCGAGCGCTTCTAACAACTCCGACAGCGGCGGTTCGCAAGCCGATGGGGCAAATGGGACCGACACCGCAACCCACGACACCGGGGCGAGAGCCGATTCAGGCGCGACGACCAGCGGGGACGCCCACTTCGAGGCGACCGGCAAACACAACGGCAACAGCTTCGCGATGAAGTGCATGTACAAGGACAACAACCTGAGGACCACGGGGACCACCGTGCAGTGCCAGAAGATCCAGTGGTTTGCGACCTGCCGGCCCGATCCTGCGAAGGTCGGCGATATCGACCTGTTCCAGGTGTGGTTCAACCTGCCGACCGCCAACGGCGCCGCTGGTACGCACACGTTCAAGGCCGGGGGCGGGATCAGCATCGGCAACGCGATGGGAGCACCGCTGAACAGCTTGTCGAAGAACCTCACGAAGAACGAAATCGTGGTGAAAGTCGGCGGCCCGGCGAAGAGCGACATCTCGGGGACATTCAGCGCGAGTTGGGCGGATAACGGGGGCGAGCACGGCGAGGTGGCCGGTTCGTTCAGCTTGCCGTGCACGAAGAAGTAGTGCGGGCGAGCGACGCGAACGTTGACGTGTATTGCTGGCGGCGTCCCGAAGATCGACCTCTATTTTTAGGGCCCTCCCGAAAAAAAACAGGACCCCAAAAACGTGCCTCGTCCCGCCGGCGGACGAACCGCGGCGATGACGCGGCTGCGCCCTCCCCCGTAGACACCGCGCAGGATTTACTGCGCGGCCAAGCAGCCACCACCACCCGGGACCAGACGCTCGCGCGCCCCCCGGCCAGCCAACCATGCTGCTCATCCGGACGGTCGCACGCACCGTCCGGCGGCGCCGTCTACAGGCACCGGGCTCGTACAAGCAAGCTCCGTGCCAACTCGCACCGCAACAAATCCCAGCACTTACAGCCCATCGCCACGCCAAAACACCGGTCTCGAGACCGGTCCCACCCTCCCCGTGGGACCTCCGCGGCCGTTCAGTCGTTCACTTCTCGTCCGCATACATCGCTCACATTGAGACTTTCGGGACCGCCCCGCCCCGCCTCGTCATTTCACGTTGCCTGCCCGCCCTTGTCATCGCGCACGCGACGGACGCGATCTCGATATCAGACCCCCGATCTGCGCGCGCGGAGGCGGAATTTGGCCGTTTTCGGAGGCTAAAATCGCACCACGGGCACGCCAGGGCACCAAGGCTGCGTTTCATCGCTTCGAAGCTATATCAGTGGGTTAACCCGTGGAACGCCCGTTAGAAACAGGTCTACGCGTTTGCGGTTGTCGGGCTCTCCGCCGGAAAATGACGCACTGGGTGTGGATCGTTTGAGTCGGGCAGGTCCGAGCACCACATGTGTCCGTCTGGGGATCGGCAAAGCCGCGATGCCGGAGGCTCGCTTGGCGCGCAGCGGCGCTTGCGCTGCGAAGAAAGTGCGCCCGGCATGGGCACGTCGTTGGAGGTGAGAGTCCTCTCCTGAGCAGGTCATCGCGAAGGAAGTGAAACGCAAGGGCGGAAGGGCGACCGACCGTCCGAAGGCAGCGTGGAGCGAAGCCGTGGGCCGACGGACAGGAACCGGATGCGAGGCGCAGCCTGGCGGGGCGAGCGGGCTTTCTGCCGCGAAGCTCCGATGACCTGAGCGAAGCTGTGTGCATCCGGCGGTCGTGCGGCGAAGCAACGTGTTCTTACCCGGGGAGATCTCGGCTCGTGCCTGAAAGGGCAACAAACACCTCGTGAGCCAGCCACGATCTGCGGCGCCGCTGGGTTTGCCGAGGCACCTTCACGGAGACCGACGTGACGATGTCGCGGTAGGCCTCACGCCATAGTCGGCTCAGTTCAGTCGGGATCAGCGGTGCGCTCTCGGTCTGTATGTCGCCTGCCCTGGACGGCGATGGCGGCTTCCAGGGCAGAGCTGTGGGGTCTCTGGGATGCTTTGAGCGTGCGGAGGTGTGTCGCGGACTTTGAACCGGTTGGAGTTGGAGCCCACGGGGAAGCACCGTGGCGACCGTCTCTGGCGGCACGTGCAGCCACACTTCCTTTCGAAACCGAGGCGTCTGTGACTTGCTGCAGTTCGCCCGCAGCGGGCAGGCGCTACAGTTGCGATTCGTGCCGCGCAGGCGCAGTCCCAGGCCACCGGTTTCGTATGGCCTGATTGCCCCGGCGCGCAGCGGTTTGCCCGCTGGACATACCAGTGACCGGCCGTTGTCGCCCACACGCCAGCCAGGGCCGAGTGTGCGGCTGCGTTGTTCGAGATCTGCGGCGGTGAGCAATGCGTCGCGGTGCGCCTTCGTGATCGCGGTGTATGCGACCGGGCTGCCGGCAGCGCCGGCACCGGATTGTGGCGTCGAGCCAGCGTCAACGACCATTCCACTCAAAAGCGCATTCGTGAAGAATCAACGTCCCGGGATCACGGGCGATTTCAATGGATCCGAATCCAGTGGCCACAGGGCGGCCCTTTGGGTGGGGGTCGACTCGGGAGGGCGGCGCGGCAGCGCCCCCGACCGAGGCGAGCCGCACCCTGACGCACTTTGACGCCTTGCGTCATTGCCCGACGATCCGCAACATGGACAGCGGTGGGAACGAGCCGTTGTCGCGGCGGAGAGGCCAACGCTTGCACGATTCAAAGAGCCCCGAGACGGCCAGCGTGGGCGATCTCGACGACGCATCTGAAGCCAACGATTTCGCCACCAGCAACGCGCACCTCGCCGATGAACGCTCCGCCTGCGGCGTGGGCTTCGTCGTCAGTCGCCGGTGCGAGTCGCGTCACGATTTTCTCCGTACGGCGATCGGCGCGCTGTCCTGCGTCGAACACCGCGGGGCCGTCGGCGCTGACGGCGTCACAAGTGACGGCGCCGGGATCATGGCCGAGATCCCATTTGAGCTGCTGGGGCACGCGCGAGGCACCGTGGCGGTCGCAACCGTCTTCGTGAGCCGGGACCCCGACAAGCGCCGCCGGGCATTGCGCATCTTCCGCGAGGTCTTCGCGTTCGCCGGGTTTGAGATCATCGATCGCCGCCCGGTCCCGATTCAGACCGATGTGCTCGGCGCCGAAGCCGCCCGCAGCCGCCCCGATATCGTCCACATCATCTTCGCCAAGCCGGCCGCTATTCGCACCGAATCGGCGTTCAACGCCCAGCTCCACTTCGCCCAACAACGAACCCGCAGCCGCCTGCGCGCCGCCGGTGCCGCCCTCGATCTGCACATGGCGTCGCTGTCGCCATCGACCATCGTCTACAAGGCGCTCACGCGTTCCGAGGATCTCGCGCCCTTCTATCCGGATCTCACCGATCCCCGGTTCGTCACCCGGTTCGCCCTCTTTCATCGCCGCTTTTCGACCAACACGCGCACCTCGTGGGATCGCGCCCAGCCCTTCCGGCTCATCGCGCACAACGGTGAAATCAACACCATCGCCGGCAACCGGAGCTGGTCGTACTCACGCGAACAAGCGCTCGGTTTGCCGCGTGATGAGCTGCTGACCCACGGGCACACGAGCGACTCGGGCAGCCTCAACCAAGCCGTCGAGGCGCTGAAATACCGCAGCTCGATGCCGCATACCGAAGACATCCTCGCCATCATGGTCCCACCCGCCGGACCGCAGACCGGCTACTACCGATTCTGGGGACGCGCGATGGAGCCCTGGGACGGCCCAGCGTTCCTCACCTACGCCGACGGTGACGCTGTGGGGGCTCGCCTCGATCGCAATGGATTCCGTCCGTGCCGCTGGGCGATGACCGATGACGCGTTCTTCCTCGCGTCCGAGGCGGGGATCTTCGGTGTCGACGAAACCGCCGTGGTCGCAAAGGGCACCCTCAACGCCGGCCACGGTGTGCGCGTCAATCTCGATGACGGCGAGATCCACTTTCGCGACCCCAGCCGTTCGCGCGAAAACCGGGGCGCGTCGTTCGAGCCTCGGCTGGCCAAGCTGCCCATCGACAACAGCGACGTCGTCGAGCCGGATGCCCCTTCCATCGCTCAACTGCGGCTGTATGGCGTGACCCGCGACGAGGTCGACCGCGTGCTGGTGCCGATGATCCACCACGGCAAGGAGCCGATCGGTTCGATGGGCGACACAGCCCAGCCCGCCGTGTTGTCCAGCGTTCGCCGCGGCGTATACGAGTTCTTCTTCCAGGATTTCGCGCAGGTCACCAACCCGCCGCTCGATTTCCTGCGTGAGCGGATGGTCACCGACCTCTCAACCGCGCTCGGCAAACGGCCCAACATCTTCGCCCCCAAGGAGCTGCTTCCTCCGGTCCCGGCGTGGTCGCTGGATTCCCCGCTCGTGTCCAGCGCCGCAATGGCGGCGATCCACTCCCTCTCGGACCTCAAGATCGGCGATATGCGGGTGCACCAGGCGTTGATCGACGCGACTTTTGACGCCGCCGCGGGGCCCGAGGGACTCGACCATGCCCTGCGGCGAATCGCCGACGATGCGTTGACCGCCGTGCGGAGCCGAAGGGCCGTGTTGATCCTCAGCGATCGACGTGCGTGTGCCGAGCGACCACCTGTTCCCAGCCTCCTCGCGCTGCGTTCGGTGGTGAACGCCCTCAACAAGTGGGGGCTGCGCCTCGAGGCGAGTGTTGTCGTTGAAGCTGGCGACATCCGCACCCCGCATCACCTTGCTTGCGCGATCGGCTTTGGCGCGACGGCGGTTTGTCCGTGGCTCGCCCTGGCATGGGCGCGGTCGACAACCCAGCGGGAGTTGCGCGGCCTCGATGCAGCGGCGCGGGAAGCCAACTTGTTGCGGGCGCTCGAAAAAGGGCTGCTCAAGGTGATGAGCAAGGTCGGCATTTCGGTGCTGCGCAGCTACCAGAGCAGCAAACTCTACACCCCGCTTGGCCTCGGTCGTGACGTCGTGGACGCGTTCTTCCCCGGGGTTTCATCGCCCGTGGGCGGCTTGTCTCTGCTCGACCTGGGCGCCGATTTGCTGGCGACCGCAAGGGCATCTGGCGGCGAGAACAAGCTGCCGCGCATCCACCGGTTCAAGGAGCCTGGTCGACGCGCTACCGGTGAGCGTCATGCGATGACCGCGCCCCGATCCAAGACTGTGCACGAGCTGGTCGCCGACGGTGTCTCGGCCGCGAAATCCGACGAGCTGTGGCGGCGCTACCTGGACCAGGCCGGTGACGGCCCCGCGCGCTTGTCTCACCTGCTCGATGTACGCCCGTCGCGTTCCGGTGTGCCGCTGTCCGCCGTTGAACCCGCGTCGATGATCCTGCGTCGATTCGGATCGGGAGCGATGAGCTTCGGCGCTCTGTCCGCGCAAGCGCAGCGCGACATCTTCATGGCGATGCGCGCGGTCGGCGGTCGGTCCAACAGCGGCGAGGGCGGCGAGAACCCGTACTACTTCGTCGACGGAACCTGCGCGTCCACCAAGCAGATCGCTTCGGGTCGTTTCGGCGTAACTGCGGAGTACCTGGTCACCGGCGACGAGATCGAGATCAAGATGGCCCAGGGCGCCAAACCCGGCGAAGGGGGCCAACTGATGGGGGTGAAGGTCAGCTCCACCATCGCGCGGGCCCGGCATGCGACGCCGGGTGTCGACCTCATCTCGCCCCCGCCCCAGCACGACATCTACAGCATCGAAGACCTCAAGCAGCTCATCTACGAGCTCAAGCAGCTCTCTCCGTCCGCGCGCATCTGCGTCAAGCTCGTCGCCGGCAAGGGCGTCGGGACCGTTGCGGCCGGCGTCGTCAAAGCCGGGGCGGATGTGATCCAGGTCTCGGGCGGCAGCGGCGGGACGGGCGCAGCGACGCTCACCTCGATGATGCATGCCGGTTTGCCCTGGGAAGTCGGCCTCGTCGACGTTCACCAGACGCTCATTCAGCAAGGTCTGCGTCACCACGTCACGCTGCGCGTCGATGGCGGACTGCACACGGGCGCCGATATCGTCGTGGCGGCCGCCCTTGGCGCCGAGGAGTTTGGGTTCGGCAAGCTCGTGCTCGTCGCGCAGGGCTGCATCATCGCGCGCATCTGTGAGAAGAACCGCTGCCCGCGCGGGATCGCGACCCACGAGCCTCGATTCCTGGAAAAGTACCGCGGCAAACCCGAGCACATCGTCCGCTTGTTGCACCTCATTGCCGAGGACGTGCGTCGCCAAATGGCGCGCGCCGGCGTCACGCGGTTCGAGGACCTGGTGGGCCGCACGGGCCTGTTGCGCGCCCACCCCAACCACGCCGAAATCGCCGCGCAGAGGGGCCTCGATCTCGACTACTTCCTCGATGGCACCCACTTTGTCGCCCGGGCCAAGCATCGCCCGGACCGCGTGCCCGTCGGCCGCCTCGGAGCCCGCGTCACCAGCGACTGCAAACCCGCCATCGAACGCGGTGAGAAGGTCCGCCGTGACTACCGAATCGCCTCGATCGACCGAGCCGTGCTCACCCAGCTCTCCGGCGAGCTCGCGCGCCAATCCCACCAACGCCGCATGGACAGTCTGCGCAGCGGAACATCGCCCGACCACGATTCCCACACGCTGCCGGCCGAAACGGTGTCGCTTACCTTCACCGGGTCAGCGGGGCAGGGCTTTGGGGCGTTTCTCGTCGGCGGCGTCGACGTCCGTCTCGAGGGTGAAGCCAACGACAACGTCTGCAAGTCGATGTCCGGTGGACGGGTCGTCATCGTTCCCCACCGCGCCGCCACGTTTGCGGCCGAGGAAAACGCGATCGTCGGCAACGGCACGCTCTACGGTGCGACCGGCGGCGAGCTCTTCGTGCGCGGCCAGGCCGGGGATCGATTCGCCGTACGAAACAGCGGCGCCATCGCTGTGGTCGAGGGGGCGGGTCTGCATGCTTGCGAGTACATGACCCAGGGCAAGGTGGTGATCCTCGGCGATGTCTCGTTCAACGTCGGCGCTGGAATGACCGGCGGTGAGGTCTATCTTTTCCGGGAAGCGACCGCGCGCATCAACGACGAATACCTCCGGTCTGTTGCGCTGTCGGACGCGGATGCGGAGGACATCGGTGAACTGCTCAAGCGTCACCTCGCTGCGACCGGCAGCGCGGTCGCTCAACGTTTGCTCGCCGACTGGTCCCTTGGCCGAACGCGGCTGCGCAAGTGCGTCCCGATCGCCGCGTTACAACATGAGGCACGAGGCGCCGTCGCTTGATACACTGAGCTCCGCCCTCTGTTGGAGCTTTCGATGATGCGTTCTCCCACCGGGTGGCAGCGGCTCGATGTGTCTTCGGTCGTTTGCCCGGTGCTCACCGTCATGGTCCTCGTGGCCGCTGGTTGCGGCGGCGATCCCGAACCCGTCGACGGCGACAAGGTCGGCGCCGAAACCGACACCGGTCTTGACGTCGGTACCGTGGATACCGCGCAGGCCGATACGGGCCCCACGTCCATCGATGCCGGCACCGCGCCCGAGTGCACAAAGGCGGCCGACTGCGATCAGCCCGGCACCGCCTGTATGAAAGCCGACTGCGTGTCGGGTAAATGCGTGCTCGGGCCATCGCAGACCGCGTGCGACGACGGCGATCCGTGCACCCAGAACGACCGCTGCGTTGCCGGCAGCTGCGTTGGCGTGTCGGCCGGATGCGACTGCAAATCGACGAAGGACTGCGCGGGTTTCGAAGACGGAAACCTGTGCAACGGCACCCTCTTTTGCGACCTCGCGCAGGTGCCGCATAAGTGCCGGGTCAAACCCTCGACGGTCGTGGTCTGCAAGCTCAATCCGGGCAGCAGCGGCGCCGAGGCGTTGTGCGCTGGCTCCGTGTGTGCGCCGCAAACCGGTAAGTGCGAGACCGTTCACAAGGCCGACGGGACGCCATGCGTCGACGCGGACGCCTGCACCGTCGACAGCAGCTGCAAAGCCGGCAAGTGCGTCGGCGGCGCCGAGTCCTGGTGCCAGTGCAAGACGAGCAAGGACTGCGCCGTTTACGACGACAAGGACCTGTGCAACGGCTCGCTGTATTGCGACAAGTCCGTCTTTCCGCCTCGCTGCAAGCTGAACGCGGCATCCGTCGTCGCGTGCTCGAGCAACGCCGACACGGCCTGTTCCAATAACACGTGCGATCCCAACACCGGCAAGTGCGTGGTCGTCGCCGCCAAGGACGGGGCC
The DNA here is from genome assembly GCA_964560875.1 of uncultured Enterobacteriaceae bacterium. Classification (GTDB taxonomy): domain Bacteria; phylum Myxococcota_A; class UBA9042; order UBA9042; family UBA9042; genus CAZLMW01. The sequence goes on from CAZLMW010000027.1 coordinate 73,421, forward strand.
GACTGCGACCCCAATTCGAGCTGCAAGAATGAAGGAACCTGCAAGAAGGGCAGCGACGGCGTGTCCACGTGCACCGCCGATCTTTCGGTTTGTGCCTGCGAGAAGAACATCGACTGCCTCGACCAGGAAGACGGCGACTTCTGCAATGGCACGCTCTACTGCGACAAGAGCGGCACGGGCAACAAGGGCGTCTGCAAGCCCAACCCTGCGACCACCATCACGTGCGCAACCGTCACCGACACACAGTGCGCCAAGAACAAGTGCGTGCCCACCACCGGCGCCTGCGTGCTGCAGCCCGCCAACGAGAACAGCGGCTGTGACGACGCCAACACCTGCACGAAAGGCGAAACATGCAAGGTCGGCAAGTGCAAGGGCGGCACGGACGTCTGCAAGTGCAAGGCTGACAGCGATTGCGTCGCCAAGGACGACGGCAACCTCTGTAACGGCACGCTGTTCTGCAACGCGGCGACGAAGCTATGCGAGCTCAATCCATCGACCATCAAGTCGTGTCCCAGTGTCGACGACAGCGACTGCAAGAAGAACGCGTGTGACCCCAAGACGGGTACATGCAGCGCCATTCGCGCCGATCACGTCTTTGCCGTGAAGTACGCCGACGGCGCGATTTACAACGAGGTCAAACCGGCGGCCGCCGCCACCAAGACGGTCGTGTCGTGCGACGACGGCAACGCGTGCACGGCCGGCGATCTCTGCGCAGCGACCGTGTGCAAGCCAGGCAAAGACACCTGCAGCTGCAGCCAGGACGCCGATTGCGCCAAGCAGGAAGACGGCGACGCCTGCAACGGCACGCTTTTTTGCAACAAGGTGGCGGGCAAATGCGTGCTCAACCCCAAGACGGTTGTGACCTGCAAGACGACCGACGACACGGCGTGTCTCACCCGCGCCTGCCAGCCGGCGACGGGCCATTGCCTGCTCACGCCGCGCGCCTTTGGGACCGCCTGCCAGGACGGCAACGCGTGCACAACCGGGGACTACTGCAACAAGGACGGCCAGTGTCTGGGCGGCAAGAAGGTCTGCGCCTGCCAAAGCGCCGCCGATTGCACCAGCCACGACGACGGCGATGACTGCAACGGCGTCGTGTTCTGCGACAAGTCGTCCAAGGACTTCAAGCAGTGGAAGTGCATCGTCAACAACCCGGCGACCAAGGTCTTCTGCAACCCCAAGGACGACACCGCCTGCCTGGCCAATAGCTGCGCGGCGGGCAAGTGCGCGCTCAAACCGCGACCTGACGGAACCGGCTGCGACGACGGCACGGTCTGTTCGAAGAAGAGCGCCTGCAAGACCGGCAAATGCACCGGCAGTGACCAGCTCGTCTGCAACGACAACAACGCGTGCACGCTCGATACCTGCGACCCGAAAAACGGCTGCGTGTTCGCGCCGAAAAAGGACCACTGCAAGGACGCCAACGCCTGCACCGTCGCCGCTTGCGACCCCAAGACCGGCAACTGCACGTTCGACAAGAAGAAGCGTCACGGCAACGCCTGCGACGCCGACAAAGATGGCTGCACGGTGGGCGACGTCTGCGACAACGGCACCTGCAAGTCGGGCGCGCTGGTCAAGTGCAACGTATCGACCAAGGCTTGCCTCGCTTCGAAGTGCCAGTCTAAGGATTCCAACAACTTCCAGTGCGTGACGACGATCGCCGCGGACGGTTCGGCGTGCCAGGGCAACGGCGGTTCATGCAGCCTCGGCGGCGCGTGCAAGGCCGGTCAGTGCGTGCAGGGGGCGCTCAAGAAGCTGTGGTCGCGCGTCATCGACCCGGCGCCGCACATGCACATGCAGGCGAACGCTGTAGCGGCTGATGGGGATCGTTGGTTGGTCGCCATGGCCCGGGTTCAGAAGAAGACGCCGACCGCCAACATCAAGGCCTGGTGGCGGTTTACGAGCTACGACAAGAGCGGCAAGCAGCTGACTTCGGTCGAAAAGCAGCTCCCAGCGGACGCGGGCGATGTTGCGGGCCTCGTACCGGCGGTCGGCGGCGGTTTTTGGGCCATCGGCAGCGCAGGCGGCGGCAAGAACGGGATGTGGCACGTCAAGGACGGCGTGGTCGGCACCATCAAGCCGTTGCCCGCGGCCGTCAGTGGCGTCAAGGAGTGGGCGACCGGCGTCGCGTCCTACGGCAGCGGTGACATCGCGGTCATCGGCAACGCGCCCGGCTTCAAGGGGGCCCAAACGCCGATCTTCAAGCGGGTGACGCAGAGCGGAATCGTGCTCGGCAACTCCGCCATGAAGTCGCAGAAGTTCAAAGCCGAGGCCGTCGCCATCGCCGAAAACGGCGTCGCGTTTGTCGTTGGCGCCAAGGACGGGCCAAGCCTCGGAACGCAGCGCGGCGTTGTGCGGGTCGACAAGAAGTTCGCGTTCACCGCCGACCGCGGCGTTGGTGTGGAGGGCGCCGACGCCTCGTTTTATGACGTTGCCGCGGTCGCCGGCGGCGTCGTGGCGGCCGGGGTTGGCTACGACAAAACCTCTGGCACGTTCGGCGCCGTGGCCAAGATCGACCTCGCGGGCAATACGCTCTGGGATCGTTCTCTCGGCAACGGCGTGGTGGTGAGGGCCTTTGCCCGTCGCGCGGGAAGCGGCGGCGACGGCTGGTTCCTGGTCGGCAGCAAGAAGGGGCAGGCCACCGGTCAGGACGCGTGGTTTGGCAGCGTGGATGTCGACTTCAACCTGCACAAGGAAGCGGTCACGTATCGGGCCGGCGACGACGGCCTGCGGACGCTCCTCGCGCTCAAAGACGGCGTGTTCAGCGCCGGCTACGTGGGCGTCAACTCCGGGACCGCTTGGTTTCACCACGGGCTCGTTACGCGCATGGACGCCTGGGGCAACACCACCTGCAGCGGCGCCGGCAAGTGCGCCGACGTGAGCGCCAAGGACTGCGACGACGGCAAACCCTGCACCCGCGACGCCTGCATCAGCATCAGCGGCTCCTGCGCGCATATCTCGGCTGATGGCTTTGTGTGCAGCGGCGGCGGCTGTGCGGAGAAGGCCGCGTG
>CAZLMW010000028.1:0-5444 GCA_964560875.1 uncultured Enterobacteriaceae bacterium
GCGGGCAAGGACAACTCGAAGCGGGCGCCGCTGCCGTGGCGGGGCGGGACGGCTTCGGCCTTTCCGTCGTGGGTTCGAGCCGCTTCGGAGACGAGGGTCAAGCCGACGCCGGTGCCACGCTCCTTGGTGGTGAAGAAGGGCTCGAACAGGCGCGCGCGGGCCTGGTCCTCGATTCCGGCGCCGCTGTCTTCCACGCCGATGACGACCCACGTGCCGTGATCGTTGGTGCGCCTGGTCGCGTCGAGCCAGAGCATGCCGCCATCGGGCATCGCTTCCCACGCGTTGCGCACCAGGTTCCACAGCGCCGAGCGGATTTGGCGGTCGTCGATCTCGGCGTGCAGGTTGGCGCCGAGGTTGGTTTCGACATGGACCTTTCGGCGCCCCAATTCGCCGCGCATGAAGTCAACGAGGCGCCCCATCAAGTCGGCGATGTCGACCCGCTCGGTCTCTTCGGGGCGGCGGCGCGCGCGCTCGAGGTAGCTCTCGGTAATGCCGCGCAGCCGTTCGACCTCGCGACCGATGGCATCGAGCTGCTCGCGGGCTTCGGTGAGCTGCAGGTTGTCTTTGCGCAGGTCGTCTTCGAGCAGCTCGGCGTTGAGGCCGATCGACGACAAGGGGTTGCGAATCTCGTGGGCCATTCGCGCCGCCAGTTGGCCGAGGGTCGCCAGTCGTTCCGAGCGTGACAGGTCCTCGCGTTGGCCGGCCAGGAGCGCTTCCCGTTCGGCCAGCGCGTCGGCCATGCGGTTCCATTCGACGGCGAGCTCGTGGATCTCGGCGGCGGCTGCGGTATCGGCTCGCGCCTCTCGTTCGCCGCGCGCGAAACGACGGACGACATCGGCGAGGTGGTTGAGCGGTCGCAGCGTCGCCAGCATGACCAGCAACGCGATGATCGAGATGCCCAGTGCGACGCCGAGCGACGCGACAACGACGAGGGAAAGCTGCGCTTCGCTTTGTTCGGCGGCTTCGAAACGTTGGTTGAGCGCTTGTTCGAAGGTGCGTTCGCTGCGTCCAAGAGCGGTGTGCACCGAGCGAATGAGGCGGCGCAGCTCGACAACCAGCCGGGCGGCCTCGCTGTAGCGGCGTTCGGCGACCGTTGTTCGCAGGGCGACTACGAGCTCATCGAATGCGGCGGCGTCGTCCCGCGCGGTCAGTTTGCGTTTGGGCAAGAGCGTGACGAGGTTGGCGTCCTTGGCGATTCGATCGCGCGCGGCGGTCGAGCGGCGTTGATCGGCCAGCACCGAGTCGAGCGCGGGCAGGGGCAGCGGCGCGGCCATGACGAAGCGGGCAAGGCGTGGCGGTTTGCTGCTCAGCTTGAAGAGGCGCAGCTGCTTGCGAATCCGATCGATGCGGGCGTAGGGGCGGGCGCCAGGCACGAAGCGGGCCACCCAGTCGAGGTCATGCGGGGCCGCCCGCTGCAGGGCTTCGTCGAAACCGCGCAGCTCAAGACCGGATTGGCGCAGGGACTCGAGCAACGGCAGCGCGCGTTTGCGAAGGACGTGAAGTTCGTGGCGCAGGCTCGTGACGGAGGCCACGGCGTAGAGCGAGGCCGTGCCGAAGCACGCGACCACGACCGCAAAGCCGATGAAGATGCGCAGCGGCAGCGAAAATCGCATGGCTCGATGGTACGCGATCGACGCCGCCTACGCCGGCTTCAAGAAGAAGGCCTGCACGTCGACGAACGACGCGGTCCGGCGGGCGGGGGGCAGCGAGCCGAGGAGCCGGCGGCCGTAACCTTTGCGGGTCAAGCGCGGATCGAGGATGGCGACGACGCCGCGGTCCTTGTGGCTGCGGATCAGGCGACCGAATCCCTGGCGGAGCATGGTCGCGGCGGCCGGGATGCTCAGGCGCGCAAAAGAGGAGCTGCCCGACGCTTCCAGCCGCTTGCTGCGGGCGGCGAACAGCGGATCGTCGGGCGGCGGAAAGGGGACCTTGTCGAGGATGACCAGGCGCAAGAGATCGCCGGGCAAGTCGACGCCCTGCCAAAACCCCATCGTGGCGAACAGGACAGCGGGCTGTTCGGCGGCGAAACGGGAGAGCAGCTGAGAGCGGCCGGCCTGGCCCTGCATCATGGCGGTCATCGGCAGGCGGTCGGCGAGGCGGTGATAGGCGTCGCGCATTCCGCGTCTGCTGGTGAAGAGGGCGAACGCGCCGCCGCCAGCCGCGTCGACAAGGCGTGCGATTTCCCGGGCGAGCGCTTCGTCCCGCCCGGACTCCCAGGGTGACGGTAAGCTGCCGGGGACATAGAGCAGCGCCTGGTTTTCGTAGTTGTAGCCGCCCGGCAGACGCAGCTGTTCGGTCTCGCCGGTCAGTCCAGCAGCGGTCGTGAACGCGGAGAAGTCGTCCTTGATGGCGAGCGTGGCGGACGTGAACACGCGCGTTGCCTTCTCGGCCAGCAGGGTGCGCCGCAGAATCGGTCCGCAGTCTGCCGGGCGCGCGATGAACGCCATGCCGGTACGACGCCTCTGCACCCAACGCACCATCGCTTCGCCGTCGCTGTCGTCTTCGGGGCGGGCGATGACGTGGTGGAGATCGCGTTCGAGGTCTTCGATGACGTCGCGCGCCTTGCCGACCGCGTTGGACGCCGCGCTGACGTTCTTGGCGCCAAGTCTCTGCCACGCGTTGTGCAGCACCCCGGAGACCGCGTCGCGGGGCTTGATGAGGCGGGCGAAGAGCTTTTCGTCGATGACGGCTTGCCCCTCACGGCCATCAGCGGCCTGCCACAACGGCCGTAGTGCTTCGATCAGGGCGGCGGTGATGTCGCCAACAACGCGCCCCGCTTCGCCGCCGAGCTCCGCGGCGAGCTGGTTGAGATCGCTGCAGAGTCGCGCCGTGCGACGTGTGCTCAGCGTGACCCCGAAAAACGCGACCGCGACGTCCGGCAGCGCGTGGGCCTCATCGACGACGATCACATCGGCGCCCGGCAGCAGCATCGCGCCGTCCCAGCGTTCGCGCAGCGCGTAGTCGGCCAGAAGGACGTGGTGGTTGACGATGACAAGGTCCGCCGCGAGGGCTCTCCTGCGCGCGCGCACAACAAAACAGTCTTCGTAGCTTGGACACTCGCCGCCGAGGCAGTTGTCGCTCGTGGATGTCACGCGCGGCCAGACGGGATCGTTTTCGTCGACGCCGCGGACATGACCGATGTCGCCGGTATCGCTGTGCAGCGAGGCGTCTTCGACCGCGCGAAGGGCCAGCGGGGCGGTGCGCAGCGCGTTGCGATTGAGCTCGCCGTGGAGGCGATGCAGGCAGATGTAGTTGGCGCGACCTTTGAGGACCGTTGCGTCGATCGTCGCCCCGGTGGCTGCCATCGCGACGGGCACGTCGTGTTCCATCACCTGGTTTTGCAGCTGCTTGGTGGCCGTCGCGACGATGGCGCGGCAGCCGGCGGTGAGGATCGGCAGCAGGTAGGCGAGCGTTTTTCCGGTGCCTGTGCCCGCTTCGACCACGAGGTCCTCTCCGCGGACGATGGCGCGGTCGACGGCGGCGATCATCTCGCGCTGGCCGGGCCGCGCTTCAAAACCCCGCAAATGTGCTTGGAGCGCGCCCTGCAAATGAGCGCCGATGACGCCCTGGTCTGTGTTTTCGAGCGCTTCGGTCACGGCGCGACGCCCGGCGCGAGCTGCGGCTTGATGGCGATTCCGCCTGTCGGCCCGTCGTGACGATAGACGCGCACCGCGATGGCTTCGAGGTACCGGGCGCCGTCTTCCTCGATCGTGTACCCGCGGGTGTGCAGGAGCCTGTCGATGACCATCCCCGCGCCCTGGCCGCCGCCGATCGCGATGCCGTTGGCCTCCACCGCGTCGCGATCCCCGGTCACGGCGATGACAGATCGCGGCTTTTCGAGGAGTTTCTCAGCGATCTGGGCTGCGTCGCGCGGTCGGGTCGTGCTCCGGGCCACGCGATCCGCGCTTTGATAGGGGTCCAGTTTGTAGGCCACCTCGAGCCCGTGCGGGCCGAGCGCGATGACGGCGCCTTTGTCGCCGAGGGGGCTGACCTCTTCGTTGATGAACACAGCGACCTTGGTCGCCGCGATGCGCTGCATCGACGATGTGCCGACGAGGACGTGGTGGCCGCCGAGCGCGAACTGGACGAGCGTGACGGCGACCATCGTGGCGACGAACCGACGTCTCTGGTGGTCCTCGGCGCCAAAACGTGCGCCGGCCAAGCCGGTCAATCCGAGCCCCAGCACGAGCGCGCAGCACGGACGGGCGATGGCCAGCGCCTCGGGGATGCCGGCCGGATTGCTGCGCGCGCACGCCCAGGCGACCCACCCACAAGGCACCAGCATGCCGAGCAGCAACGGCATGTAGTCACGTTCACCGAGAATCTTTGGCGAGGTGGGCACAGCGACACCGAGCGATCGCCACCCATCAGCCGCGCCGGCGCCAGCGCTGTCCGAAACAGCCGCGCGCTTGGGGATCGCGGGGTCGGCGATCACCTGCCCAACGAACAGCCCCGCCAGCGCCAGGGGCCACAACGTCGCGCCGAGCCAGACCCGCCAGGCGGGCGCTTCGTGAAGCTGCAGCGATGCCGCCAGCTCCCCGGTCGCCCCGCCCGGTGACAACGCGATGAGCGCCTCGAAGAAGCCGTCCAGCGCACCGTCGGGCAGGGCGATATCCGCCCCGTTGAAGCGGGCGTCTGCCAACCACGCTGCAGCGAGCGATGCCTGCGGTGGCATGCCGTCCGCGACGACCAGCCGCAGGCCAATGCCGACACCGATCGCCACGATCCAGGCGGCCGCGAGCGTGTATTTCGGCTTCGGTCCCGTCACCGAGCGCATGGCCGTGTAGAGGCCTGCTGGCAAGAGCAGGGCGGCGACCGGCGAGATCGCAGTGGCAGCGGCGAGTAGCCCGGCGGATACGAACGACGGCGCGGTCTGGCCGAGCTTGATCCCCTTGCGCGCCTGGAACAGCGCGGACAACGCCAACACCGACATCAACGGGGTGCCGTCAGCGCGCCAACCTTCGTCGAGCCCGAACGGCGCAAGCGCCAGGAACATGCCGCTGAGCAAGCCGACCAGCGTCCCCCAACCGTTGAGCCGCGCGTAGCCGACGGCGATCAGCAGCAGGGCGAGGTCCAGGGCGATCGACGGAAGACGCACAACGCCCGCGATGTGGCCGCTGATGTGCATCCACGCCGAAACGATCTTGCCGAGCACGGGCACGCCGCCCAGACCCAGCGGTGCCACGGCGCCCAGACCATGCGCGGCCGAGACTTCCAGCCCGTTGAGGTCGACCGTAAAGATCGACACGACCCGCATTGCGATCAGCACCGCACAGACGCGGTAGAGCAAGCGGCGCTGGTCTCTTGGGGCGATTTGCATGGTCGTTACGCGGCGGCGGCGGACCATAACGGCGCGGCGATCGTGGTGGCAACCCACGGCGAGCGGTCGATTCACCGTTGATTGACGCGGACGCCTGCCGTCCTTGATCGTGGCGGCGCGATGG
>CAZLMW010000028.1:5544-10627 GCA_964560875.1 uncultured Enterobacteriaceae bacterium
CAGCTGCAGATGATGCGGCTGCAGACGACGCCACCACCCCGCCGCAGGACGCGGGAGAGGGCGATGCGACGATTTCCGGTGATGCGGGGTCCGGTGATGCGGGCGGCTGCGCGGGCAAACCCAAGCCCGCCAAGACCTGTTGCTCCGGCGACGTCGAGACCAGCGTTGTCTGCGACGGCGCGGGTTGGGGGTGCCCGTCCGGCTACAACATGGTCGCGTCGGGCGATTGCGGTAAGCCTCTACCGGACGCCGGTAGCACCGACGTCAGCAGCGCGGCCGACACGAAGACATCGCTGCCCTGGACCGGGTTTCAAATCAACCGCGGTTGGGGGCCGTGTCCGCCCGGGCAGGTATGTTCCGAGAGCTGGCACGTCGGCCTCGATGGCACGATGGCGATCGACAAGAAGGGCAACAAGACCACGTCGAAGATGAGCGCGGACGACCTCAAGATGCTCAAGGAGTGGATGGCGCAGAGCGCGTTCGCCGACGGCATGACCAAGGGCTTCAGCTGCAAGCCGCCGCCGACCGATATCGGCATCTCGTTCACCGTCTACCTGTCGGGCGTCAAACACACCAAGACCGTTACCGGCTGCATTCTGTCGGGTCCCATTGGCAATATCGCCAAGGACATCTTCGACCTGGTCACCAAGTACTGAATACTCAGCACACCGCGGCAGACCTCTTCCGCTGACCGACTGGTCCCTCAACGCTGCATTGGACGGCTGCCGCTGTGTCGACGCCCATTCCCCGCCAGACCGTTGAGGCGATCGTCGAGCTGGCCTGTCGTGCGCCTTCTGCCGACAACAACCAGCCCTTTGTTTTCGAAGCTCAGGCCGAAGCAGATCGGGTGCAGTTGCGCGTTTTTCACGACGGCGAGCGCGGTCGCCATCGGCTGAACATCGACGATGCGGTGTCGCGACTGGCGCTCGGCTTCATCGCGGAGTCGTTGGCGCTTTCGGCCGGTCAGCATGGGGTTGTTGTGCACTTCGAGCAGCCGCAATGGTCTGATACGGGCCCGCAGCTGGTTGCGTCGTTGCAGGCCGGCGACATCTTGCGGGATCCGCTCGCTGTTCGGCTCAGCACCCGGTGCACGGATCGTAGGCCGTTTGGTCGCGGCGCGATGCCGGCGATCCTGGCGGACTCGTTGACGGCGGATCCCGGGTCGCCTGCTGAGACACGAACGGTTGTGGTGCGCGCTTGCAGCCGCCGGCTCTCAGCCGCGCTCGAAGACGCCGATAGCTTGATTTGGAGCACGCCGGGTGCTTTTGCGGATGCCCTCGCGTGGGTGCGGGAGGATTCGACGCCGCCGGCTGCCGACGGGATGCCTCGCGCGACGCTGGGGACGTCGTTTATCGAAGGGACGGCGATCGCAGCGCTGGTGGCTCAGCCCCGGCTCACGGATGCGTTTCCGGCAGCGACGATGCGGATCGCGGGACGGCGGACGCTGGCGCGGCAATTGCGGGCGAGCAGCGCGCTCGTGGCGGTCTTGGTCCGAGCCCCAAAGCCGCCCGCGCTGGTCGATGTGGGACGGGCCGCGATGCGCGCATGGCTGCGACTGGATGCCGCGCAGTGGGCTGTGCAACCGATGAGCTTGGCGCCGCTGGCGGTCTGGTACGGCGCACAGGGGCTGCTCCCGACCGATCTCAGCACGCGTATGCACCGCCGCCTGCTCGGCGTCACCGCGCGACTGCAAGCCGCTGTGGGCGCGCAAACCGACGAGCTGCCGCTGTGGCTGATGCGCACCGGGCCAGCGCCGACCACGCCCGCTGCCCGAACCGGACGACTCCCGGTCAGCCGCGCTCTGCGCTGGTCTGGTGAGGGACGTTAGCAGCGTTCGGGAAAGCTCCTGGTGAACTTCGCGCCCGATTCCGGCGCGCGCAGGCCTGTGGTAGAAGTTTGGACCTTTCAAATACCCGTGGAGCCGTCATGTCTGCACCGCATCGCCCGTACCGCATCCTCTCGATGGACGGTGGCCCGGGTTCGCCGACCTACACGCGCCAGCTGCTCGATATCGAGTACTACGTCCAGACCAAGTACAAGCGCAGCTTCCTCAACTCGATCGACATGTTCGCCGGCACCTCCGACGGCGGCTGGATGTCGCTGTACCTGTCCACGCCTCAAAACGTCATCGACGCCAAGCGGTGGCTCGCGACCAAGCCTTCGTGCGACGGCAAGTGCGGCCCCGGACCCGACTTCACACCGCCGCACCTCTACGAAGAGAGCAGCACCTGCCGCAACTGTATCTGGCACCCGGACGACCCCGAACTTGCGCTTGCGCAGGCCCGGCTGACCCTCGCCATCGAGTTTTCGGGCAAGGCTGGCGCGAGCCTCGCGATCGGCTTCGGGGGCATCTTGCGGCTCGCCAGCGGGCTGTTTTCGGCGCTGCCGGCGGGTCGCTTCGAGAAGCTGCTGGGCCAGTGGTACAACGGCGACGGCTCGGACGTGAACCTGGGTCAGCTCACCAACGACGTCGCGCTCGTCACCCTGTGCATGGGCGGCGAGGAGAAGTTTGGCGCGCGCACCTACACGAACCTGGCCCGCCACGCCACAGACCCCGGCGACGATCCCACGCTGTCGATGAGCGCGATCGAGGCCGCGATGCGCACATCCGCGTTTCCCGTGTTCTTGCCGATGCGGTCGGGACATATCGACGGCTCGGCCTACGCCAACAACCCCGCCATGTGCGCGATCGCGGAGCTGCTGGCCGAGAGCCGCGACGATCGACGCGAGGGCCTCGAGGAGCGCTGCCTGGACGACATCGTGATGCTCTCGATGGGCGTGTCGGACCGCCAGTTGGGCACGGCGTTTGATAGCTTGCTGTACCGCCTGCGCAGCGCGCCGATCGGCTGGATCCCGTGGCTGCTCGAACCCTTCAGCCCGTTGCTGCTCATGGACGCGATGATCGTGGGTGCCGACAGCGGCGTGGCGTTTCAGTGCAAGCAGCTATTACGCGACCGATTTCTGCGCGTCGCGACGGCTGTTCCGACCGGCATGATCGGCGAGTTCCTCGACGTGATGTTCGGTTTCAAACGAGCCGCCGACAGCAAGGCGACCGACGCAGCCATTGCGTGGGAACACGGCTCGACGGAAGGCGAAGGGGCGTCGTGGCCTGATACGCGCGAGTTCCTCGACAACGTCTGGATGCCCACTGTCATCAAGCCCGCCCCGGCCCATCAACCGCCTGTTGTCGCCGCTTCCGAGCCGGCGTCAGAGACGCAACCTGCCCCGGCGAAGGCCGCTCCCCCGCGCAAAGCTGCTCCCAAGCGCAAACCGGCGCCTGAACGCAAGGCTGCTCCCAAGCGCAAGACCGCCGCCAAACGCAAGACGACAGCTTCGCGCAAGGCATCCACGAGCAAGACAGCGGCCGGCAAGACGGCGGCTACGAAGACGGCGACCACGACCAAGCGCTCGCCGGGCAAATCAACTACCCGTAAAGCGACGGGCCGCAAGGCGTCGACTCGCGCGACAAAGGGCACCAAGGAAGCGCCCGAAGCAGGCTGAGAGCCGATTCTCGCGTCGCGCCTCACCCGCTGGCGCCGCGCCGTCATTCCCGGCCGGATACCGCGATGCCGACCACCGAACCCGGCGCCTTTCAGCGCCACCTCAACGCGACCATGCGCGCCTTTCCGACCGGCTTCGGTCTGGCCGAGGTCAGCTACGGAAGGTTGTCTGCCCGGCGGCCGGACGAGGTCGTCGCCGAAGGTCCAGACGGTCGCCTCACCGCTGCCGAGCTGATCTGCGCCAGCCAGGCGATCGCTTACACGCTCGTCGGTCGAGGCGTGCAGGCAGGCGACATGGTGGCTGTCGTGCTCCCGCGTGGGGTGCGTTCCCTCGCCGCGAGGCTGGGAGTGGCCGCGACCGGTGCTGTGTGCCTGCCGGTTGACCCGACCCATCCCGCCGCTCGAATCGATTGGGTGCTCGGCGATTGCGATGTTGCGTTCGCTGTGGTCGACCCCTCGACGGAGCCGCTTGCAGCCGCCGTGTCGTGCGTCGATGTCGATAGCGCGATGGCCTATGATGGCGCATGTGCGCTGCCCCGGCCGCAGAGCGACGCGCCCGTTCTCGCACTCTACACATCTGGTTCCACCGGTCAGCCCAAGGCCGCGCTCTGGAGCCACGAGGCGATCCTCAACCTGCTGCGCACCTGGGAGATCCACCCCGGCATGGGGCCCGGCGATGTCATGGTCGGCGTCGCAAGTCCGGCGTTTGACATGTCGGTGCTCGAAGCGTTCTTGCCCCTGCTCGCCGGCGCCCGGGCGGTCTTTGTGGATGTCGAGACGTCGCGCGACGGCCGCCGGCTCGGCGTTGCGATCGACCGGCACGCGGGCTCTTTCTTGCTGGCCACCCCGACCACGTTTCGCTCGCTCCTCGCGGGCAGCTGGCGTCCACGCCCTGACTTCACGGCTGTCTGTGGCGGCGAAGCGTTGGACCGCCCACTTGTCGACGCGCTGCTCGAACGTGGGTGCGCCGTCTGGAATGGATACGGGGTTACAGAGGCCGCGGCTTGTTCGGCGCTGGCGCGTATCGGCCCGGTCGAACCGGTCACCATTGGCCGCGCGACCGACAACGCGACGATCTGGGTGCTCGATGAAGCGGGCCAACCGGTCGGCCCTGGCGGCGTCGGTGAGCTCTGGATCGGCGGCGCTGGCGTCGGGCTGGGCTACTTGAATCGCCCCGAATTGACCGCCGAGCGCTTCATCGTTCCGGCGTTCACAGATGCTGGACGGTGCTATCGAACCGGCGACCTGGGTGAGCTCCGTGGCGACGGACGAATCGTCTATCGCGGGCGCATCGACGCGCAGGTGAAGGTCCGCGGGGCGCGGGTCGAGTTGGGTGAAGTTCGGGCGGCGCTGCTGGACCACCCAGCCGTCTCCGCAGCCGCCGTCGTCGCCGTGCAAGAAGCGGAATCCAAACGCCTCGTCGCTTTCGTTGTCGCGCGGGATGGCGAGGCTCCGGGCGCTGGGTCGCTGCGACAATGGGTGGCCGAGCGGCTGCCGGCGGCGATGGTTCCCGGTCGCGTCGTCGCCGTCGACAAGCTGCCAACGGGCTCGACAGGCAAGGTGGATCATCGCGCTCTCGTCGC
>CAZLMW010000028.1:10727-74323 GCA_964560875.1 uncultured Enterobacteriaceae bacterium
CTTCAGCGTGCGCTCGACCTGTTGGTGCTGCGGCATCCCGCGTTGCGAACACAGCTTCGCCAAACGGACAGCGGCGTCGAACAATCGATCCTGAAGGCGGCGCCCGTGTCCCTGGAGACGGCCGCCGACGAAGCCGCCATCGCGTCCATGCTGGCGCGACCGTTTCGCCTCGACCGCGGCGATGTTTTCCGAGCCACCTTGGTGCCACGTGGCGACCACTCCTCGATCGTGCTCGCTGTGCATCACGCCGCGTGCGATGGCTGGTCGCTCCCGGTCCTGGCGCGCGACCTTGCGGCGGCCTACGAAGCGCCGCAGACCTTCGTGTCCGATGGCGCGACCGCCACCCCGCTTTCGATCACAGCGCTGGCTCACTGGGAGGCCGCCAACGCCGAACCTCCCCGAGCTGAGGCGGCGCTGAATCGATGGCGAAACCGCTTGTCGGGCGCTCCCGCGACAACGCCGCTGCCCCGCCATCTACCACCGGAGTCCGATGACTTGGAGCGGCCCGTCGCGGTCCGCGTACCGTTGGCTGCGAACTTGTCACGGCGGCTGACCGACCACTGCGCGGCCACGGGCGCGACGCCGTTTGCCGCGATGCTGGCTTCGTTTGCCGGCTGGTTGCACCTGGAAACCGGGCTCGATGACGTCGTCGTCGGGACGATGGTTGCGGGCCGCGAACGCGCCGGACTGGACGAGGTCGTCGGCTTCGTCGCGCGGACGCTGGCTTTGCGCATCAAGCCCGACTCGTCGCTAACGGCATCCGACCTCACCGGGGCGGTTCGGGCAGAAACCGTGGCGGCGCTCGCCGACCAGCACGTCCCCTTCGAACAAATCGTCTCCGCCGCGAGCAACGACCGAAAGGCCGGCTCATCGCTGTATGACGTGTTGTTCATGACCGCCAACCGCGAACCTGCGCCACTGAGTTGCGACGGTTGCACCTGGCGGTCCCGCGAAAGACTGAGCCCAACGAGCCCGCATCCCCTCGTCGTGGAGCTGTTGCCGTCCGGAGGAGTCGCCCCGGCCGCTGTCCGGCTGCGCGGGGATGCAAAGCGCGTTGACGTGCGGACTTTGCAGCATTGGGCGGACCGCTGGCTGCGATTCGCCGAGCAGTCCTTTGGCCAGCCAGCCGCGACCCTTGGCGCGCACCGCGCGAACGCCGACTCGCCGCTCGTCGCGAAACTCGTGCAGCTGCAAGGTGTTCGCGATGCCGCTGTCGTACGGATCGCCGGAGCCGATGGTCGCGTCGAGGTCGTTGGCGCCGTCGTACCAGCGCCCCGCGGACCCGCCGCCTGGACGCCTCCCGATGGCGTCGATCGCGTGGTCCCGGTCGCACGTATTCCCCTCGACGCGTCGGGCGCGCCTGCGCTGTCCCGGTGCGCTTACTCTTGGCCCTCAGCCGCCGACCTGCAACGCCGAGAAGCTGAGCTTGGCCGCGTTCGCCTCGTCGCCAACACGCCGGGGAGACCTGCTCTTTCGCTGCGAATCATCGCGCCCGGCTGGCTCGAGGGTGACCACTCCGGCGTGGACGCGTCGTCGTCAGCGGCAATCCATCAAGACAACTCGGCTGAACTTTCCGTTCTCGAAGGTGGTCCCGCTGCGGCCCCTGAGGCCGGGGTCAACAGCCTCGTGGACGCGCTGCACGCCGCCGCCGCAGCTGGCGCGGTGATTCGCTGCATCGCCGCCGACGGGACCGAACACGTGCGCACCTGCGCCGACCTGCTGACGGACGCGAGGGTTGTCGCCGGCGGACTCGCAGCGCGTTCCGTCCCCGCTGGTGAACCCGTCTTGCTGCAGGTCGTCGATCCGCATCGCTATTTCGCCGCGCTCTGGGGCTGCATCCTCGCTGGCGCCGCTCCAGTCCCGTTGCAGGTCACCCAATTGCGCGACCGCGACGGTGTCGAACGCCTCCGTGGGACGCTGCTATCGCTCCACAACGCGCCCGTCCTGGCCTGCGAGTCCGGGGCGGCGCGGGTGAGCCAACTGGTCGATGACGCGGTCGTGTGGCCCCTCGCGGAGCTCGCCAGCGCGCCGTGCCCGCCTCCGCCCAGCCCCGAAACCATCTGCCTGATGCTGCTCACGTCGGGCAGCAGCGGTCGGCCCAAGGCTGTCACCCACAACCATCGCACGTTGCTCGCGCAGATCAACGCGATGCGCGACCTGTACGAGCTCTCCTCATCCGATGTGATGCTCAACTGGCTGCCTCTTGACCATGTCTGCGGTGTCGTCATGACGCACATGACCGCAGTCGTGCATCGCGCGGAGCAAATCCACGCGGCGCCCGATCCGGTGCTCGCGCAGCCGACCACGTGGCTCGATTGGTTGCAGGCCCACGAGGTGACCTGGACCTGGGCGCCCAACTTTGCGTTTCGGCTGGTCAATGGCGCGCTCGCCAACGACGACCGGCGCTGGGACCTCGGTCGATTGCGGGTCGTCATCAACGCCGGCGAGGCGATCGAATCGGTCGCCGCCCGTCGGTTCACCCGGCTGCTGAGCGCGTTCGGCATGCCCGAATCGGCCATGGCCCCGGGGTGGGGGATGTCCGAGACGTCGTCGGTCAGCGTCGCCATCCACGACTTCTCGCTCGCCAACACGGCGGATAGCGAGCGCCACGTCGGCTGCGGCTGGCCGCTCGCCGGGTTCAACGCGCGCATTGTCGACGAGGATGGCGCGGTTGTGCCGACGGGAGCCGAGGGCAAACTCGAGGTCGGCGGCGCTTGCTTGCACCTTGGCTATTACCGCTTGCCCGAGCGCAACGCCCGCGACTTTCACGACGGCTGGTTCAACACCGGCGACCGGGCGCGGATCGGCCCGCGCGGCGTGGAGATCCTGGGCCGCGCCGACGACACGTTGGTCATCAACGGCATCAACCGCGATCCACAAGACCTCGAGGGCGCCGTTCGCGGGGTGCAAGGCGCTGTCGAAGGCGCCATCGCGGTCTGCCAGGTCCGCAGCGCTGGCGCGTCGCGACCTCAAATAGCCATGTTCTTCGCGCCGGAAAAAGCAGCTGACCCCGCCGCCGTCGCTCGCCGCTTGCGCGGAGCCGTCGCCCGCGCAGTTGGCGCGTCGCTTGAACGCGTGGTCCCGGTCACGCCGACGACCATCGGGCGCACCGGGATCGGCAAGATCAAGCGTCCCCCACTGCGCCGTCGCTTCGAACGCGGCGACTTTGACCCCCTCGTCGCACCGATCGACGCCGCGCTTGCCGGGCCCACGACGGCCCCCGCCTGGACCTACCGCCGCACCTGGCCGACGCGACTGGCAAGCGCCCGACCCACACCGCCCGGTGACGTGATGATGGTCGTTGGCGATGCAGCCGGCGCAGCTCTCGCCGACGCCCTCTCATCGTCCGTTTCCCACGTGCACGTCCTCGCGATCGACGACGCGCTTACCGCCGCCAGACCGATCGCCGCGGTCAGTGCAGCTGTCGATGCCCGCGCCAGCGAGGTGCCCGGTGGTACCGACCGCGCACTCGTGCTCGCCCCGCGTCTCGCCGCTGCTGACGAAGAGGACGCCCGCCCCGTCGAGCTCGCCGCGCTCTTTGGTTGCGCCCGCAGCCTGGTCGACGCAACCGAGCTGGGGATCCGCCGCGTCATCGTGGTCAGCCGGGGTGGCCAGCAGGTCGTCGCCGGTGATGAGCCGTCATGGCGCGCCGCCGCCGCGGTCGCCGTCAGCCGCTGTCTCGCCCTCGAGTGGCCCGCCGCCGCGGTCACGCACCTGGACTTGCCCGCTCACCCCGGGCGCGAAGACATCTCCGCCCTGGTCGCGGAGCTCGCCGCCGTCATCCCGCAACCCGAGGTCGCTTATCGCCGCGGGCGCCGCCATGTCGCGCGTCTGCAGGCGCACAACCCAGGCGAATCTGTCGGCCCCACACTGCCCGTGCACCGCGCACCCATTGTCGTAACCGGCGGCCTCGGTGGCGTCGGCCAGGCGATGGTCGAAGCGCTCATCGGCCGCTGCGCGTCGCACGTCCTGGTCTGCGGTCGCCGTGCCGCGGACGCGGCCGAAGCCGACGCGGGCTGGCAGAACCTGCGCAAGCTCGCCGATCAATACGAGACGTCGATCGCCTACGTGTCGGTGGACGTCCGCGACGGCGCGGCCCTGCAGCGTGCGATCCGCGCGTGGGAGCTCCAGTGTCGGGCACCCATCGTCGGCGCGATGCACGTCGCAGCGCTCTTCCCCGGTGGGTTGGTGACCGACGCCGACGATGACGTCCTCTGCGAGGCGCTCGCTGTGCGGGTGGGCGGCCTGCAGAGCCTCGCGACCGTCGTCGAGGACCGACCCGGCGCGTGGCTGATGGACTTTGGAACGGTCAACGGTGTGCTCGGTGCGGCCGGGTTCTCGATCTACGCGGCTGCGTCACGCGCCGGGGAAGCCGTCTGCGCCCGTCTGCGCCAGCAAGGTCACGCCGCCTGGCACGTCGCGTGGGGGCGCTGGGCCGAAGCCGGACAGGGACAACGCCTCGGGGCGATCGGGTCGTCGGCCGACCACGGAATCGCGTCGATGACCACAGCAGACGCCGTCGTTTTGGCCTTTTCCGCGATGCGCGCCTCGTTCAGCCCCGTGATCATCGGCCTGGACGGACGCGCTCCTCCCATCGCCGCTGGTTCTCGCGGTCCACAGCATGGTTGGCTGCTCCGCGCCATCCGCGGGCAGCCGGCCAGTGATGATGAGCTGGCGTCGACGTGGCCATGGGACGCGGCGGCCGTCTTGTCATCGGCGACCGGTGAGCAGGTTGAGGAGGCCCCCCAAGCCGGCCTGGAATCGCAGTTGGCGACACTCTGGTCGCGCATTCTTGGCGTGGAAGTGAGCGACGTGAACGCCAACTTCTTCGATCTCGGCGGCGACTCGTTAACCCTCGCCCGGATGCAGCGCAGCGTGGCCGACGTCGCGGGTCGCAGCCTCGCCTTGCTCGATCTGTTCGGCCATCCGACCATCCGCAGCCTCGCCACATTCATCGCCGGCAGCGCCACGCCCAAGCCGTCATCACCGGATCGCGCCAAGCGCCAGCTCAAGGGGTTGGGCCGGCTTGCCGCAGCCCGTCGCCGCGCGACGAGGCGTCGTGGTTGAAATAGACCCCGAATACGACGACCTCGACGACGCGCTGCAATCCGCTATCGCGGTCGTCGGCATCGGCTGCTACCTGCCCGGCGCGCCCGACGTCGACGCTTTTTGGAAGCTGCTGGTCGATGGCAAGTCGGCTGCGACGCGTTTTTCCGCCGAGCAGCTGAGCGCCGCCGGGATCTCCGAAAAAACCATCGCAAACCCCGCGTTTGTGCCCGTCCGCGCCTGCGTCGACGATCCTTTGCTCTTCGACGCCGGATTCTTCGCCATGCGCCCCGCCGAAGCCGCGCGCACCGATCCGCAGCACCGAATCTTCCTGCAGACCGCGTGGCACGCGCTCGAAGACGCCGGCTGTGATCCGGCCACCTTTGACGGCCCGATCGGGGTGTACGCCGGCTGCAACCCGAGCTCCTATCGCCACGTCGCCGGGGCCTCCACCGGGGTGCTCGACGGCGACGTAGTCGCTTCAGCCATCGCCGTCGAGCCCGACTACCTGGCCACCCGTGTCGCCTACAAACTCAACCTGCGGGGGCCGGCCCTCGACGTACAAACCGCCTGCTCCACCTCGCTTGTCGCCGTTCAGTTGGCCGTGCAATCGCTGCTGGCCGGACAGTGCGACCTCGCCCTCGCCGGTGGTGTCGCCGTCGCAATCCCGGGTGCAGGGGGCCATTTCCACGGGCCGGGGTCGGTGATGTCGAGCGACGGGACGTGCCGGGCGTTCGACGCAGCGGCCGACGGCTGCTTCTCAGGGGACGGGGCGGGGATCGTCGCGTTGCGCCGACTCGATGACGCGCTCGCAGCCGGCGATCCGATCCGCGCCATCATCCGTGGCGCCGCGACCAACAACGACGGTAGCGCCAAGATCGGCTACACAGCGCCGAGCATCGACGGTCAGGCCGACGTCATCGACGTGGCGCTGGCATTGGCCGACGTTGACGCCGATAGCGTCGGGATGATCGAAGCGCACGGTACCGGCACCGCGCTCGGCGATCCGATCGAGGTGGCCGCGCTGCGTCGCGCGTTCGCCGAAACCACCGACCGACGTGGCTTCTGCGCGCTCGGAGCCGTCAAGACCAATATCGGCCATCTCGGCGCAGCCGCCGGCGTCGCCGGACTCATCAAGGCCGTGCTCGCCGTGCAACACGCCAGGATCCCGCCAAGCCTCAACTTCCAGACCGCCAACCCCCAGCTCGAGTTGGCGACCTCGCCTTTCTACGTCCCGACCGAGCTCTGCGAATGGCCCGCTGTGCTCCAGCCACGCCGCGCTGGGGTCAGCTCGTTTGGCGTCGGCGGAACGAACGCGCACGTGGTCATCGAGCAAGCGCCGCCCTCATCGGCGCAATCGGAATCATCGCTGTCTTCGCCCCGACGGACCGCAACAACCGGCGCCGACGTGTTCACGTTGACAGCCAAGACCGCATCCGCCCTCGACGCGACAGCGCGGCGCCTCGCTCATCACCTCGATTCATCCGCAGCCGCCGGCAATGCGCCCGGCCTCGACGACATCGGGGCCACCCTCGGCCGGCGCGCCGTCTTTTCGCACCGCAGAACCGTCGTGGCGGCCGACCACACCAGCCTCATCGCCGGTCTGCAACGCTCCCGCGACGGCATCTTCTTTGACGGGATCGCCGCGTCGTCACCGCCGGCGTGGGTCTTCGCATTCGGGCCGCAAGGCGGGTTGCGGCGCGGGATGGGCCACGGGTTGGCGCAGATAGACAAGGTCTTCGCGACCGCCCTACACGAAGGCCTCACCGCCTTCTCCGACCACACCGGCACCGATCTTCGGCCGTACATCGACGTCACGCGCAGCTGCGAACTCGACGCCGGCGCACCCATCATCGAACAACAAATCGCAACGCCCATCACCTTCGCGATCGGCCGCGCGCTCGCTACCTGGTGGCGCTCCCGGGGCGTCTCGCCCGCGGCGTGGATCGGTCACAGCATCGGCGAATACATCGCGGGCCACCTCACCGGTGCCTTCAGCCTCGACGCCATCGCGCGCCTTCTCGCGGTTCGCGGCCGTGCCATCGCGACCTTGCCCGCCGGCGCCGCCATGATCTGCCCGGTCTCCGCAGCCGTCATCGCGCCGCTGCTCAGCGACGATGTGTTCATCGCCGTCGACAACGGTGCCGTCGGGGTCATGGTCGCTGGAGCCCCCTCCGCCATCGCGCGGTTCGCCGACCGCGCCGAACGTGAAGGCATCGTCGGCCGCCGTTTCGCCATCCCGGCCGCGCCTCACTGCCCGCTGATGGAGCCGATTTTGCCCGCGGTCCTCGACGTCGCCGCCACTATGGAGCTCAGCGTCCCAACCGAGCCCTTGTTCTCGTGTCGCCTCGGCGCCGAACTCGACGCAACCAACGCGGTCGACCCCGACCACTGGGCCCGGGTTTCGACCGATCCCGTCCGCTTCGGCGCCGCCCTGGGAGCGACCGTCGCCGCGATCGGAAAGGACCGGCGCGCTGCGCTCATCGAGCTCGGATCGCCCCGATCGATCGTGCCCTTGTCCGGTGCCGTTTCCCCACCGCTGCAATGTCTGCCATCGCTGCCGACCTTCGACCACGCAGCCGCGACCGACCCCACCGCTGCATCGCGATTCGCGGCGCTGACCGACGCGGCCCGCTGGAACGTCGGTGGGCGCGACAGACCCGCCGTCCCCGAAGGACGCGTGGTGTCCTTGCCTGGCTACGCTTTTGACCTGCTGTCCCACGGGCGCCTCGTCGCCGCGCCAACTGCACAATCGCCGCCGGCCAATTCGCGTGACAGCGCACCGAACGCATCGATCGAGGATCGCGTCGCCGCCATCGCCGCCGAGCTCATTGGTGTCGCTCGCGTGGAGCCCACCGACGACTTCTTTGCGCTCGGCGCCGACTCCCTGGTCACGCTTCGCCTGGTCGCTCGTGTGCAGCGCGAGTTCGGCATCGAACTGCCCGCCAGTGTCGCGTTCGCCGGGATGAACGTCGCGCGCCTGAGCGCCGCGATCCAAAGGCAGGTTGGTTCATCTCAGGCCGGTCCATTTCAGGCCGTTCCAACGCGCGACCTGGCCGACGAGCACGCGTGTTTGGTGCCGCTCCGCCCGACCGGTGAACGCCCGCCGCTGTTCATGGTGCATCCCGCCGCCGGCGTGGTGTTTCCGTTCTTCGAGTTGGCGCGCGCTATGGGCGACGACCAGCCCTTTTATGCGCTGCAGGCCGAGGGGCTCGACGGCAACCGTCCGCCCGATGTCAGCGTCGAAGCCATGGCGACGCGCTACCTCGCCGCGATCCGCACCGTCCAGCCCGACGGGCCGATCCGCATCGCCGGTTATTCGTTCGGCTGCTACGTCGCGTTCGAGATGGCGCTGCAGCTGCAAGAGCGTGGCGAGCGAGCGGCGTTCGTCGGCCTCCTCGACGAGAGCGCGCCGCTGGACGGTCATCGCCCAAGCATCTCCTTGATGGGGCGGCTCTTCCTGGGCCGCGCCGGCAGCACCTTTCGGCGTCACCTCCACGACTACCTGTACCTCGCGGGCGGCGATCGCCAGAGCAACGGAGGCAGCGGCCACAACGGTAGCAGCGGCAGCAGCGGCAGCAGCGGCGACACACGCACCACGGGCAGGTGGAATCGCTTCCTGGAGCGCTCGACGATGGCGGCGCTGCTGCCCGACGAAGCGCGCGACGGCGCTGTCGGTGACGCGGCTATGGCGGCGATGTTTCGGCTCTTTGTGTTGCACACACAGTTGTGCTTTTCGTACCAACCGCGCGGCAACATCGCCTGCCACGCGACGCTTTTTCTCAGCGATTGGACCGTCAAGCGACCGCGGTGGACCGGTCTGGTGCGCGACCCAACCCTCGGCTGGGGCAAACTCGTTGATGGAGGTGTGCGGACGCGCCGCGTAACCGGCGATCATCTCGCTATTGTACGGCGCCCGCACGTTGATACTCTGGCGCGGCAACTTCGACTCGAACTCGACCGGCGCACGGACAGCTCGCGTGTCCGCGGCGTCGCTGATCCCGCACCGCCCTGACCACGGGAGGCGACGATGCTTGACCTGCCTCGTTATTCGCTCGACGCGCGCCTGTACGACAGCGCGCTCTCCACCGTCTGGCGCGGCACCCGCAAGGCCGATGGCAAGTCGGTGATCATCAAGTACCTGTCGGTCGACCAACCGGGTTCGCACGACCTCGCTCGCTACGGGTACGCCGCGGAAATCGCTGGTTCGCTCAACGTGAGCGGGCTCAACAAGCTGCTCGATACGACGGTGGTCGACGGTCGCCCGATCCACGTTTATGACGACATCGGCGCGGTCTCGCTCGCGTCCTGCCTCGCCGCCGGTGACCTCGACATGGTCACCACGACGCGCATCGCCACGCGCATCGCCGAGATCCTGCAAGAACTGCACGCCGACCGCGTCATCCACAACGATATCAACCCCTCCAACATCATCTACAACGCCCAAACGGGAGTCGTGGAGATCATCGACCTCGACGTTGCGTCCCGGCTGCGGCGCCGCGACGTCACCAGCGACGTGGGCGGCCAACTGCGTGGCACCTTGCGCTACATGGCGCCCGAACAGACCGGCCGCATGAACCGCCCCGTCGACTACCGCGCCGATCTCTACGGGTTTGGCGCCACGCTGTACGAGCTGCTGACCGGCGAGCCACCGTTCGCCATGACCGAACCGCTCGCGCTCGTGCACGCCCACATCGCCCAGATCCCCAAGTCGCCGTCGTCGCGCAACAAGGACATTCCCGCTCAGTTGTCCGCCATCGTCCTCAAGCTGCTCGAAAAGAACCCGGCCGACCGCTACCAAAGCGCCCGCGCCGTCGCCGCCGACCTCGCCCGCTGCGTGCAGGAACTCGACCACCACGGCGCCGTCTCCGAATTCGCGCTCGCCGTCGGCGATCATTCGCCCTGGTTTGTGCCGTCCGACAAGCTGTACGGCCGTGACGAAGAGCTCGCGGCCTTGACCGCCGCGTTCCATTCCGCCGCCGAAGGTTCGGTCGGCTGCGCGATAGTCAGCGGCTTCAGCGGCGTCGGTAAGTCTCGGCTCGTCGGCGAATTGCGGCCCGAAATCGCGCTGCGCAAGGGCCGCTTCGTCACCGCCAAGTACGACCCCATCGGCCACGCACCGAACGCCGCGATCGCCGCCGTGCTCGGTCAACTCGTCGGCAATATCCTCGCCGAATCCGACGACCGCCTCGAGCTGTGGCGCAACCGCATCACCGTCGCGCTTGGCGGCAAGGGACGCGCGCTGCAATCCCTCGTGCCCGACCTCACCTTGCTTATTGGCGAACAACCACCGCTGCAGCCCCTTCAACCCGCCGAATCTGTCGGCCGCTTCCGCAACGCGACCGTCGACTTCGTGCGCGCGCTGTGCATCCCCGCCTCGCCGGTCGTGATGTTCCTCGACGACCTGCAATGGGCCGACGCCGGGACGCTGCAAATCATCACGCAGATCCTCACCGATCCCACCATGGACAACCTCCTGTTCGTCGGCTCCTATCGCGACAACGAGCTCGACAACGCGCCCCTGCTCGCCGCCTGGCTGGACGGGTTCAAGGACGCGGGCATCGTAGCGGCCGAGGTCGCCGTCAAGCCGTTGGATCGCAACGCGCTCGGTCAATACGTCGCCGATTCGCTGCACAACACCGTCGCCAACGTCGCCGCGTTGACCGAGGTCATCCACTCGCGAACCCACGGCAACCCGTACGACACCGAGCAGCTATTCGCCGAGCTCGTCAACCGTGGGGCCCTGTCGTTCAGCGAGGAGCGCGGCGTCTGGCTGTGCGACCTCGACTCGGTGCGCAATGTCGCCGTCAGCGATGAAGTGGCCGAACTCATCACCCGCCGTATCGCCGCGATGCCCGAAGCGAGCGGTCGGGCACTCGCCGCCGCTGCCTGCATCGGCGATCGGTTCGATATCGCGTTGCTCGCCCATGTCCTGGATTGCCGCCCAGCCGAGCTTTCAGGCACGCTATTTCCAGCGCAGCGCGACGAGATGATCGCCCCGGTCGGCGATGCGCTGATGATGATGACGCTTCTCGGTGCGCGAGGCGGCGCCATGGTGCGCTTTCGATTCGTCCACGACCGCGTTCGTGAAGCCGCCTACGACCTGATGCCGGCCGACGAACGGGCCACGCTGCACGTCAAGATCGGCCGCGAGTTGCGCGACGACCCGATGACGCTCGGGACCGCAGAACACGTCTTTGCGACCGCCGACCAGTTTAACAGCGGGCGCGCTGCGATCACCGATCCGTCCGATTTGCGCGAGCTCGCCACGCTCAACCTCGACGCCGGAAAGCGCGCGATCGAAGCGCTCGCGTTTGACGCTGCCCACGGCTACCTGGAAGCCGGCATCGACGCGCTCGGACCCGGTGGCTGGCAGCAGGACCCCAAGACGTGTTTCGCCCTGTACCGCGATGGCGGGGAGGCCGCGCTCATGAGCGGCGCATTCGATCGCGCCGACGAGCTCCTCCTCGCCGCGCTCGAACACGCCGTGGCTTTGCCCCAGAAGGTCGATCTCGTGCGCCTGCGCATCAGCATGACCGGCCGGGCCTCCCGGTCCCTCGACGCCGCCAACATCGGCTTTGAAGCGTTGGGCCTGTTTGGATTCGAGGCGCCCGCGGACCCCGCAGCCTGGATGCCGCTCATCGGTGCCGAAGCCGGCGCGATCGGGCAAAAACTCGCCGGCCGCGACGTCGCGTCGCTGGCCGAGCTGCCGCCGATGCGCGAACCCGCTGCGATCCTGCAAAGCGCGCTGCTCGCCGCCCTCGTCGTGCCTGCGTTCGTCGTGCCACACGCCTTTCCGTTCGTGATCATGCGGTTGGTCAACCTGTCGATCGAGTTTGGAAACTCGCCGTTTTCGGCCCTCGGCTACGTGATGTTCGGGCTGCTTTGCTGCGGCAAGGGCAACTACCGGCAGGGCCGCGCGTTCGGCGAGCTCGCGTTGACCATCGTGCAGAGGTCGCCCGTCAAATCGCTCGAGTCGCCCGTCGAACACCTCTACGCCAACTTCGTCTGCCACTGGACCGCGCCCTACGAGGACGCCGCTGGCCACGCAGACACCGCGCTGATGTCGGGCATCTCGACGGGCAACACCACGTTCGCCGGACTCGCGGCAAACAACGTGCCGTACCTGTCACTGGCCCGCGGCCAGGCGCTCGACAAACTCGCTGCGGACGCCGACCGCTTCGCCGCGATGGTCAAGAACGTCCTCAAGTACCGCGACGGCATCGCTGTCTCGCGCGTCTATCGGCACGCGATCGCTGGCCTGCGCGGCGATACTGATCAGCAACTCGCGCTCGAAGCAGAGGGCCTCTCCGCGCCGATCTCGTTCAACATGCTGCTCGACGGCGTGCGGCTGATGGTCGCGGTGATTTTTGGCGAGATGGACCAGGCCGCGGCGCTGTCCGACAAGGTCGAGGCGGTTGCCGTCCGCGCCCCCGCACACTTCGTCATCCCCGAGTGGCGCCTGTACCAGTCGGTCGCCATGGCGTCGCTGCATGCCGGCGCCGCAGATGAGGAAAAGGCGCGCATCGAGGGGACACTCGCCGGCAACTTGGCGCTGTTCGAGAAATGGGCCGCTTCATGCAGCGCCAACAACGAATGGAAACAGCACCTGGTCGGGGCAGAGCTGGCCGCCGCCCGGGGCGATTCGTCAGGCGCCGCCGACCTCTTCGACCGCGCAATCTCGGCCGCCCAGTCCGCCGGTCGCGTCAACGGTGAGGCGCTGTGTAACGAACGCGCTGCGCGGTTCTTCCTCGCCACCGACCGACCCCGCGTGGCGCGCAGCTACCTCACCGATGCTCACTTCGCTTACGTGCGTTGGGGCGCCGCCGGCAAGGTCGCCCGGCTGCAAGATGAGTTCCCCGGCGTCCTGCGCACCCGGCGCCGCGGGTTCACCAGCACGGCCACCGGCAGCAGCACAACAGGCACGGCATCGTCGCTGCTCGACATCCGCACGATCCAAAAAGCGTCCCAGGCCATCTCGACCGAACTGTCGCTCGACGGCGTGCTTCGAACGCTCATCCAGGTGGCGGTGGAAAGCGCGGGCGCCGAGCGCGGCGTGCTACTGCTGCCCCATGGCGACACGTGGAAGGTCCAGGCGCTGCTGGAGTCGATCGACGAAGACCCGATCGTCAACACTGGCCAGCCGCTCGATGAGGCGCCCCTGGCCGGCTCGGTCGTCCGCTACGTCATTCGCTCGGCCAACCGCGCCGTCATCGGCGACGCATCGTCCAACGACCGCTACCAGAACGACCCATGGGTGGTGCAGCGGAGTCCGCGGTCCATCGCGTGCACTCCGGTTTCGCGTCAGGGCCAGCTCGTCGGCGTCCTCTATGTCGAGAATCGGCGTGTCACCGATGCATTCAC
The DNA here is from genome assembly GCA_964560875.1 of uncultured Enterobacteriaceae bacterium. Classification (GTDB taxonomy): domain Bacteria; phylum Myxococcota_A; class UBA9042; order UBA9042; family UBA9042; genus CAZLMW01. Next base: position 24,138 of record CAZLMW010000028.1, read on the forward strand.
CGACGAACGGTGCGAGGTGCTCGACATGCTGTCGGCGCAGGCCGCGATTTCGCTTAACAACGCACAGCTCTATGACCGAACGCAGCGACTCGCCGACTCGATGGCGCGCTTCCTGCCCGAAGAATTCCTGACCCAGCTCGGCCACGACAGCGTGCTGCAGGTGGAGCTTGGCGACGCAGTTGAACGCGATATGACGGTGCTGTTCTCCGACATTCGCGGCTTCACCACGATCTCCGAAGCGATGACACCGATCGAGATCTTCCAGTACGTCAACCGCTACCTGCGTCACGTTGGGCCGGTGATTCGGCGGCACGGCGGCTTCATCGACAAGTACATCGGCGACGCGGTCATGGCCCTGTTTCCGCACGGCGACGCCGGAGCCGTGCGCGCCGCGATCGGCATGTTGCGCGAGGTTCGGGCCCACAACGAGACGCTCGCCGCGGAGGGCCGGCCCGTCATGCAGATCGGCGTCGGTATGCACTTTGGTAACGTCATTCTCGGCACCATGGGAGAGGAACGTCGCATCGACGTGTCGGTTATCTCCGACACGGTCAACACCGCTGCGCGGCTCGAATCGCTCACCAAGTCGATGGGTGTCGAGCTGATCGTCAGCGGCGACGTGCACCGGCGTCTCGGTCTGCAGTGGGAACATATTCCGCATCGCTACCTGGGCCACACGGTCTTGCGGGGACGCAGCACGCCGACGCGGTTGTTTGATGTCTTCGCGGCCGACAACGCGGACATGGTCGCAGCCAAGATGGCGTCCAAGGCCACGTTCGAGGCGGCGGTCAAGCAGGCGGAAAGCGGCGACAAAGCCGGGGCACTCGAGGCGTTTGCAGCCATCGTTGCGGGCAATCCGGCGGACACTGCGGCGGCGTCCTACGTCCGACGGTTGTCTGAATAGGACCTCGCCATGACATCTACGCTCGCTTGGGTCCTGACCCACGACGGCGGTCGGCTTGTGCTGCAGCAAGCCGCCTGGGAGCTCGGCCCGCTCGGACCGGACGACGTGTTGGTCGAGCCGATCTACGGCTGCTGGGAAGCCAACATGTCGCACGCGCTGTGCGGCGAACCCATCGACATCTGCAAGGCGCGCAACGAAGCGTCGCTCGTGCTTGGCAACGCAGGCGTCGTCCGCGTGCTGCAAGCCGGCGCGGACGTAACGCTCGCGCAAGTCGGCGACTTGTGCCTCGTGTTCGGCAACGCCGCGCCCGATGAGGCCGGCTACATGACCCGCGCGCTCGCTTACGACGCGCCCGGCACCATGGGCGTGCTGGCCAAGCGGTCGCGACTGCACCAACGCAATGTCATCCCGATCCCGGCCGCCGCCCCCGGCACCGAGGCGCAGTGGGCCGCGTTTTCGTTGCGCTACATCACCGCCTGGAGCAACTGGCGCGCCGCTTTGGGATGCTGGCGCCTCGCGATGGGTCACGTGGCCGATGTGCCGGCCCACTGCTGGGGTTGGGGCGGCGGTGTCGCGTTCGCCGAGCTCCAGTTGGCTGCCCAGCTCGGATCCCGCGCCGTGTTGTTGACCTCCAGCGACAAGCGTGCCGCCAAGATCGAAGCCGCCGGCATGATCCCCGTTGACCGTCGGCCGTTCGGCGACCTGCGCTATGACCGCGACACCCGCCGGGACCCCGCGCGCCAAGACGCGTTCAAGGTCAATGAGAAACGATGGCTCGATGCGGTCGGCGAGCGAACCGACGGCCGCGGCGCTTCGATCTTCATCGACAACCTCGGCGGACCGCTGACCCGGGTCACCCTCAAGGCCCTCGGCCGACAAGGCGTCCTAGCCACCTGTGGCTGGAAGCTCGGGGTCCGCAGCGAATCGATCCGCGCCGCCGAATGCATCGCGCATCACACGCACGTCCACACCCACTACGCTCGCTACGATGAGGGGATTGAGGCCGTCCGCTATGCCGCCGAAAACAACTGGCTGCCACCCGCCGACCTGCCGATCTACGGCTGGGACGAGATCCCAAGGCTGGCCGCTGACTACGACGCCGGCCGCATTTGCAGCTACTTCCCGCTCTTCGCCGTCGCCGCCTGATACGTCCGCGTTTCAGGCGGTCTGTTTGCGACCGTCATTCTTGTCGGGCCGTCGCGAGGTCGCGATGCGTGAACCTGCGGCTTCTCGTGGGATGCGCATCCGCAGCACGCTGCACGCCGCCTTCGCGGTCAGCAGGTCGTCGTCGCTGTGCACGAAGTGGCTGCGGAACGGCTTGAAAACCGGCTCTTCGACAAGCAGCAGATCGTAGCCAGCGGTGGCTTCGACCATCGCGGGTACGCGCTTGGGGCCGCGGCAGATCACCGACCTCGCTGGCGCTTCAACCATGTCGACGAGGGCCCGCTGGTAGTCGACGACCGCGCGCTGTACGGCGTCGGTTGCTTTGGGCGGAACGTAGGCGAGGAACGTCACCTCACCGCCGGAAGCTGTCGCCAGCAGGTCCGCCACGTGGGCCATTGCGCGGTCATGGTCGCCGTCGTCGACGACCACCACAATGTGTTCGAAGACCCGAACGCCCGCGTCCTTGAACACCGCGACGTTGCAGGGCAGGTGGCTGAAGAGCCAGCTCAGCGGGTTGCGCACCAGGAACGCCCCCGTGCCCTGGGTCTGCCAATGAAAAAGCAGCCAGCCCGGCTGGGTGATCGACGCGATGTCGAAGACCTCCTGGCGCACATCGCGGCAGACGATCTTGTCGTAGAGCATCGATACATTGGAGTTGGATGCGATGCCCCTGGCGCGACGTTCGACCGCGGCATCAAGCGCGCTCTCGTGCTCGAGGGCTTCGAGGCCCAGCTGCTCGGGCACCTCCTGCACCTGGAAAGTGCAGATCGGGCGTCCCCCGGCGAGCGCGAGCCCCAGCTCCACGAGAGGCTCGGGCGGGCTGCGGTCGAGAAGGGCGACCACCACTTCGATGGGACCAGCGGGCACGATTTGATGGCTGCTGCTCGGCGCCCGGGCAGGGTTGAGGAGCTCTTTGCGTTGCCCGAAGCGCTGCAGGGCGCCGCTGCGGTTGCGTTGATGGCGGCCAAAGCTCAGGAAGAGCAGGCCGCTGGGCACAACGATCGCGACGATGGCGAGCAGGGCAAGCATGTCCATCAGCGCCAGCAATACGCAGCCGGACAACACGCCGAAGATCTGCATCCACGGGTACAAGGGCGCGCGGTAGTGGGGCCGGTACCACGGTGCGCTGCTCTCGCGCAGCACGATGAGGGCGCAATAGATCGCGATGAAGATCATGATCATGAACGCGCTGGCGAGCTTGGCCAGCTTGATCACGTCGAGGAAGACGATCGCGAGCGCCATCACGGTCGCGGTGACGAGGATCGAAGCGACCGGTGTGATGAACTTGGTGCTGATGGCGCCCAGCTTGGACGGGACGAGGCCGTCGCGGCTCATCGCGAACGGGAAACGCGACGCTGCCAGCACGCCGGCGTTGGCCATCGACGCCATGGTCAGCACGCCCAGAACCGCGATGCCGAGCGCGATATTATGGCCCGTAAGGCGCAGAGCGAGCGTATAGATTGGGTGGTAGTCGCCGCGCAGTCCGCCTTCGGCTGCGGGCAGGTCGGCGGGGACGTGGTCGACGAGAATAAACGTCACTGTGCTGTACAGCAGGGCCGCCGCGGCGAGCGAGATCATCATCGCCAACGGCAGGGTACGGCCCGGATCGCGGACCTCTTCGGCGACCGCGGCTATCTTGGTGACACCGGCATACGAGATGTAGACGACGGCGACGGCGGTCGCGAGCCCGCCCGCACCCCCGGTGAACCAGGGGCGATCGAGCAGCGCGGGGTCAAACCGCACAGCCGCGTGGATGGACAGCGCGACGAGGCCGATGACCGACGCGGCCACCATCACGATCTGCGCCTTGCCGACCTTGCGCACGCCAAACACGTTGAGCAGCGTGACCGCGCCGAGCACGGCCAGCGCGGTCGGCCGTTCGGGCACAACGAGCACCTCCTTGAGGTACCAGGTCATGCCGATCAGCGCGAAGGAGCTCTTGAGCAACAACGAGGCCCACAAGCCGAGGCCGCCGATCGTGCCGGCGAGCGGACCGAAGGTACGTTCGATATAGACGTAGCTGCCGCCCGACGTAGGCATCGCCGTGGCAAGTTCGGACTTGGTGAGCGCCGCGGGCAGCACGCAGACGCCGGCCAACAAATACGCAAGCCACATCGACGGCCCGGTTATCGACGCGGCGACGCCGGGCAGCACAAAGAGGCCACTGCCGAGCATCGCGCCGAGGCTGATCGCGGTGACGGAGAGCAAGCCAAGCCTGCGGTCGAGTCGCTTCACGCTGGTGCTCCGCGATCGGCGTGGGCCACGCTGCGGCGTTTCGTGTCACAAGTTGGGTGCATGACGCCCCTTTGCGCGCGTTCGGCGCGGTCGACAGGTTGCAAGACAGCGGACGGCCGCCACCGGCGTCCAAAGCCGCTTCGATGCGTAGGATTGAACCGGTTGACTATGAACGTGCGGTATTCTCGCGGCAAGTCAACCAACTGCGCGACTTCGAAAGTGAGTCTCCGCGCTTAACTGTCCGGCGTTGCAACGGCGGTTGCGCGCAGACGGCACACACCGCCCGTGTAAAGGCGTCATTTGCCCGACGTCTTGTGCAGGTTGACCGACAACGTTCCGGTTGGATCGACCGGGGGCTGTTCGCCATCGCTGAAGATCAGGTAGCCGACGCTGCCGAGCACAACGACGCCACCGCCCACCGCTGCCCAAAACCACCACTTGTCCTTGAGCTTGTCGAAGCTGATGTCGCTGCCGCCCTCACCGCCGCCGGCCTTGGCCTGTGCTGCCCTTGCCTGAGCCTGTTGCCGTGCCACGACGACGCTGCGAGGGTCGAGAGGGGCCGGTTTGCCATCGGTCAGCGTCACGGCGGCCGATTGCGCGACGAACCCGCCCATGTTGTCGAGGTAGTGCTCGTCCTTGTTCAACTCCGTGGCGACGGGCTGAAACCCGCCTTCGGAGTCGAGGAAGTAGCCGGTGAAAACGGTCGAAGTCTTCTTCGTCCTGGCCTGCACAACCATCATCATGTTGGCGCCCAGTGTGTCGGCCAGCTCGCGGATGCGGTCCTCGATGACGGTCTGCTTCTTGAAGTTGGCGCGGAGCAGCGCGCGGCCCTGGGCGAGGTCGAGGCCGATTCTGGCGCGCTTGAGCTTGCGGCTGAATTGCAGCGTTTTGCCGACGCTGATCGTGATGTTTTCGCGGACGGCGGCCATGCCGCTCTTGCGCAGGGCAATACGGTGCACACCGGCTTTGACGTCAGGGATCGAGTTGGGGACACGCCCCGCATATTTGCCATCAAGCCAGATCTCGGCGCCCTTGGTGCCCCGCTTGACCTCGAGGTCGCCGGTGTCCTGGCGATCGACGGCCGACATCACCGTGCGGAGTAGCTGGCGGGCTCGCATACCAAACGCGATGTACTCGGCGTCGGTCTGCGCACGGAACATCGTCAGCGACTTGACGAGGTGGTTGCTGGCTTCAAGCAGCTTGTGTTGCGCGAGCTCGGTCAGCGCCTGGGCCTTGTGATAGCGCGCCCACAAGCGCACATCGCCGGTCGCAGGTTTGGCGTCGAGCACCGCCTTGGCGGCCTCCAGGCTGACTTTGGCCTCGAGCGGTTTGCCCATCGCGAGCGAATCGAAGCCCTGCTTGACGAGCTTGGCGACCTCGGCCTCGTTGCCGACGTCGGCGATGGGTGACAGGTCGACCGGCTCGACATCCTGCAGACGCGCCACGAAGCCGCGCAGCATGAACTCCAGGTCGCGCGAGTTCTTGGCGTCCTTGCGGCCTTTGGGCACCACGAGCACGGCCATCTTGCGAGCGCGAATCTCGGCCGCGAATGCCTGCGAGACGACTTCGCCACGAAACAGCAGCCCGCCGACCTCCAGCTGGAGCATCAGGACCACGCACAGTCCGGCGGCAACGCGCGTGCTGCGGCGGGCTCCGACCCTGTGGTTGCGCATCTTCATCGGCATCACCCTCGCTTGGCCTTCGTCGCAATCTGAAGTTGAGCGCCGGAAGCTACCACGCCTTCAATCGTGTCCCAATCGGTCCACCATGCCTCGAGATCGAGGCGGGAATACACAGCCGCCCTGGCCGGTTTGTTGAGCGTCCTGTCGCCACAACCGGAGTCCGCCATGAACGCCCCCAAGCCGGGCCGCAGGTCCCTTTTTGTGCTTGCCGCCGCGCTTTTGCTCGTCGCAGCCGTGACCACGCAATGTAGCAAGCTGCAGTCCTCTGCTCACCGACCCTACCGAGCGTCGGTCGCGCAGGCTGAGATCGCGCGCGAGACCTACGAGATCGAGGTCGAGGAGAAAGAAGAACCCAACGATCCCGCAAGCGTCTCCCAGGCCTGCGAGCAGCGTGGCACGGACGGCGCCAACAAGGGCGTGCCCCGAGCACAAGCCGCTGCAGAACGTCCGTTTGTCGCTGCGTCCAACGACCCCAAGTCGACCGTGAGCATCGATGTCGATACGGCGTCCTACAGCCTCGTGCGCAATTACTTGCTGCGCGCCAAGACCGCGCCGCCAACCGACGTCGTGCGGATCGAGGAGCTGCTGAACTACTTTGACTACGGAGTCGAGGGCCCGCGCGACGCCGCGCCATTGGCCGTCCATACCGAGGTAAGCCCCGCGCCGTGGGCACCTGGGCACGACGTTGTCCGGATCGCGATCCAGGGCCGCCGAGTCGAAGCCGATTCGTTGCCGCCCGCCAACCTTGTCTTCCTGCTCGACGTCTCCGGGTCGATGAACCATCCAACGAAGCTGCCGCTGCTCCGAGCTTCGATGAACACTCTCACCAAGCGTTTGCGGCCCCAGGATCGGGTCGCGATCGTCGTCTATGCTGGCGCAGCGGGCCTCGTTCTACCCTCCACGCCCGGCAGTCAACGGGGCAAGATTCTCGCTGCACTTGAGCGCCTCGAGGCGGGCGGATCAACGGCCGGAGCGGCGGGTCTGAAGCTGGCCTACAAGGTCGCGCGGGACAACTTCATCGAGCGCGGCACCAACCGCGTCATCATCGCCACCGACGGCGACTTCAACGTCGGACCGAGCAGCCGCGAAGCCCTCGTCAAGCTGATCAGCAAGCAACGCAAGAGCAACGTTTTTCTGTCGGTGCTCGGCTTTGGGATGGGCAACTACCGGGACGGCGCCATGCAGGAGCTCGCCGATCGCGGCAACGGCAACCACGCGTACATCGATACGATCACCGAAGCTCACAAGGTGCTTGCGAGGCAGCTCGGCTCGACGCTGTTCACGATCGCCAAGGATGTGAAGGTGCAGGTACGTTTCGACCCCAAGCAGGTCAAGCGCTGGCGACTTATCGGCTACGACAATCGCGTGCTTGCGCACCGGGACTTCAATGACGACACCAAGGACGCCGGCGAGCTCGGCGCTGGCCATGCTGTGACCTACCTGTACGAGATCGAGCGGCGCGGCGACTCCGAGACCGACGACCTGCTCAAAGTGCGCCTCCGCTACAAGGAACCGACAGCCTCGGTCAGTAGGCTCATCGAGAAGCCAGCGCGGACGGTCTCGTCGGGCGCCAGGAGCGGGTCCAACGCCATGCAATGGGCGCTCGCTGTCGCCGAAGCGGGCCTGGTGTGGCGCGACAGCAAGTACAAGGGGGCCGCGTCGCTGGCCGGGGCGCAAAGACGGGCGCAAGCGGCGTTGGGAAGCGATCCTCATGGCGACCGGGCGGGGTTTGTGCAGATGCTCGTCGCTGCTCAGCGCTGAAAGCCGACCGATCCGGCGCTCGGGCGGGCGGGCCGCTGACTTGTGAGCACTTCGGCACCGCAGTATGGTGCTGCTCCCTCCGCCGATTGCGGTCGCGAGGCCACCTGGGGAGCGCCGCTTATGGCCTTTCGCGCCGTCGAAGTCATCGCCCGCAAGCGCGACAACAAGCCGGTCACCAAGGCCATGATCGAAGGCCTCGTGCGCGGCTACGTCGGCGGCTCGGTGCCCGACTACCAGATGGCGGCGTTCTGCATGGCCGTCGTCTGGCGCGGCATGTCGGCCGACGAGACGGCGTGGCTGCTGGATGCGATGCAAGCGTCCGGTGAGGTGCTCGACTGGTCGGATCTACCGATGCCGACCGCCGACAAGCACAGCACCGGTGGTGTGGGCGACAAGGTGTCGTTGCCTCTCGCCCCTGCGGTGGCTGCGTGCGGTGTGGCGGTGCCGATGATCTCCGGGCGCGGACTCGGCCACACCGGCGGCACGCTCGACAAGCTCGAATCGATCCCGGGCCCGGGCATCAACGCTGCGACGGACGCCGAACGACATTTCACGGTGCGGTTTTCGCTCGATGGCCTCAAGCGCCTTGTCCACGAGGTCGGCGTCGCCATGATCGGCCAGACCGAGACGCTCGTGCCCGCCGACCGCAAGATGTACTCGCTCCGCGATGTCACGGCGACCGTCGAGTCGATCCCGCTCATCGTCGCATCCATCATGAGCAAGAAGCTCGCCGAGGGCGCTGCGTCCCTGGTCCTCGACGTCAAGGTCGGCAGCGGCGCGTTCATGAAGAACGTCGACGACGCCCGCGCGCTCGCCCGCGCCATGGTCGATGCGGGTCAGCGCTGCGGCCGCAAGGTCACCGCATTTCTAACGGCGATGGAGAGGCCGCTGGGGACCCACATCGGCAATGCCCTCGAGGTCGTTGAATCGATCGAGTTGCTTCGCGGAGAGGGACCAGCCGATAGCCGCGCGCTCGTCTGCCGGCTCGGTGGCGAGATGCTCAGGCTCGCTGGCGTGGCGGACAGCCTCGCGCACGGCGAATCCCGAATCGCCGGTGTGCTCGACGATGGCACGGCGCTGGGCGTATTTGAGAAGATGCTGATCGCCCAGGGCGGTGACCCACGCGTCGCGACCGACCTGTCACTCTTGCCTTCCGCACCGGTCGTGCGGCCTTTTACCGCGAGTTCGAGCGGCGTGATGGCCAGCATGGACGCCCTCGAGGTTGGCCTGGCCGCGGTCCGCCTCGGCGCCGGGCGCAACCGCGTTACCGATCCCGTCGATCCCGCCGTTGGCTTCGTCCTGCACCGCAAGCCGGGGGATGAAATCGCCGCTGGCGACCGTCTCGTGACCATTCACGCCCGGGACGAAGCGGGTGCCGCCGCAGCCGCTGCCTCGCTGCGAGGCGCCATCACGATCGCCGAAAAAGGCAGCGCTCCAGACGTGCCTCCGCTGTTCATCGATACGATCCACTGACGCGATCGGCGTCGACGATGCGCGGCCGCCACCCTCCGATCCAATTTGCGACCGTCGCTCAATTCCAGGCGGCCTACCAAACGCCGCCTGAGCAGTTCAAAGGCCGCGCCAGCGTGCGCCATGTCGTGCTGCGCAAGGGAGGTGTTGTGTCTGTCGGTGATTCGATCGAGGTGCTCAGCAACGCCGTGCAGGCCGTCGCTCCAGCGCTGTAACATCGCGCCCTGCTGCGGGTTGCGTCGCCGCGAATCCAAGCCGCTCGCGGGCGAGACGCGCCGGCGATTTACGGGCAAGCTCCTGTTGATAGCGACCCGGAGTAGTCCATGCCCACCGTTGTTCGCGCCGTCGTCTTGTTCGTTGTCGTCGTAGGCCTCGTCGCCTGCGGCAAGAAGTCCCCCACCGGCAAGCCGGGCCCGCTGGGCAAGGCTTGGGACGCCGCCGCCGCGTTCAAGCACTTCAGGCCCAAGGGCGTCGTGCCGCCGGACGGATGGGCCGCCGACCTCGCCGCGATCAAGGCCGCCCTGCCGTTCGCCGCCGACAAGCGCAAAGTCAACACCAGGACCATCAACCTCGACGATGACGGCAAGCTCGCCGCGCAAATCGTGCTCAAGTGGCAGACGTTTCCGATCGGCGCTCGGCACCTTGTCGTCGCCGCGCAGGCCCGGACCGTCAAGCTCGGCGACACCTACAGCTGCACGTCCAAAGGCGCCGAGGTCACGGGGCCCGGAATCGGCGTCGATCTCTTTCCCCGCGTGCAAATCAGCGTGACCTGCTCGGCGGGCACATCCAACTCGTCAACGACCCGCTCGGCGACCGCCTACTTTGGCGACACCCGCGGCGGCGACGTCGTGCTTCTGCAAGGCTGGAACGACAAGGACGATTCGCCGCGCGACAAGCTCTTTCCCAAGCGCCCCGAACGCTGCAAGCCGGGGGCAAAAGGCGCGTTTCGCGTGGTCGACGCGCAGTTTCGCAAGGCCGATCCCAAGGATGAAGGCGACTGCAGCCAGGCCCACTTCCGCCTGCATGTCGAGCTGATCGAAAACGGCGCCGCGACATGCAAGGTGGAAGGCGTCGGCAAACCCGTCGACGGCCCCGTCGGCGCGACCGAGACGATGGTCGGCAACTCGCGCAAGTTGGTGGGGACGACGATCAAAGGTTCGTTTGGCGTCGGACAGTGCTGGGACGAGTTGTCTCCCCAATAGCGGCGCGGTGCGTCAACCGACGGCTGGCGAACGGTCGCTGACCCCTACATAGATCCTACACCGGCGAAAAAGCCGTCAAGCCCAAGGCCGGACAGACCGTGGCCAAGAAGCTGCAATGTGCGCTGCCGATCAAGACGAATGGCGACTGGTACGTCCGCGTCGCTGTCGGAAAGCCGGCCGGCGATGCCAACGCCGCGAACAACACGATGGTCGGCAAGTTCAAAGCCACGGTCGAGAAGCGCGCGGACGTCAGACCGACCCAGCGAGCCGACTGTGCTTGGCAAAACCCGCAGCTCCCCCACTTTTTTAGGGGCCTCCACACCCCCCACCGGCACCCGAAAAGACGCATTTCTCCGCGTCCGGGCATAGCTCGCCGTTGCGCCCGCCAGGGCGCCAGCCTCCCCGCTACCACCGAGTGGGGAGGGCGTACGTGCCCACCCCGCGGACCAGGCCCGCTGTCCGAAAACAGCCGGCCCCCGCCCTGCCAACCCGTGGAGCGTCCCGTCGCGCGCCGAGGACGCAGGCGCCGGTCGCATCCGACACCCGCGCACCTACGAGCAACAACCGTGCCAACGGCCGATCCAATAATCTCAGCTACTTACGGCATCGGCCACCAGTCCCACTGAGGTCTCGAGACCGGTCCTGAGACCACGACGGCCTTGCACGCCCGCGTTCACGTTGCGCCAAAGTCCCACTTCGCAGGGCCAGGACACCAGCAACCTGTGCCTTTCTGCGCCCGGCCTGGCGCTCTGCGGCCTCAGGAATCATTCGGTCTCACCCGACGCCACGTTTGCCGACATTGACTGTCGGTTTGCAGCGCGCCGTCAAGATACAAGCAATCATGCACCGAGAAGCATTGCCGTTCGGTGCTCTAGAATCGAACGTTCACAGACAGCCCGCGGCCGCTTGCCCACGGCGCAGCGTCCACGCGTGCTGAATCGCGTTCCCCATCGTCACCGAGGGTAAACAGAGCCCCCGCCAGCGCGGCGAAACCCAGGCCGATGCCGACTCCGGCCATGATGCCGATACGGTCGATGCGGTCTGCCTCGGCGGTGTACTCCTCGTATGAGATACCGACGATTTCGCCGCTGTCCTTGTCGGCCAGCTTGTCCTCGAGCTCGGCCTGGTCCGTCGCGTACACGCCGAACATCACGCCACCGGTGCCGATCAGGGCGACCGAAACGCCTCCCAACGCGATTCCCAGCAGCCGGTTGCGCGCCGATTCTCTCGCTTCGACCTTCTTGCGCGCGGCGAGGAGCTTGGCCTGCCGCGCCTTCTCGGCGTCGCGTTTGGCCAGCGCGGCGTCCACTTCGGCGAGGTAGCCGCTCGCCTTCTTGCCCACGGTCCCCGGCAGGCTCTTGATCGCGAGCAGTTTTCGGTAGCTCGCGGCGGCCTTGTCCAGCTGCCCGGCCTTCTGTTCGCTTCGCGCTGCGTTGTAGAGGAACACCGGCACCGGTCGGATCGCGAACGCCTCGTGGAACATGGGGGCGGATTTGGCGAATCGGCCGGCCTTGTAGTGGTGCAGAGCCAGGTTGTATGCCGCTTTGGCCGGATCTGCCTCGCTGGCAGCGGCCGAACTCAGCCACGCTCCCCAAACCATGAGCCCAACGGCACACGCCGTCGCCAAAACACCGAGTTTGCGGGGTCTGTCAGCCGGTCGCATCGCTGTCTCTGCGCGTCCTGTTAGCCCGTGCTAGTTGCAGATGTAGGCCTTGATGATCGGTGGGTTGCCGCCATCGGGGTTGCAGTTCTGGCTGCCAGACGTCGGCTTGAAGTTGAACGTGCTGCTGTGCACCCACACGTCCGGCGAGCTGTGGCCCTGCTCGTAGGCGAGGATCATCTTCTTGTTGCTGCACCGGCCGCCGTCACCGTCCATGTCGATGTTGCTGCAGTTGACCGACTTGCCGGTCCTGCTATTGATCGCGTTGCAGATCGCCACGTAGTCGTTCTTGTTCCAGTTCATCGACGGCTGGCTCGGGTTGCAGCCCGCCGGCACCTGGTCACTGTTGCCGCTGCCGGACGTCCACTGGATGCACTGGTTCTTGTAGATGACGCCCGTGCACTTGAGCTTGCAGTTGTTCTTGCACGAGTCGGCGTCGTTGGTGTTGCCGTCGTCGCACTGCTCGCCGCTGTCCTTGACGCCATCGCCGCACTTGGCCTTCACGCAGGTCGTGCGGCACGCGTTGGCTGTCTTGTCGCTGTTCTTGATGCCGTCGTCACACGCCTCGCCGATCTCGACGAGGCCGTTGCCGCACGACTGCAGGGCCACCGCGCGCCAAGTCCCGTTGATGCACACAAACAGCTGGTTGGTCGCCGTGTTCACATATGCGCGACCCGCGTGAGCAACGTCGCACTTGAACGGCGCCTTGGCGTGCAGCGGGAATCCGAAGCCGCCCGTCGCGAGCAGCGCGCCCTTGGACTGCACCTTCTTGTTGCTCAGCGTGTCGACCTCGATCCACCAGGCCTTGATCTCGCCGTCGACCTTGTTGTCCTTGAAGTTGCCGTCTGTGACCTGCAGCGTCCACGTGCCCTTGGGGTTTTGGCCGATCCACGCCGCGATGTTGCCGCTGACAAGCTTGGTCGGTGGATAAGTCGCCTTGAGCACGCCGCCGGCGACCTTGCCGTCCGAAAACAGCACGTGTTTGCCCTTGGCGGGGTCGGTCAGCTCGATCTTCATCTTCTTGAAGTCGCTGTTGGTCACGTGAATCGACACGCGGATGCCCTTGGCGGTGCCGTTATCGGGCACGACGATGCTGCTCGACACCCCGACCGGCCAGTTGTCCTTGATCGGCACGGCCTTCGTCGCCGCCGTTCTGTCCGTGAATTCGGTCGACAGCAGGCCGTTGCTGATCTCGTCGAGGCCGTCCGCGGGCAGGTTGTTCGGATCCATCGCCTTGACGCAGATGAGGCCGCCGTTGGCGTCGATGCCCTTGACCACCTCGCCCTTGTTCTTGCAGCTACCGGCGGGTGTCTTGATGCCCGTGAGCTTGCTGCCGTCGCCGACAAACGTCTTGGCTGCCACCGTCGTCGCCACCACGTCCTTGCTGGTGACCTTTGCCGCGTTCACCTGCCCACCTGTCAGCGTGCCGAACGTCCCCTTGGCGGCCTTGATGCCGAACTTGCCGAGGTCGATGTCGCCGTCGAATTTCAACTGCTTGACCGACACACAACCGGTGCAGGCAAGCGCGTCCGCCCGACCGGCGCGATGGGCGAATGGGACCGCGTGTACGGGGCTTCGAGCGAGCTCGGGTTCGTTGCCGATCTTGACGCCCAGCCAGCCGTGCATCCCCGCGTCGAGACCGCCAAGCTTCTTGATGCTGCCAAGCGCGTGCGCAAACGCGCCGTTCTTCACGCCGAGTTTGCCCGCCGTCTCCGACCACGTCGCCGCGCCACCAGACTTGGCCTTGTACAGCGAAAACCGCACCGAATACGTGCCATCGGTGATCGGGCCACCCGCCGCCGTGACGAGGTTGCCCTCGATCGCGACCGTGCCCGGGACAGCCGCCGACGCGTCCAACGCCGGCAGCGCCAAACACGCAACTGCCAGCGCCACCGCAAGGCGCCTCGTCCGTAACAAGCGTCGTCTCATCACGTGCCTCCCAGCCATCGCCAAAGCGACCACGTAAGCGACGTCTTGCCGCCCTTGCTGCCGCCGACCAATGGCCGTCCCGCGTGGCCGACCATGCCGACCTTGCCGCCTGTGCTCGGACCCGTCCGGACCCCGAGTGGCGCAAAGGTCCACCGAACGTTGCCGGCTTTGCAGCCCTCGTCCGTCTGGCCATCGCAGGTGTTATCGACCCCATCGCAGCTCTCTTTCGGCGCGGGGATCACAGCCCCCTTGCACGCGCCGAGGCTGCCCTTGGAGTCACAGGTTCTCGTGCCCGCCTTGCACGCGCCCTTGTCCGCGGTGCCAATCGGACCGGGGTAGCAGGGCTCGGCGTAGGTCGCGTTGGGCTGGTAAACGCAGCCCTTCTTCACGTCGCAGCTGTCGGTCGTGCACGGGTTGTTGTCGTTGCACGTCGTGCCCGCTCCCGGCAGGCATGTGTAGTCACTGCCCTTGGCGCCACACTTGTCGCCGACCGTGCACGGATTGGCGTCGTCGCAGCCACCCACGACCGGCTTCGTCACGCATTTGCCCGACTTTCCGTCGCATGAATCGGCGGTGCACGGCTCACCGTCGTTGCAGACCTTCTTGGCCCCGACCTGGCACGAGCCGTTCTTGCACACATCGCCGACGGTGCAGGCGTCCCCATCGGCGTCGCAGGGCGCGGTGTTGAACGCGGACTGACATCCCTTCTTCGCGTCGCAGCTGTCGGTCGTGCAGCCGTTCTTGTCATCGCAAGCCAACAGCTTTCCGGCCTTGCAGACGCCGCCATCACAAGCGTCCTTGGCCGTGCACACGCTGCCATCCGCATCGCAGGGTGCGCCGGAGACCGGCTTGCCGCTGAACACACAGGCGCCCGTTTTCTTGTCGCACGCGTCGACGGTGCAGGTGTTGCCGTCGTTGCAGAGCTTCTGTTTGCCGGCCAGGCACAGCTTGTCCTTGCACACATCCGCGACGGTGCAGGGATCTGAGTCGGTGCAGCTCGCGCCGGTCGGCAGGAAAACGCAGCCGTTCTTGGCGTCGCACGAATCGTCGGTGCAGACGTTGTTGTCGTCGCAACTGGCCAGCTTGCCCGCCTTGCAGAGCCCGCCCTGGCAGCTGTCCTTCTGGCTGCAGACGCTGCCATCGGCGTCACAGGGCAGGCCGTTGGCGAAGTTGGCGAACCCGCACTTGCCGGTCTTGCCGTCGCACGCGTTCTTGCGGCATGGGCCGGTCTTGGCGCTGCAGGTGATGACGGTCTTCGGGTCGACCGCGCACTTGAACGGCACGGCGGTCTTGTCGCAAAACAGCGTGCCGTTGCAGAGGTCGCCGTCTTCCTTGCCGCCGCAGTCCCCGTCCTTGGCGCAAGCGCAGACGTTGTTGCCCGCCTTGCAGCCACCAGCATCGCAGCGGTCGCCGACCGTGCATGGGTTGCCGTCGGTGCACGCGACCTTGTTGTCGCTGTGAACGCAGCCCTTCGCGGGCGAACAGGTGTCCTTCGTGCACACCTTGCCGTCGTCGCAAACCGTCGTCACATCGATCGGCAGACCGACACACTTACCGGTCGCGCAGCCGTCGTTGGCCGTGCACTTGTTGTTGTCGCTGCACGGATGGTTGTTGGTCTTGTGCGTGCACCCCGACTTGGCGTCACACGCGTCATCGGTACACGCGTTGCTGTCGTTACAGTCGACCACCTTGCCCGCGCAGATCCCCTTGGTGCACACGTCGTCCTTTGTGCACTTGGTCGCGTCGACACACCCCAGCCCATCCGGCGCGTCGGAGAACACGCATTTGCCGTCCGTCGGCTTGCACTTGGCGACCACGCACGGGTCGGGGGACGCGCACGTCTTCGGTTTACCGGCCATGCAAGCGCCACCGCCGCAGATCTCACCGAGCGTGCACGGGTTGCCGTCATCGCAGGGCGCGCCGTTGTCGTCGGTCTGGGTGCACCCCTTAGCCTGATCGCAGAAATCGGTCGTACACGGGTTGCCGTCGTCGCAGTTTTTCGGCTTGCCAGGCTTACAGGCGCCGCTATCGCAGATGTCGCCCTCGGTGCACGCGTTGCCGTCGGCGTCGCACGGGACCTTGTGCAACGTGTTGTTGCTGCACTGCGCCTTGTCACTGCCGCTCGCAGGTACGCAGGCGTCCTCCGTGCACGGGTTGTCGTCGTCGCAGGCGTTTTCATCCGTGGTGCCGTCGCAGTCGTTGTCGACGCTGTCGCACTTTTCAGCCGATGGCGCGGGCGCTGAACACGGCCCAAGCCCCGCTTCCGCACACGTGCGCGTGCCCTTGCAGACGACGTCGCCCTTGGTCTTGGGGTCCTTGAAAGTCTTGCTGCAGAACGTCGCCGCGCCGGTCGCAATGGCCTGCTTCGAACACGCGCACAGCCCCGGAGGGCCGCCGGTCTTGTCCGGATTGCGCACACATTGGGACGTCGTGCCGCCCTCGACCGTCTTGATCTTCGCGCAGCCGTAACCGTCGGGGCAGTCGGCATGTTTGGCGCACGGAGCCCCGCAAAACGCGCCCTGTTCGCCCTGGTCGACACACGCCGCGTCGGCGATGCCCAGCGATTCGCATTCCTTGGACGCCTTGCACGGGTTGCACAGCCGCATGAACGACGGCACGCAGATGGTAGCCAGGTCGCCCGACCCGGACTTGACCGTCTTGCACGCAAACCCCGAGGGGCAGCTGTCGGTGCACGGCGCGGCACAGCGCTTGCCAGCCGGCGTGTCGATGCAAAAACCGCCGTCGCACTCGTTGGATTGCTGGCAAGGACACCCAGCTCCGCCCGGGCAGTTGTCGTCACCCGCGTCGACGGTTGCGTCTTCGTTCGTCGTGCCCGTGTCCGCGTTCGACGCGCCGGTGTCCGCCGTGGACGTGCCCGCGTCGACTGTCCCGGTGTCGTTGTCGAGCGTACCGGCGTCGTTGGTCGCGACATCGTCGACCTTGGACCCGCTCACTCCCTGACCAGCGTCGTCGCCACAAGCGGACACCCCAAACAAGAGCCCGATGGCCAGCGAGGCGACAAGACCGCGGTACGAACGCATCCACCCATGGTGTGGACACGGCCCCTAAGCGTCAAGGACGAGCGTCGCTGGCGCCTGGTCTGGTGCCTGCCGTCGAAGCCGAAGCGCCGCTGGCGGCGGCCGACAAGGTCGCGGCCATGCTCACGGGCCTGGTTCGCAAGCACAGCGGCACCCCGTGAGGGTGTGGGTTCGGGTTCGGGTTCGGGTTCGGGTCGCTCGGACTCGGCCCATCGCTCAGTCAGCGACTTCCAACCGGGCCTGGTCGCTGGCGGCCACGGGTGCAGGGACAGCACTGCGCCCACATCCATCTTCACCGTTGAGCCGCTGGTTGCCGTTGAGAAAAACGGCGCACCGACCGAGCATGCAGGGGTTGCACTTGTGCGATCGAGGGTGGGGGAATTAATGGTCACACGTACCTGGAGCGGCCTTGTTGTCGCCATAGCGCTTTGTTCCGTGCTCGTTGCGGCCGGTTGCGGCAGCGACGACAAGGGGCTCGAAGGCCCAACGCTCAAGACCGACACCAATGGCGATACCGGCACTGTTGATACGGGCGTGGTCGACAGCGGCTCGTCCAGCGGGGCGGTCGACACCGGCTCCTCCTCGGGCGCGACCGACGCCGGGGGTTCTTCCAGCGGCGTGACCGACGTCGGCAGTTCGTCCAGCAGCGGCGCGGATGTGCCCGTTGTCGAACCCGACGCCGATTCGCCCGTCGATGTTTCCGCTGAAGACGCTGCGCCGGTCGAGCCCGACGCCGATTCCCCGGTCGATGCCGCTTCCCCGGACGTCGTGCCGCCCACGTCCACCGTCTGCAACCCCTGCAGCAGCTCCCTTCAATGCACCGGCGGCGCCTGCGCTGACCACGGCGCCGCGGGCTATTACTGCGGCCTCGATTGCAAGGCCGACGCCGACTGCGCACCCGGCTACAAGTGCCACACACTCGACACCGCCGAGGGCCTCCAGGCACAGCAATGCGCGCCCATCGGCAGCGGCACCACCCCGGGTGCATGCGACTGCAGCGACGCCGCCATCGCCGCCAAGCTCAAGACCAGCTGCTTTGCGACCGCCAAGGACGGGTCGGGCAACACCATCGGCACCTGTAAGGGTGAACGCGTGTGCGACGTCGGTGGCCTCGGTGCGTGCAGCGCCAACAAGCCCGAGCTTGAGACCTGCAATGGTGTCGACGACGACTGCGACGGCGACGTGGACGAGAAGACCTGCGACGACAACAACTTCTGCACCGTGGACGCGTGCGACGCCGGGGTCTGCAAGTACACGGCCATCCCCGGCTGCGGCAGCGCCTGCACCAAGAACGACGAGTGCAAAGACGACGGCAACGCCTGCACGACCGAATTCTGCGACGCGGCGACCGCCAAATGTGCGTCCAAGTTCGCGTCCGGCGCCTGTGATGACGGCGACGCCTGCACCAAGGGCGACACCTGCAAAGACGGCAAGTGCGCGGCTGGTAAAGCCGTGGCATGCGACGACGGCAACGTCTGCACAACCGATTCCTGCGACGCCGCGTCGGGTCTGTGCGCCTACAAACCCGCGCAGGACGGCACCGCCTGCAATGACGACGATAAATGCACCACCAAGAGCGCGTGCAAGGGCGGCAAGTGTGCCGATGGTGTGGCCAAGAACTGCGACGATGGCAAGCCGTGCACAGCCGACAGCTGCGACTCCGCGACCGGAAAGTGCGCCAGCAAGGCCATCCCCGGCTGCGGCGGCTGCTGCAAGACCAAGTTTGACTGCGACGACAAGAATGCCTGTACGGCCGAGACCTGCGAGCCGGGCAAGGGCGGCGGCTTCGGCGGCGCTTGCAACCAGTGCAAGTCCACCCCGAAAGTGGGGCCGTGCAGCGACGGTGACGCGTGCACCGTGGCGGACACCTGCCAGACGGGCAAATGCGTGGGAGGCGGCGCCAAGGACTGCGATGATGGCAACGCCTGCACCGCCGACTCCTGCAAGGCCGGCAAGTGCGCCCACGTCGCGACCAGCAAGACCGCATGCGACGACGGCGACGCGTGCACCAGCGGCGACGCCTGCAACAGCGGCAAATGCACGTCCGGCAAAGCCAAGAAGTGCGACGACAAGGACCCATGCACCATCGACTCCTGCGACGCCGCGACCGGCGACTGCAAGAACGCGCCGGGCAAGGACGGCGCCGGCTGCGACGACGGCAACGCGTGCACCGCCAAGGACAGCTGCAAGGCCGGTAAGTGCCCGCCTGGCGCCGCCAAGAGCTGCGACGATAAGAACGCCTGCACCGTCGACTCCTGCGACGCCGCGAGCGGCAAGTGCAGCAGCTTGGCGATCCCCGGCTGCGGGGCGAGCTGCAAGGCCGACAAGGACTGCAAGGACGACGGCAACCCGTGCACCCAGGCCATCTGCGACAAGGCGACCGGCAAGTGCACCGCGCAACTTGTGACCGGCGGCTGCGACGACGGCGAGGCCTGCACAACGCCCGACACCTGCGCCAACGGCACCTGCGCCGGCGCCGCCAAGGACTGCGACGACAACAACCCCTGCACCACGGACGCCTGCGACAAGAAAAACGGCAACTGCGTCCACCAGGCCGACGCCAAGGCCGGGCCTTGCAACGACGGCAACCCCTGCACCGTGGGCGACGCGTGCTCGAGCGGCGTCTGCAAAGCCGGCAAGGGCAAGGACTGCTCAGACGCCAACCCCTGCACCACCGACGCCTGCGACAAGACGTCCGGACTCTGCGCGAGCAAAGCCAACACCGCGCCCTGCAGCGACGGCGACGCGTGCACTGCCGGCGACACCTGCAGCGGCGGCAAGTGCGGGGCCGGCCAGGCCAAGAGCTGCGACGACAACAAGGCCTGCACCGCCGACGCCTGCAACCCCAAGACGGGCGCTTGCAGCAATGCACCCATCCCGGGCTGCGGCTCGCAGTGCAAGACCGACAAGGACTGCAAAGACACCGGCAGCTTCTGCACCACCGCGATCTGCGCGATCGGCGCCAACGGCGCTGGCAAATGCGTCGTCAAGGACACCAACCACGCCTGCAACGACGGCGATCCGTGTACCGGCCCCGACGTCTGCAAAGGCGGCAAATGCGCGCCCGGCGCGGCCAAGAAATGCGATGACAGCAACCCCTGCACCGTCGACGCGTGCGACAAGGCCACCGGCAAATGCCTCGCCAAACCCGCCGCCGACGGCAGCGCCTGCAGCGACAACGACCCGTGCACGCTCAAAGACAAGTGCGCCACCGGCAAATGCGCGGGCGCCAAGCAGGACTGCTCGGACAACAACGCCTGCACGGTCGACTCGTGTCACCCCGCGACCGGGCAGTGCAACAACGTGGCCGCCAAGGACGGAGCCGGCTGCGACGACGGCGCCAAATGCACCGACAACGACGCCTGCAAGGGCGGCAAGTGCGGCGGCGCGGCCAAAAACTGCGACGACAAGTTGGCGTGCACGGCCGACGCCTGTGATCCCAAGTCGGGCGCCTGCACCCACAAGCCCATCGTCGGCTGCGGCGGCATCTGCAAGACCGACAAGGACTGCACCCAGGACGCAAACCCCTGCACGGCCAACGTCTGTGCGGCTGGATCCAATGGAGGGGGCGGCAAGTGCTCGGTGAAAGACGCCAACGGCACCTGCAGCGACGGCAAGTCCTGCACCGAAAACGACGCCTGCAAGGCCGGCAAGTGCGTCGGCTCGCCGATCGTCTGCAACGACGGCAACTCCTGCACGTCCGACTCGTGCGACGCCGCATCCGGCAAGTGCGTATCCAAACCCGTGGCCAACGGCGCCAAGTGCAGCGACGGCAACGCCTGCACGGCCCCCGACGCCTGCAAAGGTGGCGCCTGTGCCCCCGGTGGCGCCAAGAAATGCGATGACGGTAACGCCTGCACCGCCGATTCCTGCGACCCGAAGACCGGCTTGTGCGGCCAAAAAGCGCTGAAGGACGGCGCCGCGTGCAACGACGGCAAGCCCTGCACGGTCAACGACGCCTGCAAGGCCGGCAAATGCGCTTCGGGCACGCCCAAGAACTGCGACGACGGCAAGGCGTGCACCGCCGATGCCTGCGACGCGAAGTCGGGCACCTGCAGCAACACGCCGATTCCCGGCTGCGGCGGCAACTGCAAGACCGACAAGGACTGCAAGCAGGACGGCAACGTCTGCACGGCGGCCTTCTGCGCGCTGTCCAGTGGTGGTGGCAAATGCTCGAGCAAACCCCAGCCGGGCAATTGCAACGACAACGACGGCTGCACCGAAAAGGACACCTGCAACGCCGGCCAATGCCAGGGCAGCGCCAAGTCCTGCGACGACAACAACCCGTGCACCGTCGACAGCTGCAGCGCCGGTAAGTGCGCTTACAAAGCCGGCCCGACGGGAACCAAGTGCACCGATGGCAAACCCTGCACCGTCGGCGACGCGTGCAAAGCCGGAAAGTGCGTCGGTGGCGCGCCCAAGGTCTGCGTCAGCGGCAACGTCTGCGTCGCGGCGGCCTGCAACGCCAAGACCGGCGACTGCGCGTTCAGCAACAAGAAGAACGGCACCGCCTGTTCGGACAAGAACGCGTGCACTGTCAGCGACCTGTGCGTGAGCGGCAAGTGCCGGGCGGGCAAACCCAAGTCCTGCAACGACAACAACGCGTGCACCGCGGATTCCTGCGACATCAAGACCGGCAAGTGCGCCAACACCAAGATCCCGGGCTGCGGCGGCTTCTGCCTCAAGAACAGCCACTGCCCGCAGGACGGCAACCCCTGCACCCAGGCGTTCTGCAACACCAAGACGAGCAAGTGCGCGGTCAACTTCACGTCCAACACTTGCAGCGACAAGAACGGCTGTACGATTGGCGACAAGTGCACGAGCGGCAAGTGCGCCGGTGTGCCCAAGGCCTGCAACGACAACAACGCGTGCACGACCGACAGCTGCCGCGGCACCTCCGGCCAATGTCGCCACGTCGCGGTCAGCGGCAACGTCGCCTGCACCGACAACAACAAGTGCACCAGCGGTGACGTCTGCAAGAGCGGCAAATGCACGCCGACATCCACCAAGAACTGCAACGACAACAACTCGTGCACCAACGACGTCTGTCAGAAGGGCAGCGGCAAATGTGTCCACGTCCCGCGCGGCAACAACACAATCTGCAACGACGGCGACGCGTGCACGGTGACCGACCGTTGCTCCAACGGGTCGTGCAAGCCCGGCGCCGCGAAGGTCTGCAACGACAAGAACAACTGCACCGCAGACAAGTGTGACGCCAAGACGGGCGCGTGCTCGTTCGCCGTGATCATCGGCTGCGGCGGCAACTGCAAGGTCGACAACGACTGCAAGCAAGACGGCAACCCCTGCACCGTTTCGCGCTGCACGACGGGCAAATGTGCGCTCGTCAACGTCAAGTCCGGCACAGCGTGCAACGACGGCAAGCCCTGCACCGTGTCCGATGCGTGCAACGGCGCCCAGTGCCTCGGCAAGGCCAAGGACTGCAACGACAAGAACGTCTGCACCGCCGATTCGTGCAACGCCACGACCGGAACCTGCGAGCACAAGGCGCTGAGCAACACGACCGTTTGCAGCGACGGCAACGCCTGTACGACCGGCGACCGGTGCAACGCGGGCAAGTGTGCCGGCGGCAAGAAGAAGGTCTGCACCGACAACAACCCGTGCACGACCGAGACCTGCAACGCCAAGACCGGCAACTGCGACATCAAGACCGCGCCCGCCGGGACGTCCTGCAGCGATGGCAACGCCTGCACGCTCAACGACAAGTGCAACAACAAGCGGCAGTGCATCAAGGGGCCGAAGAAGAACTGCAGCGACAAGAATATCTGCACCGGCGACACCTGCGATGTGAAGACCGGCAAGTGCGCGCACACCCCGATCCCCGGCTGCGGCGGCAACTGCCAGACCCACACCGACTGCAAGCAGGACGGCAACCCCTGCACCACCGCGTACTGCCACGGCGGGTCCAAGAAGTGCCGCGTCGCCTACAACGGCGGCGGCTGCAACGACAACGATCCGTGCACCGTGACCGACCGCTGCTCAGGCGGTAAGTGCGCCGGCGTGCCCAAGAACTGCACGTCCAACAACCCATGCCGCGTCGGCACCTGCAACAAGAGCAACGGCGCCTGCACGCAGAAAAACGTCAGCAACGGCACCGGCTGCAACGACAACAACGCGTGCACCACGGGCGAGGTCTGCAGCGGCGGCATCTGTCGCTTCGGCAAGAACAAGAACTGCAGCGACGGCAACCCCTGCACGACCGACTTCTGCAGCAAGAACCTCGGCGGCAAGTGCCAGCACGCCAACCTGTCCAACGGCAGCTCGTGCAGCGACGGCCTGTACTGCTCGGTCGCCGACTACTGCATCGCCGGCGCGTGCAAGACCGGCAAGCCACGGACCTGCAACGACAACGAGCCGTGCACCAACGACACGTGCGACGAGAAGATCAACAAGTGCGTCTACGCGAAGAAGCCCGGCTGTGGCGGCTTCTGCAAGAAGGACGGCGACTGCAAGGAAGACAGCAACCCGTGCACGGCCGCGTACTGCAACACCACCACCCAGGCGTGCTCGTTCAAGAACAAGGGCGGCTCATGCAACGACGGCAACCCGTGCACGTTCGCGGACAAGTGCGGCGGCGGCAAATGCGGCGGTACGACCAAGAATTGCTGGGACGGCAACGCCTGCACGGTCGACAGCTGCAACACAAAGGACGGCAAGTGCCAATACAAGTCGGCGCCCGACGGCACTTACTGCAGCGACGGCACGTCATGCACGACCACCGACCGCTGCACCAAGGGCAAATGCGTCGGCAAGCAGCGCAACTGCAACGACAACAACGTGTGCACCACCGAGGCGTGCAACAAGTCGACCGGCCTGTGCCAGTACAGCCCCGCCAAGACCGGCACCAAGTGCAAGGACAACAACAACTGCACGGTCAACGAGAGCTGCAACAACGGCACATGCAGCGTCAGTCAGCCCAAGAACTGCGACGACAAGAACGCCTGCACCGCCGACACCTGCCTGAACAACGGTAACTGCCGCCACACCAAGATCTTCGGCTGCGGCGGAAACTGCAAGACCGATAGCCACTGCAAGCAGGACAACAACAAGTGCACGGCGAACACCTGTGACACCAAGGCCGGCAAGTGCGTCAACAAGCACGTCAACAACCCGTGCAGCGACAACAAGAACTGCACGGTCAACGACAAGTGCGACGCCGGCGTCTGCAAGGGCACCAACAAGAACTGCGCCGACGGCAACGGCTGCACCAACGACTACTGCCAGGGCTCGACCGGCAACTGCATCCACGCCAACCGCGCCAACGGAGCCGGATGCAACGACGGCAACCCGTGCACGTACACCGACCAGTGCAACAACGGAAAGTGCGGCGGCACCAACAAGAACTGCGACGACAAGAACAGCTGCACGCTCGACACCTGCGACGGCAAAACCGGCCAGTGCAAGCACACCACGATCTTCGGCTGCGGCGGCAACTGCTCCAAGGACAGCCACTGCAAGCAGGACAACAACGTCTGCCGGCGCAACGTGTGCGACCTCAAGTTCAAGAAATGCGTGGTCAAGAACCAGAACGCGGCGTGCGGCGACGGCAACCCCTGCACCGTGAAAGACCGCTGCGAAGACGGCGTTTGCAAGTCGGGCCCGATCCGCACCTGCAACGACGCCAACGCGTGCACCAACGACTACTGCGACCCCAAGGACGGTCAGTGCAAGGCCACGGCAATCAAGGGCTGCACCTCCTGCAAGAACAACCTGCAGTGCAACGACAACAAGCCCTGCACCGCCGACTCCTGCAAAGCCGGCAAGTGCGAGAACAAGGCGATCGCCGGCTGCAAGCTCTGCACCACGTTCAAGGACTGCAACGACGGCACCATCTGCACCACCGACAGCTGCATTGGCGGCAAATGCACCAACATCCAGATCCCCGGCTGCAAAGGCTGCAAGAAAGCCAGCGACTGCAACGATAAGAACCCGTGCACCACCGACGTCTGCCAGAGCGCCGGGTTCTGCACGAGCCTGCCGATCCCGCAATGCGTGCCATGCCTGCAAAACAAGGACTGCAACGACGGCGACAAGTGCACGACGGACACCTGCAAGGGCAACAAGTGCACGTTCGCGCCGATCAGCGGCTGCAAGTAGCGAGCCGACACACACCCCGGCATGGACGAGCGCATCCCGCGCCGGCTGGACAAGTTCCTCGCTGACTCCCGCATCGGCTCGCGAGTGCATATCGAGTCGCTCGCCGCGTGCGACGCCATCGCGTTCAACGGACAGCCCGAATCCGACCTCCGGCGCCTGGTCGATCCCACCTCCGACGTCATCGAAGTCGACGGTCAGCCAGCACAGCTGTCACCGCCGCGCATCCACGCCCTGCTGCACAAGCCCGCCGGTGTCGTCACCACGATGGCCGACCCGCAAGGCCGCCCCTGCATCGCCGACCTGGTCCCCGCCGACTGGTTGGGACGCGTCGGCGTGGTCGGGCGGCTCGACAAACCGACAACGGGCGCCCTGTTGATCACCGACGACGGCGACCTCAGCCACCTGCTCACCGATCCCGCATTCCACGTCTGGAAACGCTACGTGTTGACGTTGGTCGGCGACATTGAAGCCGCAGATCCCCGCCTCGAACAACTCCGCGCTGGGGTGATGCTTGGCGACACGCTGACCGCTCCGGCTCGCTGCGGCCTGGTCCCGGATTCGGGGCGCGATGGAAAGGGTGGCAAACGACTGACCGACGCCTGGATCGAGGTGCGCGAGGGACGCTTTCGGCAGGTTCGTCGCATGGCCAACACGGTCGGGTTTCGCGTCGCGCGACTGCATCGGGTCGCGATCGGACCGCTGCTCCTCGGTGACCTCGAACAAGGTCGGTGGCGGGCCCTGCAATCGGCGGAAGTCGACGGGCTCTATGAAGCCGCCGGTGGCCGGGATGCACCCACTCGAGGTGCACGCAAAGCCCTGATCCGACGCCTGGAAGCCGGCGAGCTCTCCGTACCCGACGTCGACCGTGTCAGGCGCTACCTGCGTGAGTTCGAAACCTGATCGGTGTCAATTCAGCAAGACGCCGAGCTCCAGCCACCCATAGCCGCCCTCGCGCACCGGCAACCCCGTGACGAAGCCAGCGGCCTTGTAGCCCATCACCAGCCCGACCGAAACACGCGCCCCTTGCCATCGCGGACGCGCCTCGGCCGCCCACCCCAGGTCGTTTGCAGGGGGCTCCGGGACCGGCCCGCCGAGCTGTCCGATACCGATCGAAGGCGTCAACTCCAGGGGCGGCGATCCATGTCGGTGTTGGACAGGAACGTGCGCCGCATCGCATCGAGCGCACACCACAGGTACATCAGGCCCTCGCCCCGCTCCATCGCGCCGCGTCGCATCACGTCCAGCGCGATCTGTTCTTGCTCCACCTCCTGCGATTCGAGCCCGCCCATGCCAAGCAAGATGCGCCGATCGGGCGTCATGGCGTCGTGGCCGTCCCAAGACGTCCAGTTGCGGCCGAGTCCTTCGCCGAAGACAAAGCTCCACGGCGGCGGTGGCGCGAGGTCATAGCGCGGGTTGGCGGCGGCCTCTCGCGCCCGGTAGCCATGGCCGAAGATCTCGTGGTTGTAGATAACGAGCATCGACGTGACCGGCGCGTCGACCAGGAAGAAACGCGCCACGCGGCCGGCGCCCAACAACCATCCTGGCACGCCTTTCGTGGTGCTTCCGTCGACCTTTGCCAGCAGCTCATCTTCCGCCGTGATGAACGCGCGGCCCGCGGTCGTGAAGGTCCGCGACCAGGGCCGCATCCCAAACGACACGTCGTGGATCGCGAGCATGTGCGTGATCTCCTTGAACGCCGTGTAGATGATGAAGAGGCCGCCCACCAACACGATGATGCTGTGCACGTTGAAGTCGCCGTAGATGGCCGGCTGCCAGTCGATCTTCGCCAACGGCGCCTGGAACAGGTCGATGGCCTTGACGACCGCGAACAGCAGGACGATGCGCAGCGCGATGGCCAGGCCGATGCCCAGCTTGCGGACCATGCTCTGCTTGTCGGCGGGCACCCGCTTGGACTCGATCGAGATGTAAAGCAGGTTGTCGAAGCCCAGCACGGCTTGCAGAAAAACAAGCATCGCAAGGGTCAGGATATCTTCCATCATTGTCCTTTTTCGGGGCAGCAGCCGGCGAAACGGGATCGGGGATCAGTGCGCTTCGTCGCTTGGGCTGTATGGCGGGTCGCCGGGCGAACGGTAGCGGTCCAAGGGACTGCGCTGGGCGTCGCTGCCGAAATACCAGCCGCTGGCGCTGAGCTCGCCGAAGAGCAAATGCGTCGTCGACCGGGTGCCGTGTGTAGGCTGTTTCATGCCCATATCGGCGGGGCTGATCCCCTGCGATGTGGCGTAGGGTCGGGTCATGTCGGTTTCGATAAAGCCGGGCGTGCAGGCGTTGACCGTCCGGCCCGCCAGCGACCGTCCAAGCGCGATGGTGTAGGTGTTCAGGCAAGCCTTGGACAGCCCGTACGCGTTGCCGTCACTGAGCCCGGCGCTCGCGAAATCTCCGCCCGAGTTGGCGATGGCGATGCACTCGTCCATGAGCCCGGCAACGTCGTCCCAGCTTACGTCCGCGCGGGTCATCTGCTGTTGGCGACGCGCGCTGCAGCGACTGACGAAGTTGGGGCCCGAAGCCGACGAGACGTTGACGATGCGTCCATCCGCGGCGAGCAAAGGCACAAACGCGTCGACCATGCGCTTGGGGCCTCGCGTGTTGACGTTGAGCACCCGCGCGAGGTCGTCGGACTGGCCGATCCCGGCGTTGTTGACCAGGCCATAAAGCCGCGCGTCGCCCAATGCTGCACCGACCACGAGCGCCGCCGAGCTCACCGATTCGTCGCTGCCGACGTCGAGCTCGACCACCGTGACGCGGTCCGCCCAGCCCGGCTGCCTATCGACCAGGCTGGCTTTGGCGGCCTCTCCCCGCCCGCGGTCGCGGGAGCCAAGAAAGACGTGAGTGTCGTCGGCGTAACCCAGGATGGCGGCGACAGACGCGCGACCAATGCCCTTGTTGGCGCCGGTGATGAGGACGTAGCGGGTGGCGCTCATGCGGCCTCCACAGGTGGTGATTTAGCCAGACCGCACGTGCGGCCGGTGCGCAACGTTGCCTCGCGGGCCGGACCTCGGCAACCACAGCGTCCACGCCGATCCACCGACCCATCATCTCCACGACGCACCCGACGGCGAAAAAGCGCCAGCTACACGCCAAAGGCGTGCACCCCATTCCCACCCAGCAGGCGGGTTAGGTAAAAGGAGGGAGGGGTTCCAAGATCGTGGTAGGTAGGCGGTATGTCCGAAACAAACACCTGCCCGATTGGCACGCCCGGTCAGCCATGGACCGACGACGACCGGCGCGCCTGGTTTTCACAAAGAACCGTCCAACGCAGCTACCGCGCCGAGGTCCTGGCGAAGCTCGAAGGCCTGGATCCATGCCTGCGGGTCGAGCGCTACGGGGCCCTGCCTCTCGATGCCGACCGCTATCCCCTGTTCGCGATCCGCAACAGCCAAGAGGTCCCCGGAGCCCCGTGGGCGCTCATCAC
This sequence comes from uncultured Enterobacteriaceae bacterium, assembly GCA_964560875.1. Taxonomy (GTDB): domain Bacteria; phylum Myxococcota_A; class UBA9042; order UBA9042; family UBA9042; genus CAZLMW01. The sequence continues at coordinate 52,728 of CAZLMW010000028.1, forward strand.
CGGCGGGGTCCACGGCTACGAAACCAGCGGCGTGCAAGGCGCGCTCGCGTTCGCGGCGAAGCTGGCTCCTGCCTATACCGACCGCCTCAACCTCATCATCGCGCCGTGCGTCAGTCCGTGGGGCTACGAGGTGATCAACCGCTGGAATCCCAACGCCGTCGACCCAAATCGGTCGTTCGTCGCCAACAGCGAATCCGAGGAGGCCATCGCGTTGACCGCTTACGTGCGCCAGCTCGGCGTGTCGTTTCTGCTCCACATGGATCTGCACGAGACCACCGATAGCGACGAGTCCGAGTTCCGCCCCGCCCTCGCCGCCCGCGACGGCAAGCGCCACGAGCGCGGCACCATTCCCGACGGGTTCTACACCGTTGGCGACACCGAAAACCCGCAGCCCGAGTTCCAGGCGGCGATCATCGAAGCGGTGCGGCAGGTGACTCACATCGCGCCTTCCGACGACGACGGCAACCTCATCGGCGCGCCCGCGACCCAGCCTGGGGTCATCAACTATGAGCTCAAGGCGTGGGGATTGTGTGCTGGTCTGACGGACGCACGCTTCACGACGACGACCGAGGTCTATCCAGACAGTCCGACCGCGAGTCCGGCGATCTGCAACGCGGCGCAGCTGGCGGCGGTCCGGGCCGGTCTCGATTTCGCGCTGGCCAGCCTGTAGCCCCGCAGATCTCCGCCTGGCCCCACATGCATTCACAACCGGCCCGCAATTCGAGGCCAGTTCTGTAGCTCAGTACGGAGTCAAGGCGGTTCTCAGATCGTGGGGTTGTCCCTGTGCGGCCGGCCACGCGATCCAGCCGCAAGGCCCAAGGACGGCGAGGAGCTAGGGTCGTTCTGTAACGAACCGCGTCGCCCGAGGACTTTGTGGCATGACGGACTTGCGCGAACTGACGGTGCCGCCCACCCCGGAACTCACCCCGCCCGACGTGCGACTGAAGCGCTGGGGACTGGCTACAGCGGCAGTGGTCTTCGCGATGGTCGCAGCGCTGCTGCTGATTCCGCAGCCTGACCTGAGCATGGTGCCCAACCACGCCACGCACCTGAAGCAAGCGTGCGCACCCAAAGTCGGCGCTACTGCCGAGCGGGCGCAGGTGTATCGCGCCCGGGTGTCGGTGCAGGGGATCGCGTGTCAGACCTGTGCAGGTGGCTTGCTGCAGGCCTTTGAGCAGGTGCAGGGGGTGTGCGCTGCGCAGATCCGCGTCGCGACGTCCGACATGCTCGTCGACTATCAGCCGACGGTGATCGACATCGAGCAGGTGATGAACATCGCGACCGCTGCGGGCTTCCCGGCTCAAGCATGGACGGAAGGCGCGCCCGTCGCGCAGCAGGCGGTTCGATGAGCAGCGCTTTTGCCGGCATGATCCGCAGTGTCCCGCTGCCCACCACCACGCCATCGCCAGCGTTCGGCCGCGGCGAGGTGTTGAAGACAACGCAGAGCGTGTGCCCGACGTGCCTTGCGACGATCCCCGCGCAGGTACTGGCCCGCGACAAAAGTGTGTGGCTGGACAAGACGTGCCCCGCCCACGGCGACTTCTCCGCGCTGCTCGCCAGCGACCGCCGCCACTACTACCTCGCTGACCCAAACATCGCCGCGCTCGGTTCCTGCTGCGGACCCGGTAGTCACTGTGGCGACCAGGTGGCCAACCACAGCTGCAACGTCCTGATCGAGCTCACGCAACGCTGCAACCTCAGCTGCCCCACGTGCTACGCCGACTCTTCCCCGCAGCAAGACCACATGCTCAGCCACGCCGACTTCTCCGCGCTGCTCGACAAACTCCTCGCCAAAACAGGAGGGGACAAAGCGGACGCTGACGTTGTGCAGTTTTCCGGCGGCGAACCTACGATACACCCGGAGTTTTGGGCCTTCTTGGACCTCGCGCTCGCTCGCGGGGTGCGGCGTGTGTACGTCAACACGAACGGAACCAGGCTCGCCAAACGCGACTTCGCGGCACGACTCGCAGCGTATGGGGACCGAGTTGGTGTCTACTTGCAGCTCGACGGACTGACAGACCAGGCGACAGTGGCGCTTCGCGGTGAGACGGGCCTGCTGGCCAGGAAGCTTCGGGCGCTGCAGCACTGCGAGGAGCTGGGCATCGACACGGTGTGGGTGATGACGCTCGCGCCGGGCATCAACGACACCGAGCTGGGCGCGTGCATCAACAGGGCAGCGGCGAGCCCCGTGGTCCACAAGATGATGATCCAACCGGCGATGTACTCCGGTCGCTACGACAATCCGCAGCTGGTGAGACGAACGACCGTGGCAGACGTGGCGCGACTCGCCAGCGAGCAGACGGCGACCCTGCAACCAGACGACTTCCTGCCGATCCCCTGCTCGGACCCGAACTGCTTCTCGATGGCGATGGCCTTCAAGACCCCCGGTGGCCTGCTGCCGGTGTCGCGCTTCTTCCCGCGCTACGAGACGTGGGCTGCGCCAGGTGTGGCAGAGCTGATCAGCAAGGTGAGCAACAGCTTCGATCGCGCCGACGATCTGCGCCATGTTGTCAGTTGGGCGGTCGCGAACGACGCGCTGCAAGGGCTGGACGAGGCTGCGCTGGACCAGGTCCTCGACGCACTGCAAGCATCGATGGCGGGCGAGGCTGAGCAGCTTTCAACGGCGGCAACCGGTGAGACCGCCGACGAGTGGCGGGGCATGCTGGCGATCGGCGTCAAGCCGTTCATGGACGCGTGGACCTACGACCAGGACCGGATCGACAAGTGCTGCGTCCACGTAGCCTCGGCAGATGGCACGCCGGTGTCTTTTTGCGAGTACAACGCGCTGTGGCGCCCCCAGGGTCGGCTGTAGCGCCCCGTTTTGGAGAAAAATGACCGCGAACCCCACACCGACCTGTTGCAGTGCGGAGCAGCACGTCGTCAACACGTCTTGCTGCGCCGACTTCTACAGCACGGACGTCGTTCGGACGTTGCTCGGCGACACGTTCCACCCCGGCGGCAAAGACCTTTCCGCCCGCCTCGTCGGCAGCCTGGAGCTGGACGCAGGCAGCCACGTGTTGGACATCGCGTGCGGCCTTGGCACGACCGCGATGTCGATCGCTGCGGAGATCGGCGCGACGGTCGTCGGGATCGACGCGTCCGAGCGGAACATCGCGACGGCGAACGACGAGGCAACCGCCCGCGGCCTGAACGATCGCGTCCGCTTCGCGATGGAGGACGCCGCCGCGCTGCCGTTCGAGGACGCCGCTTTCGACGCGGTGATCTGCGAGTGCGCGGTCAGCACGTTCGCGGACAAGGCGCCGGTTGTCGCTGAGATGGTCCGCGTGCTGAAACCTGGCGGCGTGCTGGGGATCTCCGACATGGCGCTCGCGGGTCCTCTGCCCCAAGACGTCGCCGCGGTCGTGGCGCCCTGGACCTGCCTGGCCGACGCGCGGTCGGTAGCCGGCTACCAGCGCTTGTTCCTGGACGCGGGGCTGACAGTTGTGGCGTGGGACGACGAGCGGGAGGCGCTTGTGCAGCTCGCAGTCGAACTCAAGCGCAAGCTGGTGTTGGCGGGCCTGGGACGCTTGTCGGGGATGATGGCGGAGCTGCCGGGCGACATTGGCGTGCTGCGCGCGTTGCTCGACAAGGGGCGCGCGCTGATAGCGGACGGAACCGTGTCGTACATGCGCCTCGTCGCGCTGAAAGGTGCGCGCCGCAGCGCGAGCAATACGACGATCGAGGCCGAGGTCGCGCGCAAGGAAGTCGCCGCGACAGCCGGCTGCGATCCCACCAAGGGGTGTTGCTAGCCGTGGCCGAGCGTGTGCCAGCGGGGTCCCTGTACCATCCAAGTGATGCGCACAATCGGCGCGCAAGAGCGCTCGTTCACCCCGAGAAATGGCCCATCAAGCCGGCGACTGAGCCGTACGACTTGATCGCGATCGGCGGCGGCACAGCGGGACTCGTCAGCGCGGCGGGCGCGGCGATGCTGGGGGCGAAGGTGGCGTTGGTCGAGCGCCACTTCATGGGCGGAGACTGCCTGGTGACCGGCTGCGTGCCGTCCAAGACGTTGCTACAGAGCGCCCACGTTGCCCATGTAGCCCGAGGAGCGAGCGCGTTCGGCGTGCGCGCGGACAAGGTCGAGGTGGACTTCGCTGCGGTGATGGAGCGGGTACGTCGGGTTCGCGCCGACATCGCCGCAGACGACGGGGCCGACGCGTTCAAGGAGCGTGGGATCGACGTGCTGTTCGGCACAGCGCGGTTCACGGGCAAGGACACGCTGGATGTCGACGGACAACGCGTACGGTTCAAGCGGGCGGTGATCTGCACAGGGAGTCGACCGCGCGCGCTTGACGTGCCGGGCGCTGGCGACGTCGACTACCTGACGAGCGACAGCTTGTGGTCGCTGACCGAGCGCCCAGCTCAGCTCATCGTGATCGGCGGCGGCCCAATCGGCTGCGAGATGGCGCAGGCGTTCGCGCGACTCGGCAGCTCCGTGACCTTGCTGCAGCGGGGCGGGCGGTTGTTGCCCGCCGACATTCCGGGTGCGTCGGCGGCCGTCCTTGCGTCGCTCCGCGCGGACGGCGTGCAGGTCGAGCTGGACGCAGACGTCGTCGGGCTCGCTGGCCGCGGCGACGGCGCCGAGGTGCGGTTTACGATCGGCGAAGAGACACGGACAGAGGCAGCAGACAAGGTGCTGGTCGCGATCGGGCGGACGCCAAACGTCGACGGCCTGGGCCTCGCGGACGCAGGTGTAAAGAGCACGCCAAGGGGCGTCGTCGCAGATCGGTTCATGCGGACCAGCAACAGGCGGATCTACGCTGCGGGGGATGTGTGCTCGGCGCTGAAGTTCACCCACACGGCGTACGCGCAGGCCGAGGTCGCCACGCTCAACGCGTTGCTGCCGGTGTGGATGGACTGGCGCAAACGGGTCGTTCCGTGGGTCACGTACACCGATCCCGAGGTGGCCCACGTCGGGATGCCATGGCGCGAATTGGCTGAAAACACGGGCACGTTGCGCTGTTTGGAGGTCCACAGCGACGACAACGACCGGATGCGGACGGAGGGGGAGTCGGGCAGCTTCGCCAAGGTCTGGACCCGCCGCGGGAGCGACAAGATCGCGGCGGCGACGGTCGTGGGCCGGCACGCTGGCGAAACCATCGCTGAGCTGGGGTTGGCGATGCACGGCGGCGTCGGTCTCGCCAAGCTCGGTGAGCTGATCCATGCGTACCCGACACGGAGCGACTTCGTCCGCAAGCTCGCCGATCAGCACAACTTCGAGCGCGTGACGCCGCTAGCCAAGAGGGTACTGGCGGCCTGGCTCAAGCTGCTCCGATAGTGGGGGATGCCCAAACGCCGGGCAACTGGCAGTCTTTCCTCACCGAAGGCGACCGCGACAACCGACCCAATCACGTCTCGCTTTCACACCTTGCGTTGCTACAATGTGGTCACTCGACGTGGTCGTGGTGGGCGACGCACACACCAGGAGCCACCATGCGCCCTCTCATCGGAGCCGCGATCCTCGCGCTTTGCCTCTCCTCTTGCGCTGATGACATCGCGCCGGGCGGCAAACAGACCCTCGACACCTGCGTCGGCTCAACGGCTGCCGGTGTGCCCGCGTTCTACAAGGACTTCTTTCGGTGCTCGGACATCAGCGTCAGCGGGTCCAATGTGGTGATTCGCACCAACAACCTGCCGCCGCACGACACCTACTACTACGGGGAAGACCACGAGAACTTCGTCGCTTTCGACACCTCGCGTGGCGCCCAATACAAGCCCAATCCCAATACGCTCGGCGAGGTCAACGTCACCGTGACGATCCCGCTCAACCCCACGGCGCGCGGCCTCACGATCGACAGCAAGGCGGTCGACGGCGTTAACGGGTCCAACAACAACGAATACAAGATGGGCTCGGCCGGCATCGCGTTGGACGGCGTCGTGCTCTTCAACCCGCTGGCAGCACCGGGCGACGACATCGAGGACGAGAAGTATACGTTCGATGGCTACAACGCCCATCCCGCCGGCAAGACGTACCACTACCACACGACCTCGCCCGGCCCGCTCGAGGTGGTGCAGAAGATCGGCCTCACATCCAGCACAACGCCCGGTTCGGCGTCGGTGGAGATCTACGGGATCATGTGCGATGGCACGGTGGTCATGGGGTGCACCGAGGCGGACGGTTCTGCGCCCAAGACGAGCGACCTCGACAGCCAAAACGGCCACGTCCACGACATCAAGAACAAGGACGGGGCGGTGCTGCTCAAGGGCCGCTACCACACCCACATGTGCCCCGGGAAAATCGGCAGCCACAAGTTCACGCCCGAGATCCAGTACTACTCGTCGTGCAGCGTCAGCGGCGGCTGACCGATCCTCGCGCTGGGGCCGATTCCGCCAGGCATGCGGTCGCTGGCAGTGCGCAGCAAAGAGCACATCGTAGACGCCGTAGTAGGGCGTGACCATCAGCACGGCCCGCACACGATACCCCCCACCGGTTTGCACGGATGCAAAAGACGCCGGCGCCTGCGCGGTGTACGCGGCCGTTGTCAAAGGCGATAAAATGGCCACCTTGCGACGAGCACAGCTACAGGAGCTTTGCATGCCTCGCCTCACAGCCTCCGCCGGTTTGCCCGTCTGCGCTGCCCCGGTGTTCTCGCCAGGCTGCGGTGACGAGGGTCCCGACGATAGTCCTCACACCGCGGACGCGCAGGCACAAGACGGTCACAATGACGACTCGCACAACGACGATGGCCACCACAGCGGTGACGCGCACGCAGAAGATGGGTGCAGCTCTGTGACAAGGACCTCGGAAGCTGCAAGACTCTCGCCGGGCCGAGCACGTCGCGCGTGCTGCAGTGCCTCGTCGATCCCAACAAGCCGGCGCGCATCTACGCGCTGGTCATCGGCTCAAAGGTCTTTCACTCCGACGACGGCGCGCCAAACTGGGAGCTTGGTGTCGGCGGTCTGTAGCCGCTCTGCTTGCCTTTGCACTGGAGTTTACCATGATGAAGATGTTCGTAACTGTCGCGACGATAATCGCGCTCGCTACCGCAATCGGCTGCGCCAAGAAGGAGCACGCTGGGCACGAGGGTGCTGCGGCGCAAGAGGCGTCGAAGGCGGCGGACAAGCCCGCTGAGAAGGCGGCCGAGAAAGCTGCCGATAACCCGGCGGACAAGGCTGCTGAGAAACCGGCCGCAGAGGCGGCGGACAAACCCGCTGAGAAGGCCGCTGCGCCGGCCGCCGACAAAGTGGCCGTGACGGCCGCCGGCACGAACTTCGACCCCGCTGTCGCCAAGGACAAGATCCCAGCCGGCGCTTGGTACTGCGACATGGGCACGGTGCACTTCGCCCGCTCCGGCCAGGGCGATGGAAAGTGCCCGCGTTGCGGCATGAAGCTGCACGAAATGGCCGCGAAGTAGACGGCTGTGGTACCTGGTCGCATCGATACACCCCACGGCCGCGTCGCTGCCCCGCTGTTGCTGATCCTCGCGCTGCCACACGGCGGCGTCGTGGGCTGTTCGGACGACGACGGCTCCACCCGGGATGAGGACGCGGTGAGCGCGGCGGCGGACACCGGCGCCGGTGGTGGTGCCGAGGGTGACGGGGCGAGCGCCGACGCCGTTTCCGACCGCGGTGCTGGGGACAGTTGGCCGACCGGCGACACCGCGCAGCCCGCTGATGTGTCTGCCCCGACGCCGCCAGCGAGCTTTACCGGGACGCTCAAGGGCGTGGTATCGAGCGCGGGCAAGCCGGTTGCTGGAGCGCTCGTTCAGCTCGGCGGCCGGCTCCAGCGGGCGACGACCGGTGCGGACGGCAGCTTTGCTTTGGTAGCGCAGCAGGCGGTCAACCTCGGCGAGATCGCGCTAACGGCCGGCAAGACCGGGTATTACAGCGCCGGGATCGAGGTCGCAGAACCCGGCAAGACGCTCGCGATTGAGTTGATCCCCGTGACCCACGACGACAACCCCGAGTACACGTGGGTCGGCGCAGTGGACACCGACGCTGCGCCCCATTGTTTGCACTGTCACAGCAACATGACGGCGCCCTGGTCGAGCTCGGCCCATCGCAACAGCGCGGCCAACCCAAAGCTGCACGACATGTACAACGGCACCGCGTCGGGGGCGGCGGACAAGGCGTCATGCGCGGCGATCGGTGGCGCGTGGCGCAAAGGGGTCGGCGCGGACGGTAAGGTGGCGGCGAACAAGTGCTACGTGCCTGGTGGCGGCGTCCTCTCAGACCTCAACGCGGGGGCGTGTGGCGGCGCGGGGCAGCCGACGTGCGACGATCCAAGCGCCGCGGCTGCCAACCAGCCGCAGACGGTCGGGGCCTGTGGGAGCTGCCACGCGCCGCGATCGACGGGCGCCGACGGGCGGGTCAACATCAACAAGGTCCCGGTGTTGGACCGGGCCGATGGCGTGGACTGCGATTTCTGCCACAAGGTCGAGAAGGTCAACAGCTTCGACAAGCCGGGGATGCAGGGGTCCTTGCACCTGCGTCGGCCAGCGCAACCGGTCTTTGGCGACAGCGAGCCCATCTACTTCGGCCCGCTGCCAGATGTCATCAGCGCCAACATGGGCAACAGCTACGCGCCGCAGTTTGGTACGTCGACGTTCTGCGGCGGCTGTCACCAGTGGGTCTCGCCGCCGATGAAGCCCGGTGACGCAGGCGAGCTCGACACCAAGAAGTGGCCGACTGGGCTGCCGATCCAGGACACGCTGCACGAGTGGCAGAACAGCGCCTTCGCCAAGCAAGGAACGCAGTGCCAGCACTGTCACATGCCCGCGATCAAGGCCGACACCGCTGCGATCCCGCTGACGGGCGCGACGATCTTCAGCAACGGCTCCTCGGGGTGGCCGCGGCCGTTCGGCCAAGTGCGTCACCACGGATTCACCACGCGGCCCCCCGCCACCACCGACGCCGTTGGGCCCGGCGAGCCACCGCGACAATCTCTGCGCGAACCGCTCAAGCTCAAGGTCGAGACCGTCAAGGCGGCTGGCACCTTGCGGGTGGACGTCGACGTGACGAACCACGGGGCGGGGCACAGCATCCCCACGGGCACCCCGTCGCGGCAGTTGGTGTTGCTGGTGCGGGCGACGAGCAACGGCGAATCGCTGCACCATGTCGGTGGGCACAGCGTCCCGAGCTGGGGAGGCGCCGTCGTCAGCGGCACGCTGGAAAAAGGCGGCAGTACGCTGTCCGGCAAGAAGTTGGCGCTGCCGTCTGGAGAGCTGTGGCCCGCCGCTGCCAAAGGGCTGGTCGTCCGCTTCCTGGGCGCCGGCGAGTCATGGGCGGACTACCCGGCGACGCGTTGGTTTGGCGCCAAAGAACGCACCGCGAAAGATAAGGGGATGGCGCTGCCCAAGCCGCTGGGAAGCGCGGTTATCATGGCGGTCGAAGGTCAGGTCGCGACGTTGGCCTCGGCCGTAACAGCGACAGCTGGCAGCCGCTTCTTCGCGACGGCCGCCACGTTGCCGGCGCTGAAGAAGGTCGACGACAAGGCCGAGTCAATCGCGATCGCTGGACGCCCCGGCTGGCTCTTCACCAAGGTGATGCGATCGGCCGCCAAGCAGGCGCCTGTGCCGTTTTTCCGCGCTGTGGACATCGCCGCGGACAACCGAATCCCCGCTGGGGCGACCGCCAAAGTCAGCTGCACGTTTGCGTGGGACGGCGCCGCGGACGTGCAGGTGGAGGCGCTGCTGATCTATCGGAAGTACCCGTGGCCGCGCGCGCACCAACGGGGCTGGCAGGTCCACGACGTTGTGCGCGCGTCTGCCCTCAAGAAGGTCTCGCCGTAGCTCGCTCGTCGTATTCAGGGCCCGCCCGGTCTCAGCCGACCGCCAGCCCCCCGGACGCTTCGGGCGTCAGGCGCCTGCCAAACAGCTGCGCGAGCGCGAGTGGTCCGACGCGGCCAACGATGATCGTCGATCCGATTATCCAACGTCCTGGCACCGAGAGCGTGGGGGTCACGCCGGTCGACAAGCCGACGGTCCCGAACGCGGAGACCTGCTCAAACAGCAACGCGGACGAGGCGCCAGATTCGGTGTACACGAGACCGCCAAAACCCACGGCGACGACCGCTGCCGAGCTGCCCGCGACGAACGCCGCCCGCTGACGCAACGCCGGCGTCAGCCATTGCACGCGAGCACGACCGGGTAGCACGGAACGCACGAGCACCCACGCGGTCGACGTCTTGATGCCGCCGCCGGTGGAGCCGGTTGCGGCGCCGACGAACATCATCGCCATCATCCAGCCGAGCGTGGTTGACGATGCGGCGCCGAGATCGACGGTGGCGAACCCAGCCGTCCTGGTTGTCACGGACATGAACAGGGCACGGGCCAACCCGTCGTCCGTCGTGCGGCCACGGAGCAGGCCTTCGTCCTCCGTCAACAGGAACGCCACAACCCCGACGACGGTGAGCGCCGCGGCCCCTGACCAAGCGACCGTCGCGTCGACGCGCCCGCCACGCCGCGGGGACAGCGCCAGCGCCTGCAGGGCCGGGATGCCAACCGCGCCGAGCACAACTAACCAGCCGATCGTCCCGTGCCACGCCATCGCGTCGACGAGATGCGGGTGCTGCAACCCACCGGGCACCGAAGAGAAGCCGGCGTTGTTGAACGCGGACACCGCGTGAAACAACGCGTCGAGCACGGCGGTCTGGCCGTCGACGGTGCCGGTTCGCGGGTCGGTCATCAACAACGCGCTGGCCCCGAGCAGCTCGACCGTCAGACTCACCCTGAACGTCGTGTGGACCGCTGCTCGCAGGTCGCCTAGCGACTCGACGCCGAGAAATTCGGTCGCCGCTGCGCGCTGGCCGCAGTCAAGCTCGCGCTTGAAGGTGAGCATGAAGTAGCTCGCGAAGGCGATGACATTGGCACCGCCTAGCGCGATCAGCAGCATCAGCACCACCTGGCCTCTCGCGGACAAAACGGTCGCCGTGTCGACGACTTGCAGGCCGGTTACACACGTCGCGCTGACAGCGGTGAACAACGCGGTGCCCGGTGACATGGTTTGGCCCGCCCGCACCATCTCCGGCAGCATCAGCAAACAGGCGCCGATCACAATGAGCACGAGGTAGCCCAGCGCGAACATCAACGGCGCAGGAGGCCGCCACGGCAAGCCGCGGGTCGCGCCGACGGCAGCTTCTGACAGGACCAGCCCAGCGAACGATACGACGAGCGCATGATGAAGCACGACGCGACCGTGCTCGCTGGAACCGATCCCAATGATCGACGCGAGGTGTTCCATCGGCGAGGCGCCCGAAAGTGCGCCGATTGACTCGCCGACCAAGACCACAAGCAGCATCGCGTGCGGTCCGTGGTTGGCGAGGTACGCGCGCAGGCCGATCGAACGCACGCGGCTGAATGCGACATGGGTGGCAAACAGCCATCCGGCCGCATGCAGGAAGATGCGCTCGGCCTCCCGGTACCCATCCGAACAGCGAAATCCGTGGTAGTAGACGACGGACGCGACCGCCGCGAACGCCAAGACGACCGCGCTCCAGTCGAGCAGACGCATCCACCTGGACGGCGTTCGTGTGGCGTCCAACCGGTCACACCCGCGCGCGGCTTGGCCGCCGGCGTCGGGCGCTACAGTAGACGTGTGGCGACCCGCTCGAACTGTTGGTGCACGTTCCCCTGGATGTCGCCCGCACGGCCAGCGCCTCAAAGATGGCTGCTATCGCGAGAGTGCGCGCCACTGGATCCAATGCTCGTTGATGGGTTTGCTCCGCACGGTTCGAAGGGGCAAGAGTCTTGTCGGTGCAACGCTGCGTCTTCGGTTCACTTCTTCGCCGCGTCTGGTGATCGCCGACCGTCATTTTCCACCCTTGTCGCATCTGCCGATGTGTTCAGTATAGGCACGCGCGGGGCCGCCGTAATCGGCGCCCGCCACCTCCGCGCTGTCTGCGACGGTGCTCGGGGTTGCCTGCAACCTCCTGTGCTATTACCTCGGTTTCGTGCTTGCCGACGGGGATTGGCGTAGAGCAAACTACTGTGCACCGGCGTCGTCCCGCTGGCGCCCATCAAACACTTGGAGACACCATGCTCGCCCGACTTCTTGTCGCGCTGGCGGCCGTTGTGGCGGTCGGTTGCGGCGGCCCCGACTACACCGCGAAGTTCGCTTTCAGCCCGCACATTCCTGTGCCGCACAAGAGCACAGCGGTCCAGGTCGACATCGACGATGACGGCGAGCTGCTCAAGGGCGCCAAGGTGGTTGTGCGCGCCATCGGGCCTGGAGACCTCGAGATCCAGCCCCTGGCCCTGGAGGAAGCCTTCGCCGGTCGCTATGTCGCCGACACGCTCAGGTTCATCCGGACCGGCACGTGGACGCTGCACGCCGACATCGAATTCGACGGCAACACCGAGACGCACACCAAGAAGCTGAACGTCACGTGCAAGGGCGGGGGCGTGTTGGGCGAGCCGTGCTGCACCGCGGCCCACTGCGACAGCGGCCTCGTCTGCACATTCGCGTCGTGTTCGTCCGGCCTCAACGCGGCCGGCCTCGGCTGCTACGGCGGGAAGGAGTGCGCTTCGGGACGCTGCGTCAAGGGCGTCTGCCAAGCGGCGGCGTGCGACGACGGGCTGCACAACGGCGACGAAACCGATGTCGACTGCGGAGGCGGCTGTGACACCTGCCCGCGCGGCAAAGGCTGCAAAACCAAGGCCGACTGCGCGTCGGGATTCTGCACCGACGGCATGTGCACGCACGAGCTGGGCACGCTGCTAGGCCCGGGCGGAGGCAAGGACGCTGTGAAGTGGACCGTGATCACGTCCAAGGACCTCAATCAGCCGACCGACCTTGCGTTCAGTACGGCCGAGGAGGGCAAGATCTGGGTCACCAACCTCGGCACGGATGCCTACACGGTGATCACCAACCCGGGGCAGTCTGACCAGACGCAAAACCACCTCAAAGATTCGTCAGCCCACTTCTCCGAGAAGAATATGGGCATCGACTTCACCGACGCCGGTGTGTTCGGGACCTGCGGAGACACGCGCAACGGCTACGACGGCAAGAAGAAGACCAACGACTTCATGGGCCCTGTCATGTGGCCGGGGAAGGAAGCCAGGTACACGAGCGGTTCGGTGTCCAACGAGCACTACGACATGCTGCACCAGACGCCCAACTGTATGGGGATCGCAGGCGGCGGCGTGCACACATTCTACTGCTTCAACGGTCTGGCCGGGACGCTGGACTGGTACGACTTCAAGGTGCCGCACGAGCCGGGTGGGACCGACCACACCGACGGCCACAAGCGCCGCTACCTCGAGGTGAAACTGACCCGCGTCTCGGGGGTGCCGTCCAACATCGCGGTCGACCACGCCACCGGCGTCGTGTACATCGCCGACAGCGGCGGCGGACGCGTGCTCAAGGTTGACGTCAGCAAGGCGGTCGAGGGCGCGTCGATCTCGAAGTGGAGCAACGACGGCGTGATGTACGCGATGTCCGGAGCGAAGGTCACCGTGCTCGCCGACGCTCAGAGCTCCCCTGTGCAGACACCTTCTGGGCTCGCGTTCGTCGACGGCGCGATCTACGTCGCCGATCACGCAACGGGCAAACTGCATTGCATCCGGGCCAAGGACGGCAAAGTGCTCCGTTCATTGGACACCGGGCTGGGCAAAGGCGCGCTCGGGGGCCTCGTCGCCAGCCCGAGCAACCCGCTGCGCCTCTACTTCACCGATATGGTCGGCAACCGTGTCGTGCGTATCGATCCCTGATGCGGATGGGCGGATGAAGCGATGGGCCACACTGCTCCCGCTGGTTGCGTTGGTCGGTTCGGTCGCCGTGGCGTGCGGCGCCGAGCTGCAAGACGATTCAGGTCACGCCGACGCCGCCAATGGCGCTGAGACGGTCGCGCCGTCGTGCAGCTGGACGCAACTTGGCGCCGCGTATGACACGTACGTAGCGCCGCATCTCACGAGCGCCTGCAAGAGCTGTCACGACCTCACCCTGCCGCCCGACGTGCTCAAGGCCCCCGGTCCGCAATGGCTGCACCCGGCCGACAGCGTCGCCACCGTCAAGGCGCTCGTGGACCTGGCGACGATCGATCGCGATGCCCCGCTGCAAAGCCGCTTTCTGCTCAAACCGCTCGCGCCCGCTGATGGTGGTATGTTGCACAGCGGCGGTGTGCTCTTCGTGAAGGCCGCGCCCGCCTACGATGACTTCGTCGCCTTTCTTGCTGTCGCCGCGACGTGCGATGGAGCTTGGCTCGCTACAGACCCCTGAGAAGCCACGTCTGCGTACCTGTGACCAGCAACCTGGCGTTGGCAGATGGGCCAGGCAATGTCCGGCTCTCGAAACGTCACAGCGGGCTCGGCAAGACATCGGTCGCAAACGTGTCGTCTCTCGTTGCGCTCGACAAGCGGGCGCGCACAACGCTGATTGGCGAGCTGCCTGTCGCGCAGTGGCGCAAGATTCGTGCGGGCATCGACCTGGTCTTGCGCGAGAGCTGATGGCCGCCCGGTCATCCGGCCCGGAGTTGCCAGGTAAAAGGAGGGAGGGGTTGCTTCCCCTCTGACGCAGCTACGGCTTTTGCAGCAACGCCTGCGCCGCAGTGGCGTCTTCTTGGCACGCTTGCTGGGCGGCTTGTGCGTCGCTTTCACCGAGCAGCCACGCCTTGAGGCAGGCATATCCGGCGTCGTCCTTCGCATCCCAGATCGCGGGCCCAACGTGGCCGATTCCACCGGCCTCGACCGCGAGGGGCTTGCGGAGCGCGAGGTGTTTGTCCACGGACTCCCCGACCACCCATATGCCGGAGAAGGCGCGCACGTTTGCGGCGATCTCGTCTTTGGTCGCCTCTTTGCCGCGCAGGTCCGCGCTCATCCGCCGGCCGCGTTCAGCGTATAGGCGCAAAGCTCGCCCGCTGTTGCCATGGCAATCCAGCGACCCGCAGCGGATCCCAAGGCTGGGCTGTAGATCGCGCTTGAACGCGTCCACATCGCCGACGCTCAGCGCGACCTCGACCTGGCTCTCGGGCACCCCGAAGTCGCCGCATCCCGTGGCTGCGATCAGCACAGCCAGGGCATACAAGGCATGCAGCGGTAGACGCCCCGTCATGGCTTCTTGTCCGCCTGCAGGAAGATGCGCTCGACCGTCTTCTCTGTCGCCGTCGCCTTCGCCTTGTGGCAGAAGCCGCAGCCGCCATTGCGCCAGATCGGACTCACCATCACCTGCTTGTCGGCGCCCTTGGAGATGACGACGTTCACCGGGTAGGCGGGCTCCCAGTCGATGACGGCCCAGCCCTTGTTGTTCTTGTCGCCCTCGCCGAGCACGGCCTCGGCTGCGTCGCCCACCGACACCATGAAGTTGCCGACGGTGTTGGTCCGCACCTTGGCGACCCGCTTCTTGGCGTCGATCATCTCGACGAGCACGTCGTTGAGGCCGTCTTTGTCCGCCGCGCGCAGGTACACGGTGCCCGCGAACACGAACGGGTCACCGCCCTGGTTGTGTCGCTCCGAATGGCAGGCGAGGCAGTCCTGGCCGGGTCGGTGCAGCTCATCCTCGTGGCCGCCTTCGTCGCCGTACGAGTTCTCAAGCGCCTCTTCCGGCGTCGTGCCGAGGCATCCCGGCAACGCGAACAGACCGCACACGACCGCGACCGCGACTGCACGTGTCCGCAGCGCGCCAATTCGGCGTCGCGTCTTCATCAGAGCGACCATCGCAGCCCCATTTGCGTCGTCAGCGCGACCCGCGTGCCGATGAGGAAGCTGTCCTGGAACTCGGTCCACATCGCGGCGACCGCGACATAGCTCTCGACGTTGCCCCGCCGCCACTCGACGCGCCCGCCGCCGCTCAAGGTCCAAAATGGCGACAGGGACTTGTCGGCCGTTCGCAGGCTCGGGATGACGCCGGCGTCGCTCACGTCGTAGGTCCGCTGCCAAAAGCGCGCCGCAGTCTGCTTGTAGAAGCGGCCGTGCACCGCGACCCGCCACGTTTGGTCGAGGTCGACATAGACCGTCGGTTCGACCATGTGCGCGGCGATATCCCAGCTGTCGATGTAGAACTGGTAGTCGAGCCGCACCGAGCCGTTGATGGCGGCTACATAGCGCATCGCGCGGACGGCGGTGGCGTGGCGCAGGCGTTCGTCGGGCACGGACTCATCCGGTTTGGCGTCGAGCCGATACTGGTCGAAGTTGTCGAGGGTCAAGCCGCCGCCGCTGGTGCGCGCCGCTTGGAGTCCGGCGGCGTTGAAGAGCGCGATGTGGCGATAGGGCTTTTCCATGTAGCCCTCCTGGGTCGTGAGCGAATAGACCAACCGCACCAGCGTCCTGGGCCCGAAAACCTGCGCGATGGCGAGCTGACCCTGGTGGGTCGTGAGCGGGTGTGACCATGTGTCCAGCGGGGTCTCGACGCGTCCGATGGTGTCCAGGGTCAGGCCGTACGACGCCGAGAGCACGGTGTCGGGCGAGCCGAGCCGGGTTTGCAGTCCGGCGTTGACTCCGTGCGATCGGTAGTCGGGCTCGTGCGAATAGCGGTAACCCAGCGATGGCAGCACGCCGCCGATGCTCTTGGAGACGTCGAGCCCAGCTTCGTAGCGCTGTTCGGTGAACGTGCCGGTGGCTTGCGAGACGACGTCGACCGATGCGGCGCTGACCACGTCCACGACAACCCGGCCGGCGATTTGGCCGCCGCCGTCGTCGAGGGGAGCCCGCGCACCGACCTGGGTGGTGACCACCGTTACCGCGTCGGTGTCGTCATAGACCAGCGTGTCGGCCACGACCTTGACCGGGGTATTGGGCTTGGCGCCGAGGCACATGACGGACAACAGCCCAACCGTCATCGCGCGGATCGCGGCCGGTCGAAGCGGGTTCAATTGCATCCGCAGCCACCGCCACCGCCGCCCAGCCCGCCGACCGAGCCTTCGCGGACCCGCAGGACATGGCGTCGAACAGCGTGTCGATCCGGGTCCGGATCCAGGGACATGACCTTGCGGCTCAGCTTGCCCCGCTGCCATGGCTTGACCGTCGCACAGCCCGTCATTGACGCGCCGCCCGCGACGATAGTGACAACGACAATCGCGGCTACGAGGGCCCGGCGGGAAAGCGCGCGAAGACAGACTGTCGGCCACGTCCCGGTCATCCAACCTCCATCAGCGGGGCCCCCGACTTTCGCGATCCCTTGCTTTGCCGTCCAGTGCAGGTTTGTGTGACGGTGACGCCCCGAATCGCCCGACCTGAGCCCGCCGTGCCCGACGCTACCTCTGCCATCGACGCGCCCGTGACCACGGCCCACCCAACCGCGTCCATCGTGCTCGCGACGCTCAACGCCAAGTACATCCATTGCGCGTTCGGCTTGCGCTACCTGCAGGCCAACCTCGGTGAGCTCCAGGCGGACACCCGATTGCTCGAGTTCACGATCAACCAGCCCCCGCTTGAGATCGCCGAAGCCCTCCTCGCCGCCCAGCCGCGCATCGTCGGCCTTGGCGTCTACATCTGGAACACGGACCAGACATTGGCCGTCGTCCGCTTGCTCAAGACCCTGCGGCCGGACCTGCGCATCGTCCTCGGCGGGCCCGAGATCAGCTTTGAATACGAAAACCAGCCGCTCTTCGCCCACGCCGACCACATCGTCACCGGCGAAGGTGAAGTCGCGTTCACCCGGCTCTGTCGCGACCTTCTCGCCGGACAAGCCCCACCCAAGGTTGTCCCCGGCGGCCTGCCCGACGTCGCCGCGCTCGAGCTGCCCTACGCCCTGTATTCGGACTCCGACATCGCAAACCGGGTTGTCTACGCCGAAGCGTCCCGAGGCTGCCCGTACCGCTGCGAGTTTTGCCTGTCCGCGCTCGACAAGAAGGTCCGCTCGTTTCCCCTTCAGTCTTTCATCGACGCCCTGCAAGCGCTGTGGGACCGCGGCGCCCGCCAGTTCAAGTTCGTCGACCGCACCTTCAACCTGTCGTTGCGCGTCTCCAAGGCCATCCTGTCGTTCTTCCTGGAGCGCCCCGACCGCGACTTTTTCGTTCACTTCGAGATGGTGCCCGACCGTTTTCCCGACGGCCTGCGCGAGCTCATCAGCCGGTTTCCGCGCGGCACACTGCAACTCGAAGTCGGCATCCAGACGTTTGACGAGTCCGTCGCCGCCCGCATCGATCGCCGCCAGGACAGCGCCGCCATCGACGCCAACCTGCGCTGGCTCGTCAACCACCCCGGCGTTCACCTGCATACCGACCTCATCGTCGGCCTCCCCGGCGAGGACCGGGCCACCTTTGCCCGCGGCTTCGACCGCCTGTACGCGACCGGAGCGCAGGAGATCCAGGTCGGCATCCTCAAGCGCCTCCGCGGCGCGCCCATCGCCCGCCACACCACGACGTACGGCATGGTCTACAGCCCGCTGCCGCCCTACGAGATCCTGCAAACCGCCCACTGGTCGCGCGCCGAACTCGCCCGCATGCGCCGTTTCGCCCGTCACTGGGACGTCATCGCCAACCGCGGAAGGCTGCTGAAAACCTTGCCGATGCTCCTGCACGGCGGCTCTGCGTTTGAACGATTCGCGGCGCTGTCCGATTGGTTGCACGAGCAGGTGGGAAGCGGCCATACCCTCGCCTACTCCCGGCTGGTCCAGCTGCTGTTCACCTATCTCACGTCACGGCTCGGCATCGAGCCACGTCGCGCCGCAGACACGCTCGCCGATGACTACCGTCGCGTGACCGGGAAAGTGCACGTTCCCAAGCCCATCGCCGCGCACGTGTCGCCAAGCTCAACTGGTGGCACCCGGAATCGACGCGACAAGAGTGCGGCGCCATCCCGACAACGTCGTCACGAAATATGAGTACCCTCGCCCGTTATCAGATTCCCGTGAAGGAACGGAGGTTCGAGGAGCACGCTGATGGACACGACAACGCTGAAGGGCAAATACGGCGAGGCGCACGTGATGTTGCCCCGCGACGCCATCGCCGACACCGCGCTGGCGCAGATCCGCTCGTTCCTCGACCACCCCGCCTTCACGAGCCATATCGCCGTGATGCCCGACACCCACGCCGGCAAAGGCGCCGTGATCGGCTTTACGATGCCGATGACCGAACGCGTGATCCCCAACGTCATCGGCGTCGACATCGGCTGCGGCATGATGAGCTTCAACATCGGCTCAGACCTCGCCATCGACCACGACCACGTCGACGCCTACGTCCGCGCCAAGGTGCCGTTCGGCTTCGAGATCCATGAGCAACCGCTGCTCGACATGGGCCCGTCGTTCCCGTGGGAGCGCGCTCGTCGACTCGGCCGGTCGTTGGCCGCGTGGTGGGGCGTTACCTATGGGCACACCGTCGAGCCGGTGCGCTACGACATGGACTGGTTCGTCGCCAAGTGTCGCCAGGTCGGCATCGACCACAAACGCGCGCTCAACTCGCTCGGGTCGCTCGGCGGCGGCAACCACTTCATCGAGCTCGGTCGCTCCACTGCCGATGGCAGCACATGGGTCACGATTCACAGCGGAAGCCGCGCGTTCGGCCTCAAGATCGCGACCTACTGGCAGTCGATCGCCGCCAAACGATTCAAGAAAGGCAGCAAGGAAGAGCTGAAAGCCGAGATCCTGCGCATCCGCGAAACAGCGACCGACAAGCGCGATATCAGCCGCCTGATCGCCGAGGCACGAGCCAGTCACGGCATCAATCGCGCGATCCCCGAGGGGTTGGAGTGGCTCGAGGGCGAGGACGCGGTCGGCTACCTGTTCGACATGCTGTTTGCGCAGGTCTACGCCGAGGTCAACCGCGAGCTGATGGCCGATGTGCTCGCCAAAGCGCTCGACGTCGAGGTGCTCGACACCGTTTGCTCAACCCACAACTACATCGATTTCGCGGACCGGATGATCCGCAAGGGCGCGATTCGGTCGTATGAAGGCGAGCGGATGGTGATCCCGTTCAACATGCGCGACGGGGTGCTGATTTGCGAAGGCCGGTCCAACGACCACTGGAACTGTTCGGCCCCCCACGGCGCGGGCCGGGTCATGAGCCGCCGTCGCGCCCACCGCGAGCTCGACGTCGAGCAGTTCCGCGAGCAGATGCGCGATGTCTATTCGACCAGCGTCGGTGCAGGCACGCTCGACGAGGCGCCGGGGGCGTACAAGCCCGCCGAGTTGATCGAAGCCGCCATCGCTCCGACCGCGCAGATTCAGCATCGCCTGGTGCCGATCCACAGCATGAAGGCCGCAGGTGGCGGGCCGCGGCGCAAGCGGAAGACGGATGGCAGCTCGGCGCGCGCATCGAAGTCGAAGAAGTCGCGCCGGAAGCGACGCCGGTAGCAAATCAGCGATTCGGGGTGCCAGGGCCTGTCCCTGAATCGATTTTCTGGACAGGTGGATCGGCGCCGAATCTAACGTGTGCATGGTAGCACGCAAGCAACAACGAGCACCTGCGCCGAGGCGAAGCTTTGGCGCAGTCTGCTAGAGCGATGCTTGCAACATCAGGCGGACGCGCATCGACTCGGTGTCGGCGTTGGTCAGGCGGAAGACGTCGAGCTGCAGCTTGTTGGCGTGGCCGGAGAAGTACCAGCTGGCGCCGCCGCCCATCTCTTCGCGCTTGGTGAGCGACGAATCGGCGCTCGGTGTGATGCGGCCGTAGCGACCGGTGAGCTCGATGTCGTGGTCGATCGGCAGCAGGTAGCCGAGTGTCGCGGTTGCCCCCCAGCCGTTGCGCGCCTTGATGGGGTCGCCCTTGGTGCCGGGGTTGCGGGTTGAGCTGCGGGCGTGGCCTTCGATAGCGAGCGAGGCGCCCCGCCACTTCGCGGTCAGGTCAGCGGTCATCATGCGGTGGTCCGTGGTGCCTTCGTCGGCCGGGACGCTGCCGAGAACGCCGCGATCTTTGGCCGCGTCATTCATCTGCGTGACGCCCACCCCGATCGCTACTTTCGGTGATGGGTGACGCTTGAGATCGGCCTCGGAGTAGTCGTCGAAGAGGCCCAGCGGCAGCAACTCAACGCGGGCGACGTAGAGCAGCGGGCTACCCCCGAGCTTGTAGACGTCGCGGCCTTCGCCGTTGTAGGCGCCGAGCACGTATTTGAGCATTCCAAGGCCCGCGAGGTCCTTGCTGTAGAGCTCCGCGCCGATGTCCCGGTCGAGCGTGAACTCGCCTTGCACCATGGTTCGGTCGGCCATCTGCTGGTTGCCTGACGAGATGACGCGTTGGCGCGAGTAGCCGAGCTTGAACTGGCCGACCTTCAGGCGCGCGTCGCGGAAGCGGTCCCACGAGACGCTCCAGGTCAGGATCGGGGTCTGGCGCGGGTGGCCGTTGCTGGCGAAGCGCAGGTCGCGCGACGACATGGCGAGTTCGAGCTTCGAGTTGAGGTGCAGCGGCGTGTAGCCGTGTTTGAAGACGACGCGGGCGCGGCGGATCGACAGGGCCTGTTGCGCCTCGCCACCTTCGGGGGTGTCCCGTTGAAAGAGCATCATCACGCGCGGTCGGATCGCCAGCCAGGTGCCGTCGTCGGCCTTGAGCTTGATGCCCTTGCCGGCCTTGTGGCTGATCGAGACCGCATTGGCGGCGGCGGGTAACACGAGCGCACCGCAGGCGATTGTCATCACCGTGACGAACGCGGCAGCGGCGTTAATGGGGTGAGAGAGTCGGGCTCGGACCATGATGTGCCTCCCAGGATGTGGCGATATATCGCGGCGTCCGCGGGCACTAGATGTGCCGGGCGAGAATCGCGATCCGCTTTCCCGCTCCCGCTCCCGCTCCC
>CAZLMW010000029.1:0-8823 GCA_964560875.1 uncultured Enterobacteriaceae bacterium
TCGTCTGTCTGCGCATCGTCTGTCTGCGCATCGTCTGTCTGCGCATCGTCTGTCTGCCCAGTGGCGGCCCGACGCGCTCCATCCGCTCGCATCGTGGACCCGCATGTGGGCGCGCATCGACAACGAGAGCGGCGCCGCCATCGCGTGGTTGCAGCTTCACTTCGACGTGCGCCGTGATCTTGCCACCCTGGTCGCCAGCCTTGATCGCGCCCACGCCGCGCAAGCTTCCTGAAACCTGCGAGCCGCCATGAACACCGCCGAACGCGTGCTGTCCCGCCGCGCTGCCACCGCACCCGCTTCGCCGATCCGCCGGCTCAAGCCGTTCGCCGACGCCGCCAAAGCCCGCGGCGTTCACGTTCATCACCTCAACATCGGACAGCCGGACCTTGCCACCTCGAGCACCATGCGCGAGGCCTACCGCAGCTTCGACGAGAGGGTGGTCGCGTACAGTCCGTCGCAGGGCACATCGAGCTTTCGAACCGCGCTCGCCGGCTACTACCAGGGCCTCCGCGCCGAGCGCGGCGGTCCAGCCATCACCGAGGACGATGTGCTCGTCACTGTCGGCGGGTCCGAAGCGTTGCTCTTCACAATCGCGGCGGTCTGCGATCCGGGCGACGCGATCATCGTGGCGGAGCCCTACTACACCAACTACGCCGGGTTCTCTCACCTGCTGTCCGTCGACGTGGTCCCGGTCACCACCTACGCGTCCGAAGACTTCCTCGTCGATCCCGACCGCCTGCGCGCCGCCGTAACCGATCGAACGCGCGCATTCGTTTTCCCCAACCCCGGCAACCCGACCGGCGCCGTCCACAGCCGCTCCCAGCTCGAAGCCCTCGCGGCGGTGTGCGTCGAAAACGACCTGGTCATGGTGTCCGACGAGGTCTACCGCGAGTTCGTCTACCGCGACGACGAGTCCATGCGACCGGCGACGTCTGTCCTCGAAATCCCCGGCCTGCTCGACCATGTGGTTGTCATCGACTCGGTGTCCAAGCGCTACTCCGCGTGCGGCGCCCGTGTCGGCTGCCTCGTGACCCGCAACAAGCCGCTGTATGCCGCCACCCTCAAGTTCGCCCAGGCGCGGCTGTCACCGCCCACTGTCGACCAATTCGCCGCCGAAGCCGCCATCCGCACCCCGCCCGCCGAGATGTCCGACGCCATCGCCGAATACCGTCGTCGTCGCGATGTGGTGGTGCAGGGACTCAACGCGATCGATGGCGTGTCATGCCCCAACCCGCGGGGCGCTTTCTACCTGGTCGCCGATCTGCCCGTAGATGACGCCAATGCGTTCTGCATATGGCTGCTCAGCGACTTCGAGCTCGATGGCGAAACGGTGATGCTCGCTCCCGCCGAAGGCTTCTATGCGACCGAGGGGGCGGGCCGAAACCAGGTGCGATTCGCCTATGTGCTCGGTGTCGACAAGCTCCAGCGCTGCCTGCAGATCCTCGAAGCGGCGCTGCAGACGTGGGCCTCGCGCTAGCGAAATCGCGATTGCTACTCGCCGGAGTCGGCCGCGACGGGCTGTTCCTTGGCCCTTTCCCGGCGATTCTTCCACCAGACCTTGAGCAAATAGATCAAGAATACGCCGACGATCAGCGCCAAAATGCCGTGTTCGGCCTGCCGCGCTTTTGTGATCACGAGCTCGATCTGCTCGCCGAAATACCAGGCCGAGATGACCAGGGCTGGGATGGAAATCAGCGCCGCGAGGCCGTTGAACACGATGAACTGCGGGTAGCGAATACCCATCGTGCCGCTGACAAAGAACACGACCGATCGCAGCCCGGGCATGAAACGCGCCGAAAACATGACCTTGGGCCCGTTTCGTTTCAGAAACCCCTCGGCCAACTCGCGCCTGCCATCTGCAAGCAGCGACCGAAACGGCCAGATCTTCTCGAGGATGTGCCCGAAGCGCCGCCCGAGCACAAACATGATGCTGTCGCCGATCATCGCGCCGAGGAAGCCGACGGTGGTCGCGACCCAGACGTTGGCGTGCGGCCGCGGTGAGCCGTCTGGCATCGACGCGAAGGTCATGTAGCCGACCAGGACGAGCGTGATGTCCTCGGGGATGGGCAAACCGAAACCGCAGAGCAGCAGCACGCCGAACGCGATCGCGTAGATCGTCGCCGCATCGAGCGACAACAGGTACGTGACGACATCGCCGAACCACTCGGGCATGAATTCCTCCGCGACTTGTCGTCGCTAGTTCGCGACCGGTTTGCCGGCCAGCCGCGCCTTGATCTTCTTGGCGGCGCCGCGCGCCCCGCGGCGAACGTGACCGGGCTGGCTGAAATTGAAGAACGACCCGACCTTCTCGAGGGTCTTGCCGTCTTCCGCCGTGCCGATCTCGCCGAACAGCTCAAACAAGGCATCGAACAAATGCGGGGCGGGGTGATCGAAGAGATCGCGCAGCATGGGCAGGATCGTCGCGGCGTCGCGCTCTTGCAGGGACGTGGCCGCCATCTGGCGCACGTTGGCGTTGGGATCGAGCAGGGCTTCCAGGAGAGCCGCCTCAGCGTCCGCGCCGCTAAATGACCGCAAGCCGCGCGCTGCGTGCCACCGGATCGCCCACTTGCCGTCTTCGATCGCGGTGAGCAGCACTTCGTAGGCTTCTTCGTCGTCGGGCCAGCTCTCCAGCGCACCCACGGCCGTCTGCCGCACCATCAGCGCGTTGTCTTCGGTGGCCTTGAGCACGGCAGCGCGCGCCTTGTCGCCACGCCATGCGCCCAATGCCGCGATCGCCAACTCCCGGTGGACGGCGTTTTCCGACGCTGCCAGATCGAGCAGACGCGGCTCCATGCCCTTTTCGGCGAGCTCAGCGCGTTTTTCAGCGTAGTCTGTCGGGAGCTCGTTGGTCACCGAGTCGGTGCCGAGTCGTCGCGCCAGATCGAGCAAACCCTTCGCGCAGAGGTCGGCGTTGTCCGAAAAGCACAGGCGATGAATCTTCCGAACGGGCATCTTCTCTCCACCGGGCGATTTCCCGGTTCCAGGCGCTTTTCCCGGCGCGGCTGATAGCGTAAACGGCTGCATCATGTCCAATTCCTCATCAAGTCAGAATTCCCTTTCCGATCGGGTTGCGCCGTCACGTCCACCACGTGCACGTCATCCCGACCGCAGCTCGGTCACCATGACCGAGCTGCTCATGCCACAACACGCCAACACGCTTGGAACTGCCTTCGGTGGCCAGATCCTCAGCTGGGTCGACATCGCAGCGAGCATTTGCGCGACCCGTCATTGCGGCACAGACACGGTCACGGTCTCGTTCGACGACGTGCACTTCAAGGTGCCCATCCAGGTCAGCGAGGTGGTCGTGATCGAAGGCCGCATGACATCTGTTGGACGCACGTCGATGGAAATCGAGGTAACTGTGTGGCGAGAAACCCGCACCGCACCGCGCCAACTCGCGCTCGTGGCCTATGCGACATTCGTGAGTGTCGATGAATCGGGCAAGCCGCTACCGGTGCCCGATCTCGTGATCGACAACGAGGCTGATCGCAAACGCCAGGCCGACGCGCTGGAGCGCCGCCGTCATCGCCTCGCCCGGGCCAAGCGGTAGCTGGATTACAAACCAGGCAGCTGTTTTGTCCGCGCCCAGTCTCGGAAGTCGCACTTGAACGAAGGCGTGCCGCCGCCCGGAAGCGGTTTCACTTCGACCTTGCGCTCCAGGTAGTCGGGACACTGCGGGCACTGCGCGCGGTTGGGTTTGCACCTCAAGACGTGTTTGGTGCCCATGATGAGCGTCTTTTTCTTGGAGCCGACGCCGATGCGTTGACCGTTGAGGAAGAGGTGTGCGCTCGGCGGTAGCGAGCCGAGGATCACGGTGACGAGCGTCCCGGTTTCGGGGGCAGGCGGGGGCTCGACGGCCGGGCCAGCACTTCGGGGTGTCGGCGGCTTCTTGCGCGCTCGCTTTGTTCGCCGGGTGCGAACCGCATTGGCGGGTGCGGCCGGGACGGGTTTGACCGCGGCGGTGTCGATCGGCTCTTTCGGTGCTGTTTCGGCGGGATTGGCAGGCGGTCCACCCTGGGCGCTCCCAGCTGGTTGCACGCCGGACGGTTTGCTGTGGGCGATGGGTTCAGCGCGGGGCGCTGGTCGCAGCTGCACCTTGGGCGGGTCGGCCTTTACGCGATCGGCTGTGGGGTCGGCAAACGCCGGGACGTTGAACGCCGTTGCAGGTTCCGGCACCAGTTTGGGCACCTCGCCCGGCTCGAGCAGCTTACCGACGCCCACGCCGACCAACACGACAATCACGGCGATGACGGCGGCCATGCCGGCGGTTCGGAAGCGACGTTTGCGGCGGCTTCGTGAGGTCAGGTCCGACAAACCCTTGCGCGGCTCTGTGGCGTTCGGATCGATCGCGAGCGCGCGGTTGTACGCATCGATCGCCAGCGCGAGCGAGCCAACTCGAGCCTGCTCCCGCCCCTCTTCGCAGAGCACCTGGACCAGCGCTGGCTTCCACTCCAGCTGGAACTGTTCGGGCGCCTTGAGGAATCGCGACAACAGCTGCGCGTTGTCATTCATCTGGTGATCGCGCAGGTAGGCGGCCAACGCGTCTTCGACAGCCGCCATGCCCGAGAATCTGTCTTCCGGCTCGCGCGCGAGGCACGTCGCCACGATCTCCTCGAAGCGTCTGCCAATCGCCGGGTTGTGGCGGCTCGGTGGGTCGTAGCGGCACTCGAGGATCTTGCGAAAGAGCGCGTGCGGGTTGGACGCCATGAACGGCAGCTTCTGCGTCACCAGGTAGTAGAGCAGGGTGCCAAACGCGAACACGTCCACGCGGTTGTCGATCTCGGCGCCGTCGATCTGCTCGGGTGCCATGTGCGCGGGCGAGCCGAGGATCGCGCCGGTCGCCGTCATCTGCTCAAGGTCGACAGCGGTCGCGATCCCAAAGTCCATCAGCTTGATCACGCCGCTCTTGGCGATCATCAGGTTATCGGGCTTGATATCGCGGTGGATGATCCCCTGGCCGTGCGCATGACGGAGCGCGCCGGCGATGGCATGGGCGATGAGCGCCGCCGATTGCGGCAGAAACGGCCCATGCGCCAGGCAGAACTCGGTCAGCGTGCGACCGTGAACGAACTCGGTGACGAGGTAGCTCTGGTCGTCGTGGTCGCCCGAATAGTCGTAGACGTCGACGATGTTTTGGTGGTGCAGGCGGGCGATCGCCTGGGCTTCTCGGTTGAACCGACGGCGCGCGTCATCGCGGCTGGCCAGGTGCGGATGCAGGACCTTGACGGCGACGGGCCGCTTTAAAACAGCGTCGATACCGCGATACACGGTCGCCATGCCGCCGGAGCCAACTTGCTCCTCGACGCGATATCGATTGCCGAATACGAGGTCCATCAAAGCCTCGGTGCAGGCCCACTCGCCTGGATTCTATTTCACGCCATCGCCGGCATCGGGGCAATGCCCAACCCCCTACTGTCTCTCAGTCCAGCGAATGCAGGCGTGCAACGGCGTCGACTTGACGGTGTCCAAGAGGACTTTGGGCGACAGAAGGGGCCTTTTCGGGCCCAAACCGCGCATCGATTGCGTGCTTTTTTCGGGCAAGCCCGTTCCGGCTCAATGTCCGGCGATTCGTCAACCGGCGGGCGGTTGGTCGGCCGAGCTGTAGCTGTCCGATGCGTCGGTGTGCATGTGGCACTTCTTGTATTTCTTGCCGCTGCCGCACCAGCACGGGTCGTTGCGGCCGATCTTCGGGCGACTGCGGCGCAACGTGACGACTTCACCTTCGGGGGCGTCACCCATCTTCGTGCCAGCCACGGCGGGGGCGCGCGGACTGCTGCCAAAGGCGCTGCTGTCGGCGTGCTTCATCTCCATCTCTTCGCGGGCCTTGCGACGCCGTTGCTCGGCCTCTTCTTCCATCTTTTCGAGCTCTTTGCTGCTCTTGACCTCGACGTGGAAGAGCACGTCCATGACCACGCCGTTGATCTTCTGGATCAGCTCCTGGAAGCGCTCGTAGCCTTCCTTCTTGTAGATGAGCTTGGGGTCTTTCTGCGCATATGCGTTGAGGAAAACGCCCTCTTTGAGCGCGTCCATGTCGCGCAGGTGCTGCTTCCAGTTGTCGTCGATGGCACGCAGGTAAGTCTCGCGCTCGAAGTACCGCCAGTGCTCCTCGGCCGCCTCGCTGAGCTCCTCGTCGGTCAGACCCTCTTCAGCTTCACCGCTTAGCTTGATCGCCTCGAGGATGCGGTGGCGCCGCTCGTCGTATTCTTTGGCAAGCGCTGCACCGACCGCGTCTTCAATGTCCGAGAACTCGCTGTTGACCTCGGACAGGTCGATGTCGATTCCGGTCAGCCGGTACAACTCGTCCTCGAGGCCGTCGATGTCCCAGTCCTTGGGCAGCAGATCCTGGGGGCAGTAGCGGTCGATGACGTCGTAGGTCGCGTCCTCGATCACCTTGCTCATCAGCGCCCGCGTCTCGTCTGCGGCCAACACGGTTCGGCGCAGCGCGTACACCGTCTTGCGCTGCATGTTCATCACGTCGTCGTAATCGAGCAGGTTCTTGCGGGAGTCGAAGTTCTGGCCCTCGACACGCCGCTGGCTGCCCTCGATCGCCTTGGACACCTGCTTGGACACGATCGGCTCGTCCTCGGGGATCTTCAGCCACTCCATGATCTTGCGGACGCGATCACCGCCGAAGACGCGCATCAGGTCGTCCTCGAGCGACAGGTAGAACTGCGCCAACCCGGGATCGCCCTGGCGTCCGGCGCGGCCCCGCAGCTGGTTATCGATGCGGCGGCTCTCGTGGCGTTCGGTGCCGATGATGGCGAGTCCGCCAGCCGCGAGCACACGCTGCTTCTCCGGCCCGCAGATGGCCTCGAATCGTGCGAGTGCGGCCTTGTAGTCTTCGTTGTCTTCGTCGAACTCGGCGTTGATGTCGCTGCTTCCAAAAACCTCTGCGCGAGCGAGCAGGTCGGCGTTGCCGCCGAGCACAATGTCGGTGCCTCGACCGGCCATGTTCGTCGCGATGGTGACCGAGCCGACCCGTCCCGCCTGGGCGACGATGTCCGCTTCTCGCGCGTGCTGCTTGGCGTTGAGCACGTGGTGATGGATGCCGCGCTTGGTCAGCAGATCGCTGACAAACTGGCTCTTTTCGACGCTGATCGTTCCGACGAGCACAGGCTGGCCGCGCTCGTTGCACTCGGCGATGTGCTCGATGGCGGCCTTGAACTTGCCGCGCTCCGTCTTGAAGACGAGGTCTTCCGCATCGGTGCGAATGACCGGCTTGTTGGTCGGGATGACGACCGTGTCGATGTTGTAGACCTTCGCGAATTCTTCGGCCTCGGTCTCCGCCGTTCCGGTCATGCCGGACAGCTTTTCGTACATGCGGAAGAAGTTCTGGAACGTGATCGTGGCGAGCGTGTGGGTCTCTTCCTGGATGCGCACACCCTCTTTGGCCTCGACCGCCTGGTGCAGCCCGTCGCTCCACCGACGACCGGGCATTTTTCGGCCGGTGTGCTCGTCGATGATGATCACCTTGTTGCCCTCGACCATGTAGTTGCGGTCGGCTCGGTACAGGTGATGGGCCTTGAGCGCGGCGTGGATGTAGTGCACCCAGGTCATATGCTCGGGCGCGTACAAGTTGCCGATTTTCAAGCGCTGTTCGACCTTGTCAATGCCCGATTCGGTGAGCGAAACATGGTGGCCTTTTTCGTCCACGATGAAGTCGAGGTCCTTCTTGAGGAAGGGCATCACCGTGTTGGCCTTGAGGTAGGGAATCGTCGATTCCTCGGCGCTGCCGGAGATGATGAGAGGCGTTCGGGCTTCGTCGATGAGGATCGAGTCAACTTCGTCGACGATCGCGTAATGAAGCAGCTTCTCGGCCTGCGGGTCGTGCGCGGAAGGCAGGTAGCGGTGGACATAGTTATCCAGCGAAAACTTCATGTTATCGCGCAGATAGTCGAATCCCAGCTCGTTATTCTGGCCGTAGCAGATGTCCGCGTTGTAGGCGTACTTGCGGTCCTGCTGGCTCGCGCCGGTGTGGATGACGCCCGAGGTCATGCCGAGAAAGCCGTAGACCTGGCCCATCCACTCGCAGTCGCGTTTGGCGAGGTAGTCGTTGACCGTGACGATGTGAACGCCCTTGTCGACGAGCGCGTTGAGGTAGCCGGGGAGGGTCGAGACGAGGGTCTTACCTTCGCCGGTCCGCATTTCAACGAAGACGCCCTTGTGGAGGAAGTGGCCGCCGATCAGCTGCACGTCGTAATGACGCATGCCGAGCGCGCGCACGCTGGCCTCACGAACCGTCGCGAACGCTTCGACCGCGAGATCATCGAGCGTTGCGCCTTGAGCGAGCCGGGCCCTGAACTTGTCGGTCTGGCCCCGAAGGTCCGCGTCGCTCATCGCCTTGATCGTCGGCTCGAGGTTGTTGACCGCCGATACGAAGGGCTGCACCTTCTTGAGTTCCCGGTCGTTTTTGGTGCCGAAGATCTTCTGAAAGTATTTCTGGATCATGCCGTTTCCTGAGAATCGTCGCGCAATGTAGGGTCGGGGTCGGGACCGCGCAAGGCGCACGGTCGCCGTGACACGATCTGGAGCACCGATGCCCGTTCGCCGAAAACGCAAGGAGCCACCCCGCGACGACGAGCTCATTCGCTTGAATAAACGCCTGTCGGAGCTCGGTTATTGCTCGCGCCGCGAGGCCGACGAATTCATCAAGCGCGGCCAGGTCAAAGTCGACGGCGCCGTGGTCACCGAGCTCGGTACGAAGGTCACGCGCAACCAATATGTGGAGCTCGACCGCATCGCGGCCGCGGTCCAGGCGGGCAAAGTCACGGTGCTGCTGAACAAGCCGACCGGTTTCGTCAGCGGCCAGGCCGAACATGGGCA
>CAZLMW010000029.1:8923-22756 GCA_964560875.1 uncultured Enterobacteriaceae bacterium
GGGCTCGCCACGCCCGAAGACCTCGACATGTTGCGCCACGGCCTGTTCCTCGATGGCCGCAAGCTGCAGCCGGCGCGCGTCGAACGAGATGGCTCTCACCGCCTTCGCATCATCTTGCGCGAAGGGCGTCGCCGTCAGATCCGCCGCATGCTGAAGCTGCGCGGGCTCGAAGTGACGTTTCTGCATCGGGTGCGCATCGGAAAGGTGCACCTGGCGTCGCTCCCCAAGGGCAAATTCCGGTTTCTGCGCGACGGTGAGCTGTTTTAGCCGGCGGGTTAGCCGTCGTGTTTTGAGTCCCCCGACGATACCGGTACCTTAGTCGCGAGGAGACCGCCCAACTCATGCGCCCGATACGATCCCCACTGGCGTTCAACGCCGCGTCTTGCCTTGTTGCCGTCGCTTGTCTTGTTGCGACCGCGTGCACCGACCCGCCCGCGACGCTGCCGCCCGACGAGGAAGAGGACAACACCGATATCGAAGACGCGGGCCCCGTCGACGCGGGCGCCAAGAAAGACACCAAGAAGGACACCGGCGGCATCAAGTTCGACCTTGGGCCGCCGCCCGACATCCCCGACACCGGCCCGAAAGACACCAAGAAGCCGGATACGAAAAAGCCCGACACGAAGAAGCCCGACGTCAAGAAGGACACGGTCAAGGACACCATCAAGCCCCCGGTTGACGGCGATGGCGGCGGCGACGCGGTGGATCCCGGCGATGGATCTGGGGGCGGCGACGGCGGCGGCAAGGTCGTCTGCGATATCGGCAAGAAGTACTGCGACAAAGATCGGGTCATGCAGTGCAACGCCACGGGCACGCTGGCGACCGTCGTCGAAGACTGCAAGGCCAAAAACGGCATCTGCAGCGACGCTTCGGGCACGCCACAATGCAAGGTCGGCGTGGTGT
Organism: uncultured Enterobacteriaceae bacterium; assembly: GCA_964560875.1. Lineage (GTDB taxonomy): Bacteria > Myxococcota_A > UBA9042 > UBA9042 > UBA9042 > CAZLMW01. The sequence continues at coordinate 9,827 of CAZLMW010000029.1, forward strand.
GTGACCCGACCCAGGCCGAGTACTGCGACAAGGCCGAAAACGCGCACTACAAGTGCCTCGACAAGGGCAAGAAGAAGGACAAAGTCACGCAGTGTGTGTCCGGCGGGAGCAAGCCCGAGATCTGCGCGAAGGTCGGCGGGCTCATGGGCTGTTGGCCCAAGGCGTGCGAGCCCGGCAAGTGGCTCTGCAACGGCGACCAGCTGACCCGCTGCAACCCCGATGGCACCGCGATCCTGCCGCTCAAGCTGGCCAAGGGAACCGATTGTGCGGCCCAGAAGCCCGCCGCGCTGTCGTGTGTGGTCGTCAACGGAACGCCCAAGTGCGAAAAGCCCGCCTGTGGCGACGGCAAGGTCAATCAAAAAGACGAAGAGTGCGACGACGGCCCGAAAAACGGCGGCAAGAACGCGCTGTGCACCGCCAAGTGCAAGAAGCTCGACCAGAGCTGCACCACCGCCAAGGACTGCGCCAACAAGCTGCCGGACATCCCGTGTTTGAGTCACTGGCAGTGCCTTGCCAACCAGTGCATCGCGATCCCGTCAGCGACCGCGCCCTGCGATGACGGCAACGCGTGCACAAAGCCCGACACCTGCGGCGTCCAGGGCGGCAAGTTTGGCTGTTACGGGACGCCGGTCGACTGCGGCGACGACAACATCTGCACAACCGACACGTGCGACCCGAAGACCGGCTGCAAGTCGAGCAACAACGACTCCAAGCCATGCGACGACGGCAACAAGTGCACGCTCGCCGACAAGTGCCTCGGCGGGACCTGCCAACCCGGCGACAGCGCGTGCAACTGCAAGTCCGACGCCGACTGCGCCGCCTACGACGACGGCAACCAGTGCAACGGGACGCTGCAGTGCATCGCCGGGGAGTGCAAACCCGACACCAAGACCAAGGTCACCTGTTACAGCGGCGTCTGCATCAACCCGAAGGTGACCAAGAAGGACCTCTGCACCAAGGCGAAAGGGCGCTTCTTCGGCGGCAAGTGCCACATCCCGAATATCCAAAACAAGGGCGACTGCGTGACCGCCCAGGGCGTCTGGCACGAGAACACCGCGTGCCGGGCGGCGACCTGTGTTGCCCACCTCGGCTTCTGTATCGCCAAGGCCAAACCCGCCTACTCCAAGTGCGATGACGGCAACGCGTGCTCGACCAAGGACCTGTGCGCGGGCGGCGCATGCACCGGCGCCAAAGTCGACTGCAACGACGGCAACTACTGCACCGACGACAGCTGCGACCCGAAGAAAGGATGCGTTCACAAGCCCAACGCGAACGCTTGCAGCGACGGCGACTCGTGCACGTCCAATGACAAGTGCCAGGGCGGCACCTGCGCGGGCACCACCACCTGCGAGTGCAAGTCGGACAAGGACTGCGCCGGCAAGGACCCAAGCAACAAGTGCCTCGGGAGCCACTTCTGCAAGAACAACTTCTGCTACCTCAAGCCCGCGTCCATCGTGAAATGCTCCGACAAGGGCACCAAGTGCGCGCCGATCGCCTGCGATCCCGACGACGGCAAGTGCAAGGTCGTCGATCCGCCCGGAGAAGGAACGCCGTGCACCGTCGACGGCGACCTCTGCATCCTCGATGCGGTCTGCAAGTGCGGCGGCAAGAACTGCGAAAAACGAACGTGCGAGGGCAAGAAGGCCACCTGCGACGACGGCAACGCATGTACCGCGGACACCTGTGACCCGGCCCTCGGCTGCGTGTTCAAGAACAACAAGGCTGCCTGCAGCGACGACAACCCGTGCACCAAGGGCGACGTCTGCGGCGAGGGCAAATGCAACCCGGGCAAGTCCGTCTGCACGTTCTGCAACCCGAACATCAAGAACGACTGCCAAAACAAGATCGGCAAGGACAGCAACAAGTGCACCGCGTCGTATGAATGCAGCAGCGCGTTCAAGTGCATCTACAAGCCGACCTACGTCCAATGCGGGCCGGGCACCTGCGAGGATCCGCAGTACACGACGTTCGACGCGTGTACCAAGGCCAAGAAGAAGTGGACCGACGACAACGAATGCACGCTGACCAAGTGCAACCCGAAGTCGGGCAAGTGCGAAAAGCAGTTCCTCAAGTCGGCGTTTTGCGACGACAACAACGGCTGCACGGTCAACGACCACTGCGAGAAAGGCAATTGCGTCACCACGGCGCGAAACTGCAATGACGGCGACCCGTGCACGCTTGACAAGTGCGTCAAGGACCAGACGCAGGGCTGCGTTTTCGACAAGCTCGGCGCCAACGGCAAGGCGTGCGAAGACGGCAACAAGTGCACAGAGGGCAGCACCTGCGCGTCGGGATTCTGCGTCGGCGGCAAACCCAAGAAGTGCAACGACGGCAACAGCTGCACGCTCGACATCTGCGACGACAAGGTCGGCAAGTGCGATTTCGTCTCGCTTGGCGACGCGCCCTGCGACAACGGCGACAAGTGCGTGGCCGACGCCCGCTGCGACGCGAAGACCAGCGCCTGCAAGGTCAAAAAGAAGCTCAGTTGCGACAAGGGCAACCTGTGCTTCGACTACAGCTGCGACCCGAAGAAGGGCTGCGTGTCTTTGCCCAACGAGGTGACCTGCACTTCGGGCAACAAGTGCGTGCTCAAGGCCAAGTGCTTCAACGGCGGCTGCCAGCCGGTCGGTAGCGAACAGATCAAGTGCGATGACGGCAACGTCTGCACGCTCGACTCGTGTGACCCGAAACAAGGCTGCGTGACCAAGGCGAGCCCGAAGACGCCATGCAGCGACCAGGACGCCTGCACCGAAAAAGACATCTGCGTGCGCGACTTCGACAAGCAAGGCAACGAGCTGGGCGTGTGCTTTGGCCTGAAGATCGACTGCAACGACGAGAACGCCTGCACGGCCGATTCATGCGACGCCAAGAAGGGCTGTCAGCACAAGCCGGTCCAGGGTGTCTGCGGCGCCTTTGCTCATTGTGGCGGCGGGGCGGTTCCCAAGTGCGTGTTCGCAGGCGGAGCGCACATCGTCATCAGCGAGATCGGCCTGGGTGGTTTCGGTCCCAGCGACGACTTCATCGAGCTCTACAACGCCTCGACGCTGACAACCGACCTTGGTGATTACGAGATCCAGTGGCGCAAGCCCGGGGATTCAGGGTTTGGCGGCTGGCAGACGATGCTCAAGCTGCCCAAGGGCGCCAAGTTCGGGCCCGGTCAGTACTACGTCGCCGGCAACGTTGGGCCGATTGTCGGCGCCATCAAGGCGGACGCGGTCGACAAGGGGTTTGAGCTGTTCGGCGCCGGCATGCAGGTTCGCATCTACGACAAGAGCCACACGCTGCAGCACGACCACGTCGGTTGGGGTGTCGACGCCTGCGGCAACGCGGCGAAGGGCGAAGGCACGGCGATGCTCCCATGGCCGGGTGTCGGTTCGTGGGAGCGCAAGGCGAACAAGGCGTCCACGCCCGCGTCCATGTCGCGCAACGGCAAGCAATGGCTGGCCGGCAACGGCTACGACACGGGCAACAACGACGCCGATTTCGTGCATCGCGCGATGCCCGAACCGCAGCCGCAGAATCTCCTCAAGATGTACGAGCCCGCATGCCAGCAGTCCGGCGGCAACTTCACGTGCGGGGGCCTCAAGCCGCTTTGCAACTACAAGGGCAGCTCGCTGCCGAAGAGCTGGGGCAAGGATTTCTGCGTCGAAGACAAGGCATGCACCCTTGGCTGCGGACCGGGGCAGATGTGCGAAAAATCGCTCGGCTTGTGCGTCGCTGATGGCGGCAATGGCGGCCGTCTCGTCATCTCGGAAGTGTGGGTCGGCAGCACCAAGCAGCCCGGCCAATTCATCGAGCTGTACAACAACGGAAAGGCGGCCATCAACGCGGGCGGGCTCGTCGTCGAGACAAAAAAGGCTGCGAGTGGACAATCGGCCGCGTGGGACCTGCGCGTCGCCACCATTCCGGCCGGCACCGTGATTCCCGCCGGACGCTATTACCTCATCGCCAGCCCGGAGTGGGTCAAGAAGAGCCGCGGCGGCGTCGACTACCTGCATACGGGCAGCCTCGGCGTGTCCGCGTCTGGATCGGCGGTTCATATCATGGACCCGAACAGCAACGTCGAATTGGACATCTTCGGCTTTGGCAGCGCCACCAAGACGTACAACTCGGCGCCATTCCCGCTGCAGGCCGTGCCCGATGGCTGGTCGTTGGTACGCAAGGCGAAGAGCAAAGCAACGGGAGACGAGTCCAACCCCACGACCATGGCTGACGGCGGCAAGCACAGCCTGCTCGGCAACGGCGTCGATACCGACAACGACGCCCAGGATTGGACCATCCGCAACAGTGGACCCGAGCCCTGGTCGCTCGCGTCCGGCAAGTTCAAGCCGGCTTGTGGCGGACAGTGCGGGGGTTCGCAAAAATGCGACTTCAAGGTCGGCGCGTCCAAGTGCATCAACGTCTGCGGCCAGTGCAAGGAGGGCGCCTCGTGCAACTTCCGCACCGGCAAATGCGACAAGAACGTGTTGATCAGCGCCTACGCCGCGTACGGCCCGCAGGTCAAGAACGGCTTTGACACGATCACCAACACGCGCAACTGGTTTGTCGAGCTGTACAACCCCGGCGACACGACGGTCGACATGTCGGGCATGTTGGTGCAGTTCCGGGTCAAAGGCAGCAAGTTCGTGAGCCTGACCAAGCCGTTCCCCGACGGGACCTGCGTGCTGCTCAAGACCGGTGACAAGCTCAAGTGCGCCGGCAAGTCGCCATGTGAGTGCAAGGGGCGACCGGGCGCGAACTGCAAGACCGACGGCGACTGCCAGCCGATGACCATTCAGCCGCGCAACTTCGCGCTGATCGTTCCGTTCCAATACGACCCGAAGCTGGGCAAGCCGGATCTGCGCAGTCACTTCAGCTACTCGCTCGACCCCGACGACGGCGAGCTGCGACTTGTTCACCAGGACGGCAGCTCTCACAAGGTGTTCGGGCCGACCATGGATCGCATCGAGGCCGACCTGGTCGCGTGGGGCGTGCCGGGCTTGAAGTACGAGAAATACATGCTCCAGCAGCTGCAAAAGACCAAGTCGTGCGACGGCAAAAAGGACATCGTCATCGGCGAAAAGTGCATGATGCGGCGCTTCCCGCTCGGTTGGCCGAACCTGACACGCGCGGATGTGGCCAACCCCAAGCACCCGGCCTATTACTCGGGTAACGGGCGACAGTCCGATATGTACAAGGACGACGACTGGGCGCGTGTTTGCCCACGATCCGCCCGCACGAGCGCAGCCACGACGGAACAGCCATGAATCGTCTTGCCAGCTTCGCCCTTATCGCGGCTGCGCTTGGATCCTGTGCGACCGAACACGAGCCTTGTGAGCAGCTCATCAAGATCGACAAGGATCGCGTCAAACCGTCGATCTATACCGCGACGCAGTTCGACCTGGGGGAAGCCGGCGCTTTCTTTGAAGTGAAAGACGCGATCACTATCGCGTGCCCAATCGATAAGCGCCGGATCTGGTGGTACTACGACTATGAGCCCGGCCTCGACGTCGACACCTGGCAGATCTGTGGCGGCACCGAGCAGTGCTTCCTTACGCCGTGCAAACTCGCCAAACCGCACGCGAAATCGCACACATTGACCGCGGTCGTGGCGGACGGGCCTCGCACGGCGAAAAGCACGACAATGATGGATTTCCCGCCGGGAACGCAGTTTGACTCGGTCAGCTGGAACATCACGGCAAAGGGCGCTTGTAAGTAAGCCCAACCCGCGTTGTGGCGCGCTGCGACCCGATCCCGTAGAACAGCGACCCTTAGCCCGTCTCTCTCAACACGTCGGTCGGCCTGACGTCAGCTTGAACGCCATACCTTCCCGCCGTGATGAGAAAGCCGGGTCAGCCCGTCTTCTCCGCGTTCATCGTGTGCTCGTGTTGTCATGATCCACGTCCAAAATGTCAGCAAGGCGTTCGGTCAACAGACGCTCTTCAGCGGCGTGTCGTGGCATTTGCGGCCCAACACGCGGTACGGCCTCGTGGGGGCCAATGGCGCGGGCAAAACCACGTTGCTGAAGATGATCTGCGGCGACGAGTCGACCGATTCGGGGGCCATCGTCCGACGCAAGGGGATCCGCATCGGTTTGTTGCGGCAAGAGGTCGACCCGTTTGAAAGCGGCACTGTTATCGAAGCCGTGCTCGATGGCGTGGAAGGTTGGCGGGCCGCCCGGGCCGAGCTCGAAGATGTGCACCACCGCATGACCCGCGACGAGCAATGGGGCGTCACCGAGGAAGCGCTCGGAGTCTTGGAGCGCGCCGATGCTCGATTTGAGGCATTGGGCGGCGAGGCGCTGATTCACAAGGCGCGTCGGGCGCTGTCGGGGCTCGGCTTCGGCACATCCGACATCGACGAACCCGCAGCGAGCTTGTCTGGAGGCTGGCTTATGCGCGCGGCGCTGGCTCGCTTGCTGGTGATGGCGCCCGAGGTGTTGCTGCTCGACGAACCGACCAACCACCTCGACCTCGAGGCGATGAGCTGGTTTGAAGACTTCATCGGCGAGTACGAGGGCACCGTCGTTGCCGTCAGCCACGATCGGTATTTCCTGACCCGAATGCCGCAGCGTATGGTCGACCTGACCCGCTCGGGGCTGCATGAGTACATCGGCTCCTACGACGATTGGCTGGCCGGCCGCGCTGCGCGGATCGAGGACCAGAAGAAGCGCAAGCTGCAGGTCGATCGCAAGCGGGCGCACCTCGAGAGCTTCGTGCGCCGATTTCGGGCGAAGAACACCAAGGCCAAGCAAGCCCAAAGCCGCATGAAGATGCTCGCCAAGCTCGAAGACGTCACAGTCGACGGCGACGTCGCCACCATCCACCTGCGCTTTCCGCCGCCGCAACGAACCGGAAAGGAGATCTTCGCCGTCGAGAACGTCGCGAAGGCGTGGGGCGAAAACGTCGTCTACACCAAGCTCGATATGACCGTCTGGCGGGGCGAGAAAGTAGCGCTGGTCGGGCCCAATGGTGCCGGCAAATCGACGCTGCTGAAGATGCTGGCCGGCGCCACCGATATCGATCGCGGCCAGATCTTCCGCGGCAAAGGAGCCAAGGTCGACTATTACGCACAGCACGCGCTTGAAGCGCTCGACGCGCGGCTGAGTGTCTACCAGGAAGCCCAGCGCGCATCGGCCGACGACACCGTGACCATGGTCCGCAACACGCTCGGAGCGCTCCTGTTTACGGGTAGGGCCGTCGACAAGAAGGTCATCGTGCTGTCAGGCGGCGAGAAAGCGCGCCTGGCCCTGGCATGTATGGTGCTGCGCGCGCCGAATGTCTTGCTGCTCGACGAACCGACCAACCATCTCGACCTGCTGAGCCGGGAAGTGCTGGAGCAGGCGCTCAACGAATTCGCCGGAACCGTCGTGATGGTCAGCCACGACCGGGCGTTCATCAACGCCGTCGCGACCACCGTGCTTGAGGTCATGCCCGGCGGCAAGGTCACCCGCTACGAAGGCGACTACGACGCGTACCTGTATCGAAAGTCCGGCGGCGACCCCAAGGTCATCGAGGCGCTGCTCCGCGGCGAGATGCCCGCAGAAGCGGCCGCCCTCGTTGGAGCGGGAAAGTCGGCCGACGACGTCGCCGAAAAACGCGCCGCCCGCGAAAACGCCAAGGCCGAAAAGCGCGCGAAGGCCGAACGCCGCAACGAGCTGTACCGGCGGACAGCACCGCTGAAGAAGCGGATCGACGAACTCGAAGCGAAAATCGGACGGGCAGAGGCCCGTTTGACGGAGCTCGAAGCGGCGCAGCTCGACCCCGACCTTTGGAACGACCCGGAGCGCGCCATGGTGATCACCGAAGAGCACGGCAGGCTGCGCGCAGCGACGGACACCGCGATCACCACATGGGAAAAGCTCGCGCTGCGGCTCGAGGCCGTCGAGGACGAGTTCGCTGACGATTGACGTGTCGAGCTGCGTCGCGTTGGTGGTTGGTCCCAAATGAGTCCCATCTCGACGGACGCACGCTGCGGCTGAACGCGCGACTGAACCGGTGCGAAGTCCCATCTCCGTGGGTGAGACCGGTATCGAGACCGCGGGCCGGTGCTGGCGCGAGCGCGTAAGTCATTGGAATTACTGGTTGGTGGTGTTGGCGCGGATGTTGCATCACGTGCTGCGGCGCCTGTAGACGGCGCCTGCGGGTGGTGCGTGCGACTGCCCGTTGAGCAGCATGGTTGGCTGGCCGGGGGACGCGCGAGCGCCTGGACCCGGGTGGTGGTGGCTGCTTGGCCGCGCGGTGAATAGCTGCGCGGCGTCTACGGGGGAGGGCGCTGCTGGCGTCGTTGCCGGGGTTCATCCTTTTGGCGGCGGCCCGGCGTTTTTTGGGCCGATTTTTTTTTCGGGAGGGCCCTAAAAATAGGGGCGCTGTTTCTACAGCAACCGCTTCCGCAACTACTCACGCCACTACCACCGCAACTGTCCAACTCACGACACGCGGGGCGACCTTCCAGCAACCCCGCTCCAATACATCAACAGCAACGTTGGCAAACTGACACTCTGCGCCGAATCTGACCCGAGCGCCGCGCTTTCAGCCGGCCCGGAGCCACGATGCGACGCGAAATCGAACTCCTGCGAACAAATCCAGCGCTCAGGCGACTGTGGCTGGCCGGCGTCGTCTCCCAGGCGGGGGACTGGATGAGCTACGTCGCGGTGAGCCTGCTGGCGCTCGACCGCGGCACCGGCGCAGTCGACGTGGCGCTCGTGCTTGTCCTGCACGTGCTGCCCAAGGCGCTGCTCTCACCAGTCAGTGGCGTCCTGGCCGACCGTATTGATCGACGGCGCCTGCTCATTGCGGCTGCGTGCGCCGCTGCGGTCATCACGGCCGGCATGGCGTGGGCGGCAGCGCTTGGGTCGTTGTTCGCGGTCCAGGTGCTCCTCGTCATGCGGACATCGGTCGAAGCTCTGGCCGAACCTGCGCGCACGGCCGCGGTGGGTCAGCTGGTCGAACGCGACGAGCTTATCGCTGCCAATTCGGCGCTCGCGGCTTCGTGGAGCGTGATGTTCACGCTTGGCATGGGGCTCGGCGGTCTTCTCGCAAGCTTTGGAGTTGAGATCGCGATGGTCGTCGATGTCCTGACGTTCGTCGCCGCGGCCGGATTGCTTCTGGGCTTGCCCCGGTTACCAGCCGCCATCACGCCGGCGGGCGCCGATCATCCTGCCATCGCGCGGTCGTTGGCGCAGGGATGGCGCGCGTCAGGCCGTCACCGGGGCCTGCGTCGCGCCGTGATGGCCAAGGCACCCCTGGCGTTGGCCGGCGGCGCTGCATGGATTGTCATGAACGTTGAGGCCACCCTCCACACCGGCATCGCTTCAGCCGCGGTCGCGCTGGGATTGATGCACTCGGTGCGCGGGATCGGCACGGGCATCGGCCCGCTTCTCGCGTCGCATTGGGTTGGCACCGGCCGTCGCCTCGCGCCGATGTGGTGGGGGCTCAACGTGGCGTCCTTGTTTGGGATGCTGCTTTTCCTCGGCAGCGGGAGCTTGGCGTTGGTTGTGGTTTCCATGCTGATTTGGGGCGCTGGAACCGGTGGCAATTGGGTCGTAGCGCACACGCGACTGCAGGCTTTGGCGCCATCGGAGGTGATCGGGCGCGTGGCGGCGCTCGATGAGCTGTTGAGCGTCTCTGCAATGAGCGTGGGAGCGTTGGCGATCGGCCTGGCGATCGACTGCGGCATGGCGTCGACGTGGCCGACGGTGGGCGTGATCGCCCTTGGATTCATCGCGTGGATCGCGGTAGCGCCGCCATTGTGGCCGACCGACTCGCCGCGTGTGCGTCCGGTCTCATAATCGGGCCCGCGCCTCGAACATCGCCCTCAGTCAGAGCAAGACGGCGCTGTAGCAAATCGCGGTACACGACCCTCGGTTGCGATAGCTGTGCTTCTGGTCGCCGCGAAAGACGACGACATCGCCCGGCGCCAGTTCAAAGACGACGCCCTCGATCGCGAGCTCGACCTCGCCGGCTTCACAGGTCAGGTATTCCTGGGTGCCCGACGTGTGCGGCACGCCTTTCATGCGGGTTGCGGCCGGTAGCTCCATGCGCTCGAGCTGCACGCCAGGCAACGGATCGGGCAGCAGCTCGCGAACGGACACGCCCATTCGAGTCTTGGTCTTGAGCTCGGATGCCTTGAACAGCCGACCTTGGGACCGCGGCGGCGACAGCAGCTCTTCGATACGAACCTGGAGGGCAGCGGCGATCGCGACGAGCACCTGCAGCGTTGGGTTGCCCATGCCCGACTCGACATGCGCGAGTGTCGGTCTGGGGATTCCGGCCGCCTTGGCGACCTGCGCTTGCGTCAGACCACGGCCGTGGCGAAGGGCGCGCAGGTTTTCCGCCAGGTACGCCCCTTCGGCCGACATTCGGGGTGCCTTTGGGCTGGCGTTTGCCATCAGTCCTGCGTGTAGTCGCGCTGCACGTAAAAGCGGGCTCGGATTGCCATGAGCGCGCCGACGATGACCGCCGCCCAGCAGAAGAACCAGAAGAACTCGGCTTGACCGAACTGGCCGCCGAGCATCGACGCCATGAATTCCTTGGCCTTGGTCAGCGCCGTCACGAACGCATTGCCGAGCGTCACCGTTAGCAGGAAGAGGCCCATGACGACCGACTTCATGCGCTTGGGAGCCTGTGTGTATGCGAATTCCAGGGCTGTGATGGATACGAGAACTTCGCTCGTGGTGAGCACCAGGTACGCGAGCACTTGCCACCAAATGCTGACAACGCCTGCGCCCTGCGCGTCGATCATCTGCTGGATGATGGCAGCGATGGCAAAGGAACCGCCGGACATGAACAGCCCGATGACCATGCGCCGCAGCGGTGTCCAAACAAGACCCACGCTCCCGGACACGCGGTAGACCAGGTTCATGATCGGGATGAGCAGCATGACCATCAGCGGGTTCCAGGCCGCGATCTGCTCCGGTTTGACCGTGATGCCGAACATCGTCGTGTCCATCGACTGGGCCTGCAGAATCCAGGTCGAGCCGTGCTGGTCGAAGATCGCCCAGAACACCGGGATGAATATGAAGATGGTGCAGACCTTGAACACCGAGTAGGGGCCCTCGGTCGCTGCGATGCCGAAGCGCTTGATCGCGGGCGCCCAGAAGTCGGCCCAAAAAGCGTTGCTGACCAGCGGGCTGTCGCTGTCCTTGTCTGTTGCTGCGGCCGCGTCATTGCTGCCGTCGTCCTTGTTGAGGCCCAGCTTCGCGGCCAGGTTGTAGACCACGATCGCCAGGAACCCGTCGTCCTGCTCGACTTTTTGGCGGTAGCGGAACACCGCGAGGCCACCGAGAAGGAACGCCACGCTGATGGCGCCGCGGATTCCCCAGCCCCATGCTGCCGGGGTGGCGAACAGGTGTCCGACGGTGAGGAACATCAGGCTGCCGGCGAGCGTATCGAGCTTGCCGAGTCGGCCGCCGGGTTTGGGCGGGACATGAACGAACTTGTCGCGGCCGAGCCAGAAGAAGAAGGTAGCGATGGCCATCAAGACGCCGGGGACGCCGAATGCCAGGGACGTGCGCCAGAGCACGGTGCCGTCGCCGCGGATCCACGGGATCAGCAGTGTCGCGAAGAACGAACCGAAATTGATGGAGAAATAGAATATCTGGTAGATCGTCTGGACCTTGGTCCAGTTGCCGCGACCGAACTGGTCACCGACGTTTGCCGAGACGCAGGGCTTGATGCCGCCGGCGCCGATCGCGATGCATCCAAGGCCGATTCCGACGAGCGTCAGCCGTGTCTCCGGATCTGCCGGAACGTCCGCGACGGCGAGCACGCCGTGACCGACGCAGTACATCAGCGACAGCCACAGGATCGTCTTGTATTTGCCCCAGTAGCGGTCGGCGAGCATCGCCCCGAGCATCGGGAACGCGTAAACCGCCCCTGCAAACAGGTGGTAGGCCGCGGTGGCCTGGTCCTTGGCGATGTCGTGGGCGGCGCCGCTCAGCTGGTACAGCGAGACCAGGTGAACGGTCAGAATCGCCCGCATCCCGTAGTAGCTGAAGCGCTCGCACACCTCGTTGCCGACGATGTATCGCACGCCGGCGGGCCAACCGGTGTTTTCGTGATCGGGCGACGTTTGCCACGTCGAAGGATCGCTCTTGTCCGGCTTCACCGGCTGTTTTCCGCCGGGCGAGGGGCTCGCTGTCTGGGTCAGGCTCATGTCGGTCCCGTGTTGCAGTGGCGCGCTGGATACAACACCGCGCGCCTCCCCGCAACAACGGGGCTGGTCAATGAGTCGCTGTTACGCGTACTTGCGCCGGATGAGCAGGGCGCCGAGGCCGACCATGACAAGAAGCGCAATCGGCGCGCCGTGGTTGGGATCCTGGGTCGCGCTGCAGCCGCCCGATGACGGAGGCGCCGCGACCGCGCAATCGACCTGGAACGCGTCGGCGAGGAAGGCGTCCTGACCCTCCTGTTCTGCAACGAGCGTCTTCTTGCCGGAGCTCAGTCCAGCGGGCACCAGCGCCACGGCCTTCGTCGAGGTCTCGACCTGCAGGGCTTTGAGCGGCTTGCCGTCCACCTTGATGATCAGCCCGGTCCCGAACCCGCGGCCGAAGATGGTGATCGCCTTGTCGGCGTCCGAGGATGCGCAGCCGTCGATCTGCACACCTTCGATCTTCAGCTTTTCGCCCGGTCCTGCGTCGGTGCCGGCGTCGATCGGTTTGCCCGCGTCCGTGCCCCCCGCGTCGACCTCCGGTTTGGCGGTGATGGTGAACGCGTCCTTGAGGAAGCCGGTCTGCTTATTGGGGTTTTCGACGATTATCGCGTACTTTCCCGGCTTGAGCCCCGGCAGAATGCTCGCTTCGATCTTCGTCTCGGTGGTCTTGTCGACCGATGCCGACTTGGCGCCCACGAGCACCGTCGCGCCCTGCTGGAAGCCGGAGCCGATGATGGTGATCGATGTGATTTCGCCTTCGACGCCTTCGGACGGGCTGACCAGGTTGAGGACCGGCTT
>CAZLMW010000029.1:22856-74281 GCA_964560875.1 uncultured Enterobacteriaceae bacterium
GGGTGTCGTCGCCAGCACATTGCCTGCCGTCCCAGCCGACCGCGATTGACCCAACGCATCGAGCCGGCCACGCTCTCGGCATGGCTTGGCAGACATTCGCAACCGTGGCGGGACATCGCGCACAGCTCGACGTGCTCAAGCGCATCTGCGGCTCCGAGCATCCCGCGCATGCCTACCTGTTCGAAGGCCCGTCCGGGGTTGGCAAGCAGACCGTCGCCTGGGCGCTGGGGGCCCGGCTGGCTTGCCTCAACGCCGAAGGAAAGGGCGATGCTTGTGGCGATTGCCGTTCGTGCCACGCGCTTCAACGCGGCGAACATCCCGACATCGCGCTGCTCTCGCGCGACGGCGCCCAGATCAAGATCGGCCAGGTCCGCGACGCCCTCAAGCGCCTGCGCTACGAACCGGTGCTGGGCCGCGCCAAGGTGCTCATCATCGAGGACGCCGAGCGCCTCCGCGAAGAGGCCGCGAACGCGCTGTTGAAGACGCTCGAGGAGCCGGCTCCCAACACCCACTTCATCCTCGTCACCAGCGCGTCCCAGCTGCTCCTGGATACGATCCGATCGCGGACCCAGGTGCTGCGCTTCTCGCCCCTTTCTCCCGCCGATGTACGGGCCCTCCTCGCCAACGAAGGCATCGAAGAGGAGCGGGCGGCCATCGCTGCTGCGCTTTCACAAGGCGACCTGTCGCGGGCCCGAAAGCTTAGCGATCCGGAGCTTCTCGCCGCCGTCGACGATGTGGTCCGTTTCGCGCTCAACCTCGACACCGCTCCCGGCACCTTCGCGGCGGCGTTTGTGGACGGGCTGATCGAGCAACTTGCCGCTATCGACGGCAGCCGCGGGATGCGCGTGACACTCGACCGTGAGCGGCTCCGCTGGACCCTCGACGTCCTTCGCGCCGTCTTTCGCGACGTGATGTTGGCAGCGGCGGGCGTCAACGTGGAGGACCTGCCCCACGCCCGCTATGCCGAGTCCATCATGGCCATGGCCGAACGTGTCCGCGCTCGTGAAGTGGCCGATGTGATCACCGCCTTGGATCGGCTCGAAGACGACCTGGCCTACAATCCAAACCCGCGCGTCGCGCTGGAAGCCCAGCTGGTGTCAGCCGCCGCTACCTTGCGCGGTGCTAGCTGAAGGATCGGGACGTCAAGCCGGGGCTGCGGCCGCGGCGCTGCTCTCGAATAGCGCCGTGTGCAGCGCGTTGGCGAGATCGGTGCAGCTGCTGAATCGATCCGCCGGATCCTTTTCCATGCACTTGTAGATGACGTCGACGACGGCGTCGGTCAGGCCCGGGTTGAACTGCCGTGGGTCGGGCACGGGTTCGAGCGCGTGGGCGACGAATATATTGCCCTCGGTGAACGGCAGGCTGCCGGTGAACATGCGGAACACGATGACGCCGAGCGCATAAATGTCGGCGCGATGGTCCACGTCTGAGCCGTCGATCTGCTCGGGCGCCATGTAATAAGGCGTGCCCGCGAGTACCGAGTTCTCACCAAAACCATCGTCGAGGACTCGCGCCAAACCGAAATCGAGCAGCTTGCAGGTGCCGTCGTTGGCGACAAGCACGTTGTCGGGCTTGATGTCGCGGTGAATCATCCCCTTGCTGTGCGCGTGGTCGAGCGCGGCGCAGAGCTGATCGACGGACTGGTAGAGAAACTCGATGTCAGGCATCGGCTTGCCGGCGGGCAGGTGGGCGGTCAGCGGCAGGCCCTCGATGAACTCCATCGAGTAGTACGGGATGTCTTCCTCGGTACCCATGTCGTAGATGTGCACGATGTTGGGGTGGCTCAGGCTGGCCGCCATCTTGATCTCGCGCAGGAAGTATTTGCGCGCCATCTCGGTCGGCATCGAGCCTTCGATCATGAACTTCAGCACGACCGTACGATCGAGCATCTTGTCGGTCGCCCGGAACACGACGCCGTTGCCGCCCTGACCGAGCCGGTTGAGGTCGATGTAGCGCTTGACGAGCCCGCGCGGGACGCCCTGGGGCCAGCCCTCATCGTCGTTTTCGACGCCGAAGTTGAGGGCCGCTTCGCCCGCCTCCTTGGTGGCGTCGACGTAGGCAACGGTGCCCTCTATGTAGGCCGATGTTGCTTCGAAGCTCTGCGCTTCGCCGACGCGGACCAGGCCGGTCTGTTTGGAGGTCGTAGGCCCGATGAGGCCGAGATCTTCGACGTCGTCTGGATCGAATTCGAGCAGCTGAGAACGCAGGTTCTCGCCCCACATCTTGTCGTCGGGGTTGGTGGCGAGCTGTTCGACGATGCGATCGAGCAGCATCGCCCCGAGCTGGGGTTGTTTGAGGTCCACGCAGAGCTCGACGGCGCGGCGCGTGAGCCGCAGTTTGGCGTCGGCGGGCAAGGGTGCCTGGATCAGCCTGTAGAGGTTGCGAAGCGCGCCGCGGAGGTCGTCACGTTGCTGGCGAATATCCGCCGCGATCTCGATCGCCGCGATGAACTCGCTCTCGGTAGGATCGACCGATTCAGCCAGGCGTAGCGCTTCGTCGAGCTCGTTTCGCGCCATGCGCAGCTTGATGACCGCGATGCGATCGCCCTCGGCTGTCAGGCACCGAATCGCGCCCTCGGCTTCGCCGGCCTTGGAATACAGCGCGGCAGCCCGCCGAAACTGCTGCAGGTGCTCGAACATACGCGCCGCTTCTGCGTGACGGCCGTCCTTTGCGTACAGCTCGGCGGCTTCCGAACGCTTACCGCTCTTGATAAGCACCTTGCCAGCCATGTCGATGTTGCCGGCCCGTTTGAACGCAGCGAACGCCTTGTCCCACGCCTCGACCTTGGCCCACGAGCGTCCGGCGCTCTCGTGCTCGCCGCGCTCCTCGAACACCTCGGCGGCAAGCTGCAGCGCTTTTTGCTGTTCGCCGCCCTGTCGGTAGAGCTCGGCCGCCTTTTCGCGTTCGCCGGCCCGAACCAGCAGGTCCGCCGCTTCGATATTGCGTCCGCCCTTGATGGCGATGCGCGCCGCCTCCAGCCAGTTGTTGCCCTTCTTGAGCATCTCCATCTGGCCGCGATCGCTGCCCATCTTCTTGTAGCACCACGCCGCGCTGTCGTAGTCCTTCATCTTCTCGAACGCGAGCGCCGCTTTTTCCCAGTTTTCGCCCTTTCGATAGGCGCGCGCGGCGTCCGCCGGCCTATTGGCATCCGCGTAGAGAGAGGCCGCGCGATCCCACATCTGGGCGGCGGCGGCGGCCTTGGCGGCGTCCAGCTTTTTGCCCTTCGCGAGCAGCTGCTGGACCTTGCGTTCGCCCGCCCCTTCAGCTTGTTCAGAGAGATGGCGCACCAGACGCGTGATACCCCAACCGCCGATGCCCAGCACCGCGATCGCGATCGCTATGTTGATGATCGGGCCGTCCACGGTCGCGTTCATCCCGTCAAGGTGTCGTGCGAACTATAGCACCAGAGCCGACGAAGAAGGAATCGCAGGTGGCGCCTTTGTCCGGCCCATTCGGCGCGCAATCAGGCGTCAGCGACCCACGACGAGCAGGCGCTTGCCGCTGTCGAACAGGACCGCCGCTTTGCCGTCCGCGACCGCCTCGACGATGCCGATTCCGAACTTGCTGTGATCGATCAAGGAGCCAACGGTCGGGTCGAGCCGCGGCGAGTACTTGACCGCCTGCTCGAGGTCGCGGTCCGCGATGCGACGTTGGTAGACCCGCACGTCCTTGGTGACCTTGTCCGCCTTCGCCTTGGCCTTCGTACGGCTTCTCGGGGAACGCGCAGACCGCTTGATGCGTTCTGCGGCCGGGGCCTTGAAACGATGGACCGACGTGCAGGTGTTGCAGCGCACCTGGACGACAGCGCCGTCGACCATCGCTGTGATGGTGTGGCCCAAGTCGAGCTTGCACTTCGAGCACCATGCGTCGATGTCGCGGCCAACAGCGGGGAGTGAGTCTTTCTTTGCGAGTCGGTGCAGATCCGTCATGGGCGGACCATGCCGCCGGGCGCGCGGGTGGTCAACCGCTGGGCCGCACGTTACGATTCGCCCGCATCAAGCCACCTCGGAGACGCCCATGTTCGCGTTTTCTTCCAACCCTGCCACCCCCGCATGGGGGGCTCCCTGGCGCCGAAGTCTCGGTATTTGCGTCGTCGTCTGCGTGGCCCTGTCCGCCGCGGGCTGTGACTACGTCGATGAACAGGTCACCAAGGCGCGCATCAAGGTACTGGGAATCACGGTCTGCGAGCCTGCGCGCGAAACCGCCGAATGGGTGTTGATGAAGACGCTCAAGGCGATGCAGGAAAAGAACGACGAAAAAGGCTGGGAGAGCTTTCAGAAGCTGCTGCACAGCCAAGAGCGCACGGTGAACAGCCTGCGAAGCTGGCGCCAGATGACGTGGCGGCGGATGCGCAAGCAGAAGGACCACTACCTCGACGAAGATGGCTGCTACAAGATCATCCAGCTGCGCAAGCTCGAGAGCAGCCGTGGCACGCTCCAAGGTCTCGAATTCTACGTCGAGAGCAACAAGAAAGAGATGGGCACGCCGTGCTCGGTCTACCGCGACAAGGACAACAAGGACCGCTGGCGCATCAAGCGCTGCTCGTTCTGAAAAGCCGCCGCTCCGCTTCCCCAATGACGACAGGCCCACAGCCATGATGCGCCACGCGCTCGAGAAGGGCATCGCCAGTCTGATCGCGAAGTTCCTGCTCGAGTCGCGACACGACGCGCTGTTCGAGTCGATCGCGCGGGCCAACGCGCTGCCGCCTGAAGAGCTTGAAAAACTGCGCAGCGAAACCCTCGAGTACCTGGGCAAAGTGCAGGAAGACGGCGCGCCCTATGCCGACGCGGTGATGGGCGCGGCCCGCGAGGTCGGCAAGACGGTGGCGGAGATGAATCCGGGCCTCACCATGGCGGGTGGCTTGGCTGCGCGCACAGCACGTGCTGCTGTTGAACACGCCATGCATCGGGCGGGCGATACCGTGCAATTCGCCGGCGAAATGGCTCGCAAGGCCGCGTCCAACATCCCCGAGCCGCCGCCGGCAAAGGCATCGACGATCCCCGATCCCCCGGTCGGCAAGGCGCCGACGCCGGCCCGATCGCCTGACAAACCCGAGCCGTCTTCGGACGCCTGACGGCAACCACTTCCGAGACCTTGATGCCGCCCCTCTCCGCCGTCGCCAACCTGCTTCGCCTTCCGAAATACGCGCGCAACGTGCAGCGCATGCGGTTTGTCATTCGGGTGCTGTTCACCCACGGTTTCGGCCATGTGCTGGATCGCGCGGGGGTCGGTCGCTTGGTCCAGCTTGGCCGCCAGCGACTCATGGGCCCCGACGAGTCGATCGCTCGTCGCGCGTGGGAAGTCCGTGTGCGTTTGGCGCTCGAGAGCCTGGGCCCCACCTTCGTCAAGCTCGGCCAGATGCTGGCCACGCGGCCCGACCTCGTGCCGATGTCGCTCATCCACGAGCTTCGGAAACTGCAAGACGACGTGCCGGCGATTCCATTTCCGGCGGTGCGCAACGTCGTACAGCAAGAGCTTGGCGCGCCCCTGAGCTCCATCTATCAGAGCTTCGACGAGACTCCGATCGCCGCCGCCTCGATCGGCCAGGTGCACGCCGCGACGCTCAAGGACGGCACGTTCGTCGTCGTCAAAGTGCAACGTCCCGGCTTGGATGAAACGATCCGGACCGACCTCGACCTGCTCGCCTTCCTGGCCCAACAGATCGAGGACCAGCTGCCCGACGCGCGCCAGTTCCGTCCGGTGGCGGCGGTTGAGCAGTTCGCGCGCGGCCTGCGCCTCGAGACCGATTTCACCAACGAGCTGCGCAATATCGAACGGTTTCGCAAGCAGTTCGCGGCCAACCCGACCGTACACCTGCCGATCACCTATCCGACCTTTTCCGGACGCCGCGTGCTCACGATGGAGTTCATCGATGGCGCCAAGGTGACCGACACGGAGACGCTGGCGCAATGGGGCTTGTCCGGCCCGGACGTCGCGCGCAACGGAACGTCGCTGGTCATCGCCTCGATCTTCGAGCACGGCTTCTTTCACGCCGATCCGCATCCGGGCAACTTCTTCGTCCTGCGCGACGGGCGCATCGCGCTGATCGACTTCGGCATGATGGGCTCGCTCGACCGGGAGCGGATCGACGACCTGCTTGCGTTCCTCGCGTCGCTGCTGCTCAACGACCCGGAGATGCTGGTCACGCAGCTGATGGACCTGGGCCTGCTCGACGACCGCGTCGATGTGCGCGCCTTGCGCGGTGAAATCCACGAGCTGATGGCCCGCTACTACGGCGTCGACCTGGCCAATATCGATATCGGCATGTTCGTCATGGAGGTGTTCGAGGCGATCGTTCGCTTCGATGTCCAGATGCCCGCCGACCTGCTGCTGATCGGCAAGGCCATCTCCACGATGGAGGGCATCGCGCGGCAGATTCATCCCGACTTCAACCCGCTTGAGGAGATCCGGCCCTACCTGGTGCGGCTCTATGTCCGTCGCGCGCTCGATCCGATGGTCTATTCACGCCGCCTGGTGCGGCTGATGCACGACTATTGGGGACTCATGACGACTGCGCCTGGCGAGGTCCGCGGCCTGCTGCGTCGCGTCAAGCGGGGCGAGCTCGAGATCCAGCTGCGCGATGCCGGCGAAGGGGCGCGGGCGATCCGGACAGAACGACGCATCAATCGCGGCATCGTCGCGGCCTGCACGCTGACTTTCTGGGCCGGGTTCACGTTGACGTTGCCGCAAGTCGCGGCCGCCGGTTGGATGTCCCTGACCGGCTTGTGGACGGTATTGCTGGCCCTCAACGGCACCTGGACCGGCGCGCTGTTGGCGTTTTCCATGCTCCGCTCGCGCGAGTTGTGAGCCGATAGCACGCGCCCCGTTCGGCCCGAAAAGCCGCCGCATTCACCCAAAAAATCGACCCCGAGCGCGGGGCCGCTAGAAACGATAGAGGTGTCCTGAAACAACGGGGCGAGTTGGTGCGTTTTTCGCTGGGACCGACCGGAGTGTGCGATGAAGAAGCTGCCAATGACCTGCCGCGGCACATGGACCGCGACAAGGCTCGCCCGATGCTGCGGTCGCCTCGCCCTGCTCGTGGTCGTCACGTCGATGGCCCAGGGCTGCATCGTGGTGTCCAAGGACGCCTACGATCGCGATCTCAAAGGCATGAAGCAGCAGGCCGACTGGCTGGAAGGGCAAAAGCGCGACCTGCACAAGGACCGCGAGGCGTGGAAGGCCAAACACGAGGCGTCGGCGAAGAACGCGCAGAAATGCCAATCCGACAGGACCGCCGTCGAAGCTGAGCTCAAGTCCACCCGCGACAAGCTGCGCGAGCTCGCCAAGAACTGCGGAAAGGCCGGCGCGCTGCTGACCCAGTGCGAGGACGAGCTGCAGGCCGCGCGCGCCAACTACACGATTCTCAAAGACAAGTACGCCAAGCTCGAGAGCCGCCTGTCGGCCGTGCAAAAGCAGCTGGACGCCCTGCGAGACTCGATCGCGAGCGTAAAAAAGCGCCTCGCTGCGCTGGCCAGAGCCGGCAAACTGCGCGTCGTGGTCAAGAATGGTTTTCTCGTCATCCAGCTGCAGAGCGACATCCTCTTCGACACCGGCAAGAGCAAGCTCAAAGGCGCCGCCGGGCCGGTTCTCAAGGAGCTCGCGGACGTGCTCGTGAAGTTCGAGGGCAAGCGCTTCCAGGTCGCTGGCCACACCGATCCACGCGGCAACGACATGTTGAACTGGAAGCTGTCCACAGCCCGTTCCCTCGCGGTCGTCGAATTCCTGATCAAGAGCGCAAACGTGCCACCGGCGATGCTCAGCGCGGGCGGCTACGGCTCCTACCTTCCGGTCGCCGAAAACGACACGGAAGAGGGCATGCGCGCCAACCGCCGCGTCGAGTTCTTGCTGCTGCCCGACCTGACCGAGCTGCTCAAGCTCGCCGGGTTGAAGTCCACCGACAAGTAGGTTTTTTGACGCGCCGACACGACCTGGCCGCTATCCCTCGGGCGGTTCCGGGAATCGTCTCAGGAGCGTCTCAAGCTCACCGACCACGCTCGGGTTGCCCGACTTGGTTCGCGACTCGGCGTCTCTGCGGATGACAAGCGCGGCGCGGGCGCGCGGATGACCTTTGCCAAGCTGCTCGGCGACGATGCGGATGGCCGCTCCTCGCAGCGATCGCAGCGCTGTCGTTTCGTCCCGGAAGATGAGGATTTGGCTGATCAAGGCGTCCGCGATCGCGCGCCTCACCCTCGGGTCACGTTCGGCGTCGATCCACTGATCCCAGACATGGTGAGCGACCATCGGGTTGACCCGTCGCAGGCTACGGGCGAGCGCTGCCCTCACGTGTGCATCGCCGCCCCGGTGAGCGTCCTTCAAGTTGGGTGCAAAGGTGTCGTCGCCAGCATTCTCGAGCCCCGCGAACACGGTGACGAGCTGATCGCCAGCGCTCGCGGTGCTGTAGCGGTCGCGCACGAGGTTCATCGCACGTTGGGCAATGAGCGGGTCGTGGATGCGCTGGCGACGACCGATGTGACCCAAGACGGCGACAGCGGCGCGCTCCATCTTCCCGGCGGGGCTGCTTGGCGCTGCGCCCGGTCTGGCGAGCGTCACCAGGCGATCGACCGTTGCTTCGCCGATTTGAGCCGAGCCGCCGAGCGCGAACGCGGCGCGAATTCGATGTGCCACGCCGATCGTTGGGTCGACGAGCAGCCCGCCGAGCAGGTTTTGCGCCGGCGGGTGAGAGCTGAGCGCGAGGCCGAGCAGAATCACCGCAGACTCCGCCTGGGTCATGCCGTCGTCGGCGCGCAAGGTTTCGACCAGGATGGGCAGGTGGTCGCGGCCGCCGCGGACCCAATCGCGCGCCAGGTCCACGGCCGCCGCGGGATCAACCGGTGCATCTACCAGCAGCGCGGTGATTTGGCGCTGCAGCGAGTCGACGGCCAATGACTGCCAACGTTCGCTTGCATCGCCGTCGAGGATCACCGACCGAATCGCGAACAGGTCGCCCCAACTCCACCCGTCGATCGTGTCGCCGATCTTGGGGACTGGAGCCGCGGACGGCGGAACCTCGTGCGCAAACGAGCGCGTGGTCACCCGGGCATACGGGACGCCGCCGTCGAGCCACGTGATCGTCTCGTTGCGCCGCATTTGCACGAACCAGCCGCGCTCGCCGGGAAGGACCGAGATGCCGGGGCCCGATACAGCGACCGATGCCGCGCCGGGATGGCCCGGATCGAAGGGATACAGCTCGCGGACGTTGGTGACTTGCCGATCGATCACCGTGTGCTGTTCGCCTCGCAGGACGGTGTAGCGGGCGTCGTACACGCCGGTCGCGTTGCGCTGCACCTCTTCGTAGATGTCCTTTCCCGGCTGCGCTGGCAGGCGCCACGAAAGCTGCGCCAACAACCGGTGTTGCCAATACGCGGCCGCCATGGAGCCACCGCTTCGCCGCGCGACATCGAGGACGTCGCAACGTTTGCCGATGCGAACGAGAAACGGCGTGGTCACTGGACCGGGACCAAGCCTCCGCTCGCTGTGGCCGTTGTGAAACCTGGGCTGCGTCACGCTCGCGGCGAAGACGGCGGTCTTGTCGGGCCGCAGCTCGATAACCGCGAGGTCGAGTCGCCACCGGATCGTGCCGCTTTCACCGAGGCGGACCGTCGCCGCAACGCCACCGGTGGAAGGCGGGTACGGCGAAGCAGGGTCCTGGCCGACGTCGACCGTCCATGTTCGTTGGTCGCGCATCTCGAAAGCGAAACGCTGACCCGCTTTGAACGAGCAGGTCGCGCGCAAAGGTGCCGTGCGTGGTTTGGCCGGCGATGCGCGTTCAGCCTCCGGAGTTGGGGGCACTTCGAGGTCGGACGGTCCGGTTTGGGCGGGGTCGGCGTGGCGAACAATAGTGATCCCGATCACGGCCAGGGCGGCCACGACGGCGATGGCAAGACCGGTCAGCTTGGCGTTCATCGGACGGGCATGGTCGCGCGATGTCCGCGCGCTGTCGATGGGCAGGGCATCCAGCGGTGCGGCACCCTCGGCTGCACGTCAGCGGCCGATGACAGCGCGAACCCGCCCCGCATGCACTACCACCACCGTCTGGCCCTTATCGACCGCCGCAAGCACGCTGGGTCCCACGTCGTTGGGCCGCACCACGATCGTTGTGCGCGGATCGAAGTCGGTCAGCGAGCGTCCGGGTGGCAACGCAACTGGACGGGCCTCGGGGGCGACCGCGAGCACGCTTTGGTCCAGCAGGGCTTCGATGCGCTGGTCGGGCAGTGACTCGACGCTCAGTCCCCAGGCTTGCCTGCCGACGCCGACACCGTCTTTCAACCACGCATCGGTGCGCTTGCCCGGGCGCAGCGGCAGCCGCGCGATGGCGAGCTCTTTGTCGCTGAAACACGCCGGTGTGAAGGGCAAGGTCATACTCGCCGGGCGCAGGCCGAAGCTCGTCAATTGATCGGCGAATGCGGCCGCGATCATCGCGCCGGCTGGGTCGTGGTCGACCAGCCCGATCATGTGCACGGTCGGCGCCTCATCGTCGCCGTCGGGCAGGGCGGCCCGCAGCTGCTTGGCCGTGTATTCGCTGGTGCACGCGCTCGGTGTGCCGCCGAGGCTGACAAAGGACACCCCCAGCCGGTGTTGCGCCCGCGCGAGCAAGCGCGTGTGGGCGGTCTTTTCGGCGAACAACAACACGTGAGGCCGAGCGAGGCCGATGGATCGGTTGCGCCAGTTGTCGTCCGCGAAGCCGAAGTCCTCGTAGTCGTACAGGCGCCGCTGCTCGACGAGGTCGGCCAGGACCATGTTGGTCGCCTCGTCGGGCTCCATACACGTGCGGTCTCTGGCTGGCACACGCAGCACCGCTGGCTTGACGAAGCGGTACCAGAAGCTGCGGACATTGCCGCGCACCGGCGGTTCGTCGCCCGCCCGGATGCGTCGCCACGCCTGGTGGACGAGGTTGCGCACCAGGCGCGAGGTCACCAGCCGACCGGAAGAGGCCGCGCCGAAATGCCGCAGCAACTCCGGCCCGTTCATGGTTCGGATGTCGGTCTCGTAGTCGCGGATGCCGAGCGCGGCCAGCGTCTCCTTGCGGTCGATGATGGGCATGATCGCGATGGTATAGTAGAAATTTCGGTCCACCGAAATTTTCATGTCAGGTCCGGCGATCTCGCTGGACAGCGGAGTTGGATTGCAGCCGGAATGCGGCGACCATTGCGGCATCGTGTCGGTCAACCGCGACCAGTATACGGCCTGGGGGCAGAACGCCTGGACAGGCACCGACCGGCATTGGTCTTAGCCCGGGGCCCTACACCGCAGGCGCCTCCCCGAGCAGGTAGCGCAGCACGATGTTGCTGATTTCGGCGGTGAGCATGTCTTCTTGGAGGAACTCGGGCCGCTTCAGGGCGGCGACGTGGGTGAGGGACTCGACGGTGGTTATCAGCACCCAAGCGGCCATCCGCAGGTCCCTGGGCAAGATCTCGTCGCGCCGCGTCTCGAGGTAGCCGACGATGATCTGCTGGGCGATCTCGTCGACTTCGCGGAACTGGTCGAGCCCGACTTGCAGGACGAGTTGCACCAGCGCGTGGTGCAGCTCGGGTTCGACGGCGTGCGCCCGAACCATCGCCTTGACGTAGGTCCTGACCGCGATCGGGATCGGAGCGTCGCCGAGCTGGGAAAGCGTCTCGCCGAGCAGCTCGATCATGTTCCGTGCATGCCGCTCGGCGACCGCCATTACCAGCGCCTGCTTATTTGGGAAGTATTGATAGAGCGATCCGACGCTCACGCCGGCGACCTTGGCGATGCGGTTGGTGCTGCACCGGTCGTAGCCCTGCCGAACCAGAACCTGAGCGGTGGCGTCCAAGATGGCATCGACGGTGGCGCGCGATCGTTGCTGACGCGGCTGTTTTCGGGGGGTTATCTCCATTTTTCAGGACCTCGAGGGAATGCGAGTTGAACGCGAGCAAATACTCGTTTTATTATATGAGCGATCGCTCGGGTTTGCAACGTAACACGAGGACAGGTCGCTCATCACCCGATGAGTCGGCCTGCCACGGCTGTCTTTTGCCCGATGACCTCAAGGAGCCCCGATGTCCAACTTCCCCGCTCACGCGCCCTCTGCCGAACTCAACGCGGGACTCCCGCTCGCTCCGAGCCTGCCGACCAACCACCTGCTCGGGCATCTGCCCGCGATGGGTCGCGACCCGCTCGAGCTCTTCGAACGTGCGCACCGCGATGTTGGCGACGTGGTCCGGATGCGCCTTGGTCCCAAGCAGATCGTCACGCTCGCACACCCTGAACTGCTGCATCGGGTCCTCGTGTCCGAGCGGGATCAGTACATCAAGCAGACCCGCGGCTACACGATGCTGCGGCTGATCCTCGGCGACGGGCTCGTCACCAGCGAGGGCGGATTCTGGCGCCGGCAGCGTCGCATCGCGCAGCCCGCATTTCGTCGCAAATACATCGCCGGGTTCGCCAATACGATGACAACGTCCGCGCGCGACATGGCGGATCGTTGGCAGGCGGTCGCCGACGCCGGTGCAACCATCGACGTCGCTGCCGAGATGATGCAGCTGACCTTGCGCATCGCTGGCGAAACGCTGTTCTCCCGCGATTTGACCGGTGAAGCCCACGAGCTCGGGGCGGCTGTGACAACCGTCCTGGAGGCCTTCTCGCCCCTGACGCAGGCGCCGATCCCGGCCCCGCATATGTGGCCCACACCGACCGCCCACAAATTCCTCCGCGGCATCAAGGTGCTCGACCGGGTGGTCCACCAAATCATCGCGGAACGCCGCGCGACGGGAGAGCCCGGCAACGATCTCCTCGGCATGTTCATGGCCAGCGTCGACGATGAAACGGGCGAATCAATGACCGACAAGCAGCTGCGCGACGAGGTGATGACCATGATTCTCGCCGGCCACGAGACGACCGCGAACGCCCTCGCTTGGACGCTCTACTTGTTGTCGAAGCATCCCGCTGTTGATCGCCGCGTACACGACGAGCTCGCCGCCAACGTCTCGGACGACAATCCCGCAGCCGGAGTCATGCGTGCCGTTCCGTACACCCACCAGGCGCTCCAGGAGTCGATGCGGTTGTACCCGCCGGTCTGGGTGGTTGGGCGGAGCGCCGTGAATGACACCGAGCTTGGGGGCTACAGGATCCCCCAAGGCACATACGTCTATATGCCGGTTTGGGTTATGCATCGGCACCCAGCGCTGTGGGACAACCCCGAAGGATTTGACCCCGATCGCTTCGCCCCGGATCGCGTCGCCGCCCGCAAGGCCCTCGGCGTGCACAAGTTCGCGCACCTGCCGTTTTCAGGTGGGCAGCGAAAGTGCATTGGCGATCACTTCGCGAAGATGGAGTCGTTGCTGATTCTCGCCGTGCTCCTGCAGCGCTTTCGCCTGTCGCTTGTTCCCGGCCAACGGGTTGTCCCCGAGGCCAGCATCACCCTGCGTCCACGTGACGGACTGCATATGCGGATCCACAACCGCTGAGCCGCCCTCGAGATCGGCCGCTTCGCTGAGCCGCACGGACGTTGAATTGGCGTCTTGCCCCGCATCAAACATCGTGGCAGATTCCGCGACCCGCACGTTCTTGCGACGGCTGCCAACGCGGTCGTCGAGCGTCGGAAACGGGGTGTAGCGCAGTCTGGTAGCGCACTTGACTGGGGGTCAAGGAGTCGCAGGTTCAAATCCTGTCACCCCGACCACAACGCCGCGCCGCCCCATCGCCTGCTACGGCTGGAGTTGGGGCGGCGCCGTTGTTTTTGGTGCTGAAGACAAGCCACGACAAATCGCCACGATTTGGGGAGACCGCGATGCAGACGCGCAACAAGCTCACGCAGCTGCGTCAACACAAGCTCGATGCCCTCGGCAAGGGTCAAAAAAGCGCTTACCCCAATGACTTCAAGCCGACCGCGACCGGCGCGGACCTGCTCGCTCACCTGCTTGAAAAGGGCGTCGAACCATCGCCGATCGACGAAGATTTCCCGCTGTGGCGTATGGCCGGTCGCGTCATCGCGTCCAACCGCAAGGGCAAGGTCGCGTTCATCCGCCTGCTCGATCGGTCCGGTTGCGAGATCGAAAGGCTGCGTTCCGCTGCGGATGATCGCCGCGAAGAGGCCGGCCAGGACCGCCGCGAGATCGCGTTCAATACCTTCCAGCTGTTCTTCCGTCGCAACGAAGACGAAGCGCTCTTTGATCGCCTGCTCAAGAGCCACGATGAAGACGGCGTAGACTGCCCGCCGCTGCTCGACGTGGGCGACATCGTCGGCGTGACCGGGCTGCCGTTCCGCACACGGACAGGCGAGCCGTCCCTCTGGGTTCGCGGGCAGGGCGACGAGCCGGCCGTTCGCGTGCTGACCAAGGCCCTGCGCCCGCTGCCCGAGAAGTTTCACGGCCTCAGCGACAAGCAAACCCGCTTCCGCCAGCGCTACGTCGATCTCGTCGTCAACGCGAACGCCCGGCGCATCATCGAGCGCCGCAGCAAGATCATCTCGACCATTCGGCGTTTCTTCGAGGATCGCGATTACATGGAGGTCGAGACACCGATGATGCACACGCTCATCGGCGGCGCGGCGGCCAAGCCCTTCAAGACACACCACAACGCGCTCGACATGCCCCTGTTCATGCGGATCGCGCCGGAGCTCTATCTCAAGCGGCTCGTGGTTGGCGGCTTGGAGCGCGTCTTCGAGATCAACCGCAACTTCCGCAACGAGGGCATCAGTCAGCAGCACAACCCCGAGTTCACGATGCTCGAGTTCTACGAGGCGTACGCGACCTTCGAGGACCTGATCGTGCTGCTCGAGGAGCTCTATTCCAAGCTCGCACGCGACATCTGCGGCAGCTACGACCTGCCCTACGGCGAAGACGAGGATGGCAACGCGAAGATGTTGTCGTTTCAACCTCCCTTTCGGCGGCTCAGCGTCTGGGACGGCCTGGTTGAATACGGCGGGCTGACGGCGGACGAAATCCACGACGAGGCGCGGCTCCGGCAGCGGTGTGCAGAGCTCGAGATCGAGGTCGCCGATCACGCGCCGATCGGCAAGATCCAGATGGAGCTTTTCGAGCATACAGCCGAACCGCACCTCTTTCAGCCGACATTTGTCACCGGCTTTCCCGTCGAGGTTTCGCCCCTTTCTCGGCCCAACGATGACGATCCGCGGCTTGTCGACCGTTTCGAGATGTACGCCGGCAATTTCGAGCTGTGCAACGCGTTTTCGGAGCTCAACGACCCGGCGGTGCAGCACCAGCGCTTCCAGGAGCAGCTCGACGCGAGGACCAAGGGCGACGCCGAGACGATGGACATGGACCTCGACTACATCCGTGCGCTCGAACACGGCCTGGCCCCGACGGCTGGCTGCGGAGTCGGCATCGATCGGTTGACTATGCTGCTGACCAACACGCAGAGCATTCGCGAGGTCATTCTCTTTCCATTGTTGCGACCCGAGCGCACCGACTCCGATGGCGGCACCGACCCATCGGACGGCCCCGGCGAGTAGACACAAGCCGTGCGGTGGCAACGCCTATTCGCGCTCCTGGGGCTCGCCGCCATCGCCGCGGTCCCCGAAGCGCTCGTGCATCACGACAACCCGACGGTCGGCTTCCAGGTCTGGATGGTCCTGCAGCTGCTCGGCGTCATCGTCGCTGCGATCGGCGTGGCGGCTGCGGCGTCCGTGCTCGGCCTCATGGTCCTGCGCATCCTGATCAAACCGGTGCAAGACCAGCCGTCTACGTTTGTCGCCTGGTCGTTTCTCCGCGCCCAGGTGATCGGCCACCCCGTGCCCATTCGTATCGCTCGCTGGATCCGCGAACAGGTAGAAGCCGCCCCGGAGCGCGAGCGCGCTGTCGCAGGTTGGAAGCTGTTGCTAGGAGCGCTGGTGGCAGCCGCCGCAACGACCGGTGCCGTGCTGATCTTGCGGCAGGCCATCGTCGTCGGTCAGCCGATCGACACGATCGGGTTCATCGCGATTCGAAATGTCGGCGCCGCGGTCGGCATTCACGGGTTCTTGCTGCTCTCGGCGTCGTTGCCATGGCGCCGCGCCCGGCTCGTGCTGCCCATCATTGTCGCGATCCTGCTCCTGGCCGCCGTCGTCGGGGCGTCGTTTTTGCCAGTGGTGCGCGATTACGTTCATCCGCCGACATTCGCGATAGGTTTGGTCTGCGCCACGATCCTTGTCACCGTCTCGCTGACTCGTCATCGCCACGCGCGCATTCGCCTCGGACGCGGTCTGAGCGGAAAGCTGCTTTGGATGCTTGTGGTCGCCGCGATCGTCGCCGCGATCCTGACCGCAGGTGGCCCCCTCGCGATCCCCGTCTACACCGGCGCCTTCTTGCTCGGTGCGACGGCCCTGTACGTGCTCGCCCAGTCACAGCCCAAGGTGACGCTGCCGGTGTTCGTCTCGATCGTTGGCGTCGCGGCAGGCACGTGGGCGTTGATCGTCGTGCTCTCGGTGATGGGCGGCTTCGCGTCCGACCTGCGGGCGAAGATGTTGGTGGCCAACGCGCATGCCCTCGTCGAAAACCCGGGGCGCGCCCAACCTCTTACCAACTGGCGCGAGCTGGCCGGCGGGTTGCGCGGTGTCGATGGCGTCGTCGGCGTGAGCCCCCAGGTCCGCGGCGACGCGATCGTCAGCTCGACCTTCAACGTCAACAACTTCGTATCTTTGCGCGGCATCGATCCGCGGCTCAGAGGGGTCCAGCGCGAGCTCGGTTCGACCATCGTGACCGGTTCGATGCGCTTGCTCTCCCACCCCGATCGCATCGGCCGTGACGACTGGCGCGTGAGGCGCCCCCTGGGGCTCGAAAACGACTTGCCGACCGCGCCCACGACCACGAACCACGCCGCCAAATCGGGCGACGATCCCGGGACGGAAGACGTCGACGACAACGACGACGAGCTCGACGCGATCCTTCAGCTTGCCCCCGGGCCCGCATCCCCGCGGCCGCCACGCGACCCCATCGCGCTCCCGAGCGGCGGGGTGCCCATCGATCCATTGGCGGTCGACGCTGACTTCGAGGTGCCGATCGCCGGATCCGACCCCGCAAAGGACACCGTGGACAAGCAGGCCGAGCAAAACGGAAAAGACCCCGACGCCGTCTCCGGCGAAGCGGTGCTCGAAGCCCTGGATGTCCCCGATCCGTCGAGCTCCGGCGCGCGCCTCGACATCCCGTGGCGCACCGGGGGAACGGACGTGATGGCACCGGTCGCGCCCGGTGTGCTGATCGGCGCGGAGCTGGCCCGGTCTCTGCAAGTTGAGCTCGGCGACCGCGTCGAAATCATCACGCCCGACGCCGACGTGGGCCCCACGGGAATGCGTCCTCGGGTCCGGACGTTCCGTGTCGCCGGCACATTTGAGACCGGCCTGTACGACGCGGACAGCAAGGTCGCTTACGTCACGCTTGAGACCGCGAGCGCCTACTTCAACCTCGAAGGCGCCGCCAACGTGATCGAGCTTCGCCTCGCTGCACCCGAGCATCCCGATGCCGTCCTCGCCGGCGTACGCGCGGCACTGCAAAATACCGGTGCGAGCAAGGACATCGAGGTTCTCGATTGGCGCGCCCTCAACCGCTCGCTTTTCTCAGCGCTGGCTTTCGAACGTCTCGTCATCTTCCTGGTGCTCGCTTTGATCATCTTGGTGGCGTCGTTCGCCATCATCTCTGCGCTGACGATGGTGATTCTCCAAAAACGCAACGGCATTGCGATGTTGCAAGCGATGGGGGCGAGCCGCAAAGAGGTGCGCGCAGCGTTTGTGCAAATGGGCGGTGTGATCGGCTGCATTGGCACGATCGCGGGGCTGATTCTTGGGCTCTCGACCTGCGGCTTGATCGCTACCCTTGGCATCAAGCTCCCCGAAGCGTACTACGTCCGCACGTTGCCGGTTTCGGTCGAGATCGCGGAGGTTTCGGCGGTTGTGATCGCCTCTCTGGTCATCTCCCTTGTAGCCACCGTCTTTCCTGCTAAAAGTGCCGCCCAGCTCAGCCCCCTCGAAGGCCTCCGATATGAGTGAAGTCGCCCCGGAAATGCGCGATGTCGAGCGCGATGCACAAGCATCTGCGTCGGTGCCGCTCATGGTGGCGACGGATGTCTGCAAGCGGTTTCTGCTCGGCGCCCGGCCGGTCGAGGTGCTGCGCGGCGTGAACCTGACGATCCAAAAGGGCGACATGCTCGCCATTGTCGGTCGTTCGGGCTCGGGCAAGTCGACGCTGCTTCACCTTCTCGGCGCGCTCGATGAGCCCACGAGCGGAACCATCGTCTATCACGGGCGCCCGCTCGCCGAGCTTGGCGACGCCGAGATGGCGGCCTTTCGCAACCGCACGATCGGCTTTGTCTTCCAGTTTCATCACCTCCTGCCCGAGCTCACAGCGCTCGAAAACGTGCTGATGCCCGCGCTGATCGCCCGCAAGCGTCGCGCGGAGGTCCGGGATCGCGCACTGAACCTGCTCGATCGCGTCGGCCTCGCGCATCGACTCGAACATCACCCCGGCGAATTGTCCGGCGGTGAACAGCAACGCGTCGCGCTTGCTCGCGCCCTGGTGATGCAGCCCGAGATCGTGCTGGCCGACGAACCCACCGGAAACCTCGACGGCAACACCGCCGGGGAAATGCACGACCTTATCGAGGAGCTGAACCGGGAAACCGGCACCGCCTTTCTCGTCGTTAGCCACAACCGGGAGCTCGCCGGTCGTATGGGGCGCGTGTTGATGATGGCCGATGGCATGGTCAGCGATTTCGCGGAGGCGGCGTGAACGTGCGGCGGATCCTGACAGCGATCGTGATATGCGTCGCTTGCGGCGCCGTCGCAGCGCCAGGTCTCGTCCAGGCGCAGGCCGGCGCTGGGCTCGGGCCGACGAGGGGCGTGTCCGGTCAGTTGCCGGTTTTTGTCGTGTCCAAGGTCGAGCTCGGCGGCATCGAGCGCGTCGACGCCAAGGCCGTCCGCAACAAGATGCTGATCAAGACCGGCAAGCGCCTCGACCCCGCGCTGATCGCCCGCGACATCCAGCGTGTCTTCGAAACCGGCCTCTTCGATGACGTTCGCGTCGGCTTGCGTCGCGACCCCAACAACAAGAACGGCGTGATCGTCCGCTTCCAGCTCCTCGAACGCCCATCGATCGCCAGCGTCGAGATCGAAGGCGCCGAGCAGCTCACGGTCGATGCGGTTCTCAAGGTGGTCGACCTGCGCTCGGGCAACCTCTTTTCGCCGGCCGAAGCGCAGCAAAACGCCAACAAGATTCGCGATCTCTATGTCGAGGAGGGCTATTTCCTTGCGTCGGTCAAGCACAAGGTCGTCAACCTCAAGGACAACCGCGTCGAGGTCGTCTTCGCCATCACCGAGCGCGCCGAAATCAAGGTCCGCAAGATCGACATCCTCGGCAACAACGGTGTGTCCGACGCGGACATCAAGCGCGTGCTGAAGACCCAGGAGGGCTCGGCCATGTCGATCCTCGGCAAGTCCGGGGCGTTCAAGCGTGAGCAGCTCGAGTACGACGTGCAGATCATCCAGTACCTCTACCTGACCAAGGGCTACATCCAGGCCAAGGTCCAGGAACCCGAGGTCAGCCTTTCGGCCGACATGCGACACGTGCGGATCAGCATTCGCGTGCACGAGGGCCCGAAGTTCACGGTCGGCAAGGTCGGCATCAAGGGCGACTCGAAGGTGCCGGTCAAAGACCTGCTGCCCAATCTGCAGCTGAAGGAAGGGGACGTCTTCAACTACGCGCTCGTGCAGAAGGACAGCCAGCTGCTCTCCGGCGCGCAGAAGAAACACGGCTTTGCCTTCGCCACGGTCAGCAACGAATCGGTGCCCCACGCCAAGACGCGTAAGGTCGACTGGACCTACCACATCCAAAAAGGCAGCAAGGTCTACTTCGGGCAAATCCGGATGCTCGGGGCCCAGACCACCCGCGACAAGGTGATCCGCCGCGAGCTCGCGTTCACCGAGGGCGAGCTCTACAACGAAGCCAAGCTCAACGCGTCCAAGATCCGCGTGCAGCGGCTCGGCTTCTTCGACAAGGTCGACATCAAGACCCGGCCAACGCGCCATCCGCAGGTCGTCGATGTGGTTGTCGAGGTCAAGGAGCGCACGACCGGCACGTTCCAGGTAGGCGCCGGCTTCTCGAGCGTCGACAACTTCATTACGACCGCGCAAATCAGCAAAGACAACTTCCTCGGTCGCGGCCAGCGCTTGAGCTTCCAGGCGTCGCTGTCGGCGATTCGCACGATGGCGCAGGGGTCCTTCATCGAGCCCTACTTCCTCGACACGAACGTCACGTTCGCCGTGTCGTTGTCCAAGTTTCAGACCCTGTACACCGACTTCACGCGCGACAGCACCGGCGGTTCGATGAGCTGGGGTTATCGGTTCTCGCCCACTCTTCAAGGCGACGTGACAAGCAACATCGAGTTCGTCGACGCGGAGATCGGCGGTCTGTCCGGGCGCAAAGACGTGCCGATTGCCAGCCTCTTCAACTCCGGTCTGACGACGTCGCTGCGCTTCACCCTGACCTTCGACAGCCGCAACGACCGCTGGATGCCGTCGACGGGCTGGTTCATCTCCGGCACCGCGGAATTCGCCAAACCGGTGCTTTCGGGGCTGGGCCTTGGGATCCGGCAGAACGACTTCAACCGCTACACCGGACGGTTGCGTCGCTACTTCCCGTTGCCGCTTGAAGCGATCTTGAAATTCAACCTCGTCGGCGGCTACATCAGCGCACCGGCCGGGCAGCAGGTCCCCTTGTTCGAGCGCTTCTTCATGGGCGGCATCTTCAACGTGCGCGGCTACCAGCGAAACACGCTCGGCCCGAGTCTCGGCGTCCCGACCAGCGGCGACCCCGGCGCGTCCTTGAGCCCGTTCAATATCGGCGGCAACAAGCAACTGTACCTCAACAGCGAGCTCGAAATCCCGATCGTCCAGGCGCCCGTCAACCTGCGCGGACTGCTGTTCTTCGATATCGGCAACGCGTTTGGCGAGGGCGAACCGATCTCGCTGGGCGGTATGCGCATGAGCTTCGGCTGGGGCGTGCGCTGGTTCTCGCCCGTCGGCCCGCTTCGTTTCGAATGGGGCGTGCCGATCAACCCGCTGCCCAGCGAGGAGTCGCTGGTCTTCGCGTTTACTATCGGCAACTCGTTCTGATCACAAGCACTGAAAATCATGGCCTTGCACCCGAAGTGACCGGCATTGTGATTAGCCCTGATCAGCCCGGTCCAGATGAGGCGCCGAATCGATGACTGCGCAGCCACTGCACCTGCACCGAGGCGATCCACTCCCCGCGCTCGGGGTCGACGGCTTCGACATCGCTGATCACGCCCGAAAATGGCTGCTCATCGTGGTTGTCGATGAGTTAAACGACCGACTTCGAGAGGACGTGGCGACCGCAGTCGAGCGCTTTGGGCGAGCCACGGACGTTCGTTATGTCGCGGCTCAAACCCACGCCGCTGACGACGTGATCGCCGATCCGGATGGCGTCGCGACCCGTCGACTGGGCGCGCTCGTCGATGAAGACGCGCGCTTCACTATCGCAGTGGTGGTTGAGCCCGGTGGTCGCGTTCAAGCGAGCTGCGACGATACGAAGGCAGCTTTGGCTGTGAGTATGGCGCTCGAAGCGGCCGTCCACAGACGGCGTTGAGCAGGCTGCAAGCACCGGTCATTCGCTTCAGCTGAGCGACCTGGTCGGCGTGGACTGGGTGCCCACGATGTGGCGCGTAGGCTGAAATCCTTCAGGGAGGATGCCCTGCTTGACGGCGACGGCGACCGCGGCGTGCGTCCCGATGTCGTTTTCGCGCGGAATCATGCCCGAGACGCGCCAGATGATTCGCTCGAGTGTGCGGAAAAAGCGCACACGTTGCAGCGGGCCGTTCATCCAGCCGTTGGTGATGCAGTAGTGCGATTCGAAGGGCACGGTGTGGTGCTTGGCGTGCTCAGAGACGGTCAGGAACACGCCGGCTCGTTGCAGCGCGCGGACGGGCAGCCACAGGTCCTTGCGACGCATGTGGGCCCACTTGTGAATCTGGTTGGTGAGCATGATCCAAAAGGCAAATGACAGCGCGAAAGCGTGAAACAGCACCCAGAACGCCGACCCGTCGATCGGCATCAGCAGCACCCCGACCTGCACCGGGATAAGGACCATGCAGTTGTCACCATTGGTCTCGATCAGGCCCTTCTTGGCGAGGTCGCGCGGCGCGGCGTGGTGCTCGCGGAAGTTCTTGACGAGGGTGGGACCGAGAATCGGCAGCTCGACCGTTCCCCACGTGTCGGCCAGCCAGTGCACGAAGCCCGAGACGAAGTCCGCCGCGATCATCCCCACCAGGAAAGCGACAAGGAGCAGCCAGCCGTGAGCCCAGAGATCCGTGGCCTGCATCAAGCGCACGACCATCGCCGCGACCAGGCCGGTGAAGACGACGACGGAGCCACCCTCGAGCGCCTTTTTCTTCCACGTGTAATGTGCACGCAGCTCGTCGGCGTCTTGCTGCTCGATGCGGACGGGTGATTCGTTCATGGCGTCGGCCTTGGGTCGGGCTTGATGTCCTACCGTCAACCGCCAGCGGACTCAAGCGGTGAATCGCGCGGAGATGGTGCAGAGATGCCACAACGGGGCACACTTGCCCGGTCTTCTCATCAAAGGGGTGACGACGCGATGAAAACGCCGAATTGCTCCCGACAAAGCTCTTCTCCGCGGCTGCTGTGCGTCGCTGTTGTCGTCGTTTCGCTGGCCGCGTGCGGCAAAACCAAGTCCTTTTCCAAACCGAAGACCGGTTCCAGTCAGAAGGTCGGTTCCAGTCAGAAGATCGGTTCCAGTCAGAAGATCGGTTCCAGTCAGAAGATCGGTTCCAGTCAGAAGATCGGGCGGGGCGCGAAAGTGGCTCAAGAGCCGGCCGTTGGGGTGCACAAAGCGACGAAAGACCAGCCTGCAGTGGCGCTGTCGGGGGCCGCTACCCTGTTGGATGCTGCAGGTTTGGCCACGGCAGCGACGCAGGGCGAACTGGACCGTGTCCGGCTGCGGATCGATGAACTTACGGAGGGCGCGGAGACGGCCGTCGCAGCTATCGAGATCAGACCGCCGACCGGTGCGCAGTTGGTGCAGCTGGACGCTGCGTTTTCCGATGCCAAGAGGTCGGTGATGATCGACGCGCAACTCGCACGCATGGGCGGCCAACTCGATCCGGCGGCGCGGGCTGCCGTTGCCGCGTACACGAAGCGACGACATGCGGACCTGATGGCGCGACTTGCTGCGGCTGGACGCAAGCATCGTGACGCCGCCAAACGCTGACAGCCAGCTCTCGTGCAGAGCGCTCAGAGGTAGGCGCCCTCTTTGGCCCATTTGCCGCTGCGGTAGGCCAGGTGATCGAGGATCGCCTTGACGACGAAGGCCAGCGGGATCGAAAGCCAGACGCCGAACGCGCCGAGTCCGAGCGGGAAGCCGAGCAGCCAGGACAGCGGGATCTGCACGAGGAAGGTGGTCCAGACGTTGATCTTGAGGCTGGTCATCGTCTCGCCCGACCCTTGCAGGAGGCCGACATACGCGATGTGGACGCCGAAGATGGGCATGCCCCAGCCGAGAACTTCGATCCATTGCACGGCATAAGCGGCGAGCGGCGTGCCGGCTTTGACGTCGAAGATCCCAATGATCGCGTCTTCGAAGCCGATGAAGAACGCGCCCGGGATCCCCATGATGAGCACGCACAAGATCAGGGACGCGCGCAGCGTCTCGCGGGCGTGATCGGCGTCGTGGGCTCCGAGTGCCTGGCCGACGAGAGCGCCGGTTGCCTGGGAGACGCTCATGCCCGGCACAAACGCGAGGGCTTGGATTCGCAGTCCAACACCGTGTGCGGCGACCGCTAGCTCGTCGATACGCCCCAGCAAGCCGACAATCGTCAAAAAGCCGGCGTTGAGGACGACCATATCTGCCGCCGCCGGCCACCCGACCCGGGCGAGGGCCCTGGCGAGATCCCAATCGACCGGTTGAGGTCGAATCTGCAGTTTCACGCCCGGCACGGTTTCGCGCGACAGGAGCACGGCCATCACGGTGGCCGCGAAGAGCTGCGAGACGACCGTTCCGATGGCAGCGCCTTGGACGCCCAGCGCCGGCAGTCCCAGGTTGCCGAGGATCAGCCCGTAATTGAGCACCACGTTGAGGCCGTTGCTGGCCAGCGCGATCACAAACGGAAGCCGCGTATTGCCGACCCCGCGCAAGACTCCCGCGTAGAGGATGTTGAGGTAGTAAAAGACCGTGAGCGTCATCATCGGCCGCAGGTAGTCGAGCCCGAGCTGCAAGGTCGCTTCGGTCGCGCCGAGCATCAGCAGGATTTGTGGAGCGGCGATGTTGCCAACCACGGCGATGATGATCGCCAGGCCGATGGTGAGCTGGCTGGACTGCAGCAGGACGTGATTGACGCGTGCGTCGTGACGCGCCCCGTGCGCGCGTGCAACGTTGGCCACGGTGCCGACCGTCAGGCCGAGCATCGCCACCATCAGCAGGAAGATCACCTGGGTCGCGTAGCTCAGCGCCGCGAGCGCATTGGCTGCGTCGGGAAGGCGACCACACATCGCGGTGTCGACGGCGAGCGCCAGGACATTGAGCACGTTCAGCCCAACGATGGGCCACGCGAGAGAGACAAGCTCCCCCATGATGGCGCGCTTGGACATCACAGGCAGGCCTGGGCAGATGGGGACGGCGATCGCAGGGAGCGCTGCGTTCAGAGCAGCGGTGGACGGGGACTATACGTTCGATGCCGCCAAGGCCCAAACGCCGGCGTCAATCTGCGGTCACGACTGGGGTCGCCGCGGGCGCGAGAGTTGGCGTGACGAGCCCGGAGAGATCGAGCGCCGCGTCCACTTCGCTGATATTGGCGGCTTCGATGGAGTAGGCCGCGGCCGGATCATGGCTGCCCTTGACGCCCATCACGCGAACGTAAACGCGGGGTCCCCCGGCGACGTAGCGGGCCACCTCGACCACGCCGCCCTTATGGGGACCGATGACCCACAACGGCTCGCTCGGCGGCGACGAAACCATGACCTTCGCACGCACGCCTTCGGGCGGCTTGACGGTGAATCCGACGGTCGTACCGGGATCGACGTCGATCGCGTACCAGTCGGCGTCTTTGCGACCGTCCAGCAGGCCCTTGAGGCGATGATCGAAGCGCAACATGGCAGCGTCGGCGCGTCTGTCGTTGGGCTCTCGTTCATCGACGCGTCCGCCAAGGCACCCGGCAGCACCGGCGCAGTCGGGGGGGGAGAGCGCGACGGCGTACCGGTGATCAGCTTGCGCACCCGAGATGGCGGCCACCGCGACGCTGTCGACGCCACGCAACAGACCCGGCGCGAGGTTTGGAATCGAGATGCCGCGCCCTCGCGTCGACACGCGTTTGAGGCGAACCTGGCCGTCCGCCTGCCGCAGCTCCACGCCGATGATGACGTTGGGCACACCGGCGACGGCGAGCGTCAACGGCTGCCTGGCCGAACCTGCGTCGCCCGTTCGCAGGCTGAACACGTCCACGTCGCCGGGACGAGACAGCGTTGCCTGGATAACCTGGCCGGGCGCGACAACGGGCCCCGAAGCGAGCGGTTTTTCGTTGGGCTCCTGCTCTTCACCCGCGGTCCGCGTGCGGCTGCCGGTGCGCAACCGATAGCCACCGCCGACAGGAGCCCGCTCGTCTTTCTTGCCGGCGACACAACGAATCCGCACGACCAATCCGGCGGCCGTGAGCCCAACGGCATCGAGCACGGAGCGACCGGTCTTGGCGACCCGTCCTACCTGAAGCGGCGTGGACGACCCCACTGAAAACACGGCGATTTCTGTGCACGCGGGCGCCTCGATCAGCTCGATTCGCGCGACGCGTCCAGCGCCGGGATGACCGGGTATAGCGTAGAAATCGGTCGCGCCGGGCACATCACCGGGCGGACCAACAGTGCCTTTGACCACGGCTGAAGCGGGCAGCTTCTGGGCTTTGGCGAGGCCGTCGTTCGGCTCGACTTCGGCGACCTCGGTCGCGCGAGCCATCGCACCGAAAGCGGGATCACCGCCGTTTTCGGCGCCGCCCGGTGTCTTGGGAAAGAGCGTGGATGCGGGGAGCTGCTCGTGTGCTTCGCGCTTGCATCCGGCCAGCGCCAGCCCAACCGCGAAAAGGGCGATCGACCGGCGAAAACAGCGGCTGGATTGCCGCGCGTACACGCCTCTACTTGCCCATTCGCTTGGTCACTTCGGCGGTGATATCGACGGCAGCAACGTGGTAGACGACGGCGACCCGGTTGAGAACCAGCGTGTAGCCGTTCTTCTTCGCGATCGTGTTGATGTGACCCTTGATCTTGGTCTCGATCGGCTTGAGCAGCTGGGCCTCTTTCTTGGCGAGCTGCTTGAGCGCCGTGCGCTGCGTCTTCTGGAACGCGAGGATCTCTTCCTGGAAGCGACGCGCCTTGGCCTGGAATTCCTGCGCCTTGGCCTTGAGCAGCGGCGTGATGCCCTTGCGTCCGGCTTTCGCCAGCTCTTTTTCGAGGTTCATGCGCTGCTGGACGAGCGACTTTTCCTGCTTCTTCAGCTCGTTATCGCGCCGCTTGAGCTGCTTCTTCTTGCGCTTTTGCATCGACTCGAACTGCGCTTTGGCGGCGCGACCGGCCTTGGTCGACAGCAGCACTTTCTGCAGGTCCACGACCGCGATTTTCTGAGATGCCGACGCGATTGCTGGCGTTGCAACGGTCACCGCGACGGCGACAGCTACGAGGCGGGCGATGATGACGGCACGGGATGCGCGGAACATGGTGTCCTCCAAGGGGCGAGATTTCGCGGTGAAAAAGGGCCGCGACAATCAACGAACAGGCGCGGGGTTATCGCCGCTGCATCCGGAACGGTCAAGCGAGCCGGTTCATTCGCTCCGGGGGCTCAACATACGCGGCGGCGCTTCTATTTCATCTCTGACCTTGCTACCCCGTCGTCATGACACTGCCCACGACTCACCGCCACACGGTGCGCGGTCTCGATCTCGCCTTCCACACCTGGGGGGATCCGAGCCGCCCGATGATCATCTGCGTGCACGGATTTCTCGACTGCGGCAAGTCCTGGGGTGATGTCGCGAGTCACCTTTGTGACCGCTATTACGTCGTCGCACCCGACATGCGCGGATTCGGCGAGAGCGGCTGGGTCGGCGACGGCGGCTACTATCACTTCTACGACTACTACACCGACATGATGGCGCTGCTTGATCACCTCGGCGCCGAAACCGTCGCGCTGGTCGGTCACTCGATGGGCGGCTCCATCGTCAGCGGGCTGGCGTCTCTGATCGGGCCCCAATGCAGGTCCGCCGTCTTGATCGAAGGACTTGGGCCGCCGGCGAGCGATCCGGCGCACACCGTTGGGCGCCTGCGTCTTTGGGCGGCCGCGATGTCTCGCGCGACGGTCCAGGGGCCATCATCGGAGCGCCGCAAGCACAGGCGCGTCATGCCCGACCTCTCGGCCGCTGCTTTTCGGCTGCGCAAGTACAATTCACGGCTCGGCGTGGCCCGGTCGATGACCCTGGCGGTCGCGTTGACCGAACCGACGGAGGCGCTCGACGGCGTTGTCTTTCGCCACGACCCGCTGCACATGACGCCCGCCGCCAAGCCCTATTGGATGCAAGAAGCGCATGCGATGTGGAGATCGATCGCGTGTCCGGTGCTGCTGCTGTCAGGCGCCGAGTCGAGCATGCCGACCGAAGATCTCGAGGGCCGCTTTTCGCACCTGCCAACGGCGCGTTCGTTCCTGGTCCCAGCCGCTGGCCACAACGTGCACCACGACCGACCGGAGCTCGTTGCCGGCGCGATCGACGCCTGGGTGAGTGACACGCACGAATCGCTTCCAGATGAGCTTTCGGAGGGCTTTCCGACGCCGGGTCGCCCCGCCGTTCGGTAGCTACGGCTATTGGATGATGGCTTCGCCGGTCGACGCGACCGAGAACAGGAAGTCGCTGTACATCATCGCCGCTTCTTCGTCGTGAAAGACAACGAAGTGGTCGCCCTTGGGGTACTGCACGAGCAGGCCGGTCACGCGGTGTTTGCCGAATGTCAGGTTGTTGGTGACGGGCAACTTGAGCACCGGCGTCTTTTTGGCCACCGCCGCTTCGCTGAGATGCGCGGCGGGATGCAGGATCGCGAGGTTCATCGACGCCGCGAGCGCTTCGGCAGCAGATGCGACGCTGGCTTCATCCTTTACGCCCTCGGTCATCAACACGTGCGGCGGACGCTTGTTGGCGTCGCGGACGAAGACCTCGCGGCCGTAGGCGATCGGGTCGGTGATGTCGACCAGCATCTGGATCAGCGAGATCGCGGGGTGAAACTCGCTGAGCTCGTTGTCGTCGAGCTTGAGCGTGTTGCTGATCAATTGCGGGAAGTCGACGATGTCCTTGCGCATCACCGCGGTCAGCGACAACCCGCCGCTGGCGCCTGAGAACATGAACGCGCGGAAGTTCGGCTCGATCGACGCGAGCAGGACGCCAACGAGGCCGCCCTGGCTGTGGCCCATGAACATCATCCGGTTGGGGTCGAGTTCGATGTCCTTGTTGCCCGGAGCGTTGGCGGCGGGGATGTTCAGCTTTCCCTCGCGCAGCATCTCGAGCAGGAAGACGTTGTCGAGCACGCCCTGGCGAAACGTCGTGCGACCGGACACCGGATTGAGGAAGTTGAACGAATAGAGCTGCAGGATGCTCTTGTCCAGCTCCACTCCGGCGCGAGGGCCGTGCAGGGGCTGATCGATTCCGACGACGACGAGGCCTTGTTTGGTCAGCAGCTCAGCGACCTCGTATTTGCCGCCCTTGGCGAAGCCGTCGTACGAGCCGCCCGTGCCATGGGAGTAGATGACCACCGGCAGCTTGCCGCCGACCTCCTGGCTGCGATCCTTGGGCACGGCGATGGCGACCCGGAGCGTTTCCTTCCGTTGCACCACCGGGTTGCCGCTCTTGTCGAAGACGAAGCCGCCACCTTTGCTGGCATAGGGCGGCTCACCCTGCTGGAAGTTGGGCGCGAGGTATTGGCCCCGGATCAGTCGGTAGCTCTTCTTGGGCGGGTCGGCAGTCCACGCGATGGCGTTAAAGCGCTCGGTCTTGTCGCGCACGAACTTGGCGACTTTGCGGAGCGGCGCGA
Organism: uncultured Enterobacteriaceae bacterium; assembly: GCA_964560875.1. Taxonomy (GTDB): domain Bacteria; phylum Myxococcota_A; class UBA9042; order UBA9042; family UBA9042; genus CAZLMW01. The sequence goes on from CAZLMW010000029.1 coordinate 51,889, forward strand.
CGGGATCACCGGTGGTCAGCACGGTCGCGGCGGCGATATCCATCGGTGGCACGTCGATGGTCTTGTCGGCCAGCGCGTCGGTGAGCGGCTTGAACGCAGCAGCCAGCTTTTGCTGATCCGCGTCGAGGGCATCGGTGCGGACACTCGTGGCGAAGTCGATCACCTCGGCGAGATTCTTGGGTCGTGCGAGAACCTTGTTGTCCGCGTCACGCACGCCGCGCCGCAACACCATCGCGTACGTGCTCTTCGAACGCAGAGGCGTGCCCCACGTGGGCTGGACCATCAGCATGTTGGCCTTGAGCAGCTGGCCGGACGTGGCGCCCGACAGCTTCCACCGAAGTGGGACGAGTTCGCCGCGGTGTTTGCCGTTGGCCGTCACGTCGATGAGGAACAGGTATTTCTGCGTCGTCGTCTCTTTCGCGGTGGGCAGCTGCTTGGGGTCGAGCGCGTTGTCCATCGGAAAGTAGACGGTTGGCTGAATTCCCCATCCGTCCAGCTCCTTGCCCGTCGTCAGGTAGTTGTCGAGCAACTGCTCCTGCTTGACGTCTTTGTCGCGCGGCGGCGGGAAGCCGGATAGGTCGACCGACCCGCCCTTGAGGCGCATGTCGCTGGGAAACGGCATCGCATGCCAGCTCTTGCCCTTGAGGTCGTACAGCGCCGCCGCGCCGGTCTCTTCGCCTTTGTGGGGATCGAAGCCCGGGTCGCCTTCTTTCGGTTCGGCTGTCTTTTCGTCACCGTCGCCCCCGTCGTCCGTCCCGCACGCATGCAGGCCGCTAAGACCGAGCGCGAGCGCCAGGAGAATAACGACGCGGCGATCCGCGGATCGGCCAACGCTGAGAGAGGACACCAGCTAGTACCCGCCGACTGCGCGTTTCGCGCCTTTTTTCGCTTTGGCCGCGCCCTTGACGATGGCCACGGACGCGCTGGCGCCGATTCGGGTGGCTCCGGCGGCGATCATCGCGTCGGCTGCATCGGCATCGCGCACACCACCGGACGCTTTGACCTCGAGCTCCGCACCGACGGTCTGCTTCATAAGCGCGACATCCTCTGCGGTGGCGCCGCCCGGCCCAAACCCTGTGGACGTCTTCACGAACGCGGCGCCTGCGACCTTGCTGAGCGCCGAAGCGATGACGATCTCTTCGCGTGTCAACTCGCCGGTCTCCAGGATGACTTTCACGATCGCCGGCTTGCTGGCCTGCACGACCTTGTGGATGTCATCGAGCACGGTGGCGTAATCGCCGGACTTGCACGCGCCGATGTTGATCACCATATCGATCTCGGTCGCGCCGGCGCGAACGGCCTCTTTGGCTTCGAACGCCTTGGCGGCTCCGGTGGTTGCGCCGAGCGGGAACCCGACGACGGTGCAGACCGCAACACCACTGCCGCGCAGCGCCCGCACGCAATAGGGCACGTTGGACGGGTTCACACAGACCGAAGCGAACTTGTACTTGGCGGCCTCGTCGCACAGCTTCTTGAGCTCTTCGCGCGTGGTTTTCGCCTTCAAAAGCGTGTGATCGATGTAGCGCGCGAGGTCGGCTCGGACGAGCTTGGGATCGAGCCCGGCTGCCCTGGCGCTGACTCGAGCTGCGCCGATATCGATGATCTTGCGGGTGTCTCGCGAACGACGAGCGACCGACCAGCCACATCCCACGCAGTCGCCTTTGCCGGCGGAGCAGGGTTTGGTCGGGCTGGGTTTGCCGTGGCTGCGACCGTGGCTCGGGCCGCCGCGTGCGAGCTCTTGGCGCACCCGGTCGGCGATCGTCTGAACGAGGACTTCGAAATCGCGATCGCTCACGGGGGGCTCCAAAAAGGGTCGTTTTGTCCGTGTTGAACGCGGTAAGGGACCACTGCCACCGGCGCGCTGTCAACCGCCGTGATGGGCGGCCTTCGGGGTGGCACGGAGGCGCAAGGCAAACAGCGATCCGACGAGCAGTACGACGACCCCGATCGGGCCAGGCTGCATCGGTCCGTCCGTCGAACCGACCACCGAGCAACCGCATCCCTTCGACTTGGGCTTGCCGTCGGCCTTGGGCGCGTCGAGAAGCGTGATCTTGAGCGGTTCGCGGCCGCTCGGATCGTGCTCGACCTTGATCTTCGTCCCCGGCTTGAGCGCGTCGGCTTTGCCGTTGAGGACGACCGTGTCCCACATACTGATGTCGCCTTCAATCTCGAAGCCGCGCCGGCCACCGTCCGCGGTCACGATGTAGAGCTTGCGGCCACCACGATCGAGCACCTTGGCGTTGTCCAGCACCTCGACCGACGTCCTCTTGATGAGGACGATCTCGGGCCGCACCACACCCTTTGGATCGTATTTCACCGTGACCGTCGCGCTCTTGACGAGGTCCTTGATGGTGCCGCCGGCGATGCACTTGCCGAGCAGCTTGCGGTCCATGGGGATCGGGATGGCGACTGTGTGCTTGCTGTCCTTCTTCTTGCGGACATAGAGCAACGTCTCGGTGACTTCATCGATCAGCGCGGCGCGGACGATCGTGTACCGAAACCCTTTTGGCTTGGGCTTTGTCGCCATGTTCTCGGCCGTCAGCGCGTCGGCGGCGGCGGATGACTCGGTGGCCGGGGCTGCTCCGGGCGCGGCGTCCACGACAATCCCTGCAGCTGCGGTTGCGGGATCAGCGGCGGGATCGGCGGCAGCTGCGCCGGGCGGCAATGCGGGTTTTTCGTGTTTGGCCGGATCCGCGGCGTTCAGACCTGCGGCCTTGGACTCGTCGGTGTGTGCGCCCCCCGCGGGGTTGTTCAGGTCCCTGACCAGGCTCTTGGCGGCCTCGCGCGTCTTCGCAGGGACCTTGCGTTTGCTGGCGTGGGCGACGGTCGGCGACGCGACCAGCGCGGTCACGACGGCGGCCAAGAGGCGATGTCTGGGTGCTGCGGTCATCGGTCAACTCTATGAAATATAAACGAACAAATCCGTTCAGCTCGATGGAAAATCGGGCTGGGGATGGCGCGGACGATAGCCAACCAACAACGCGCCAACAAGGAGCAGTGTCCCGCATAGGACACAGAAAGACTTACGTGTGGCATTAAAAACTGAACACGGGTTCAGCATGGGATACATTTGTTCAGTACCCGGCACTTGCGACCTGAACAGCGGGGCTGCAACCGGGTGCAACGAACGACCTGGCCACAACAACGACCTGGCCACATGGAGGACCCAATGAACGAAGCCGGCACCACCACCAACCATCGCACCGTCAGCACCATTCGGATCGCCTCGGCGTTGAGCAGTCCCGAGTCATCGCAGCGTCGTCGGTGCCCGTGTTGCATGGCAACCGTCGAGAACTGGCGACCGGTCATCTACGGCCCGGTGGGTCCCGAGGTCGTCGCCCAGGCGCGTCGCGGGGAGGTGACGTTGGGTGGGATGAACCACGGACGCAACGAGCCGCGCTGGCATTGCATCCGTTGCCGCACCCGGTTTGGACGGCCGCGCGAGGACCTCGATCGCTTCGGTCGTGCGATCGCGACGATGAAGACGATGAGCGTCAAGCCCACGTCGACGCCGGCGTGGCGAACGATGCCGACGATGCGCATCCGGGCGATAACGCAAACGGCTGCTTGAGCCGGGCTCGATCAGGGCAGCCAGCTGGGACGAACGCGGTGTAGCACCAGCCACAGTCCCATCAGGACGGCGAAGATGACCGACCACATGACGCCATAACTGTATGCAGCGACGGCACCCGCGACAGCGATAAGCGCGAATGGCTCCCACTCAGGTTCGCGACGCGTGATCTGGTCGAAGACGAGCAAGCCCGCCATGGAGACAACGCCGATCAGCGCGAACGTTCCCCACACGCGCCACGGTTCGTAGGTGTCCCAAAGCAGCACCCGCGCACCCTCAAGATCGACGCCTTTGAGCGCGGCAAGTTTGGGCAGGACGGTTGTCTTCGCCATCTTCGCGACAGCGGCTGCGTCTTGACCGAGGATTTCCACGAGGTAACGCCGCGCGAGCACGACCTTGTCGCCAGATTTCTCGTACAGCTCGCCCGCGATCGTCGATCCGATCGCCCAGCCGATGCCGGTCGTCGCGTTGACGTAGCCAAGGTAGAGCGCCTTCTTTCCTGGCGGCGCGATGCCTGCGAAGTAGCGCAGCTTTGTCGGGCTGGCCATGAGCTCGCCGAGGGAGAAGCTCGCGATCGCCAGGAGGGTCCACCAGCCGTTGTCCGACATGCCCAGCGCGTAGATCGCGCCGGCCGACACGAGGATGCCCGCCACCATCGCGGTCATGGAGCGTACTTTGCCGGTCCAAAAGCCGATGTAGAACGCGAACAACATGCACATGCCCGCGTTGATGTTGATCATGTATTCCTGCGGCAAGTGTCCCTTCCACTGCGCGGGAATCTCGCCGCCGAACATCGCGAACACGGGGCGGACAAGGGTGTCGACCACATCGCGGCTGTCGACCCAGTCATCGATGAAGTTGGGGAGCAGGTCGAAGAGTTGGTAAAACATCATCCAAAAGCCCGAAAAGATGACCAAAAAGGCCATCAGTCGAGGTTCGGTGATGCCGATCGCGCTGTCCCAGAAGACGCGCAGCACGCCGCGGGATTCTTCTTCGGCATGCGGTTTTTCGGGCTCGTCGAAGGTGAAGAAGAGCAGGTAGTTCAGCGCAACGATCGCAGCGCACGAGATGAAGACCCACTTCCAAGCCATCAGCCGCATCACGCCGGCGAGAATCGGTCCGAGGAAGCCGCCGACGTTGACGAGCTGATAGAAGACGGACCACCCCAGGGACGCGCGCTTGTCGGGCAGGTTCACGGCGATGATGCCCTGCAAGCCGGGCTTGAAGATCGCGGTGCCGGCGGCGAGCAGAAGCGCACCCGCGGCGAAGATCGCGAACACAGTCTCGTGACCTGGGACCGTATCGGAGGCGCCACCCGTCATCGCGGACGCCATCTCGGTCGCGTAGGCCATGACGATGTAGCCGGCCATCTTGATGGCGATCGACACGCCAACGGTGGACTTGTAGCCGTAGCGATCCGCGTAGCCGCCGGTGACGACGGGCAGGAAGCTCTGGACGGCCGCCCACCACGCGTAGATCAGGCCTTTTTGGATGTGCGTGAACTGCGGGCCGCCTTCTTCGATCGACAGCACCATGTAGACCGGGAGCACCGTGCGCAGGCCGTAGTAGGCCAGGCGCTCGAGCATCTCCATCGTGTTGGCGATCCAAAACGGCGCGGGGAACTCCCGCAGCTGGGTAAGCAGTCCTTCGTCGGAGGTCTCGGTGGCCGCGCTGTTACCCAGATCGGGGCCTGCGCCGCCGTCGGGCGCGGTCTCGGAAGCGCTCATGGGCTAGGCCCGCTTCTTGGTCATCGTGAGCACCCAGCGCCCGTACCACCAGATGCCGATGGCGCTGAGGATTCCGACGATGCCCATGATGTTCCAGACCATGTCGACGTTGTGAGTCGCGTGCAGCGCCTCGGTGATTTGCCACTTTGTCTGGCCGGACAGCTCGACGGCCTTGTCAAACGCTTCGCCCTGCGGAATCGCGGTGGCGGTGGCCTGGTCCAGCCAGCCTTTTTCGACGATCAGCTCGCGGCTGAACTGGTCCTTGCTCGCGAACTCGCTGTAGAGCCACGGCCCGATCTTGCCTTCCAGCGTCCAGCCGATCGCCAACGGAATCTGCGAAAAGCCGAGGTACATCGCCTTCTTGTCGTCGGGCGCGAAGTTGCCAATGTACTCGCTGAACTTTGGACTGCTGAGCATCTCGCCGATCGAGAACGTCAGGATCGCGATGACCGAGAACCAGCCGGCTGTTGAGTGGCCCGACAGGAAGATCGCGACCGTGGCCATCAGGGTGCCGACCACCATCGATGTGGTGGCGCGCATCAACCCGCTGACCCACGCAAAGAAGAAACACGTGAGCATGATGAGCCCCGCGTTGAGGTTGAGCATGCCCTCGGGGAGGATCTCGGTGCCGTCCTTGTTCATGACAACGAAGAACTTGATGATTTCGCTGTCGGTGCCCTCGGAGCCAAATAATGTCGCCACGATCTCGCGCGTATCCACCCAGTCGTCGATGTGGGCCGGCAGGACGTCGAACAGCGCGTTGAACATGAACCAGAAGCCGCTGAAGATCAGCAGGTAGAGCCACACGTGCGGCTTGGACAGCTCCCTGAGCGAGTCGACCATCAGGCTTTCTTGCTCGACCTTGCCTTCCTTGACGAGGCGGTTGCGCTCAAGCCGCGCTTCCTTGCCGGGCTCCTTGTAGAGCAGCAACATGATGAAGTTGAGGCCGATAATCGCGGCGCACGCGAAGAAGACGTTCTGCCACGCCATCTTGCGCATCGCGCCGGCGAGCAGCGGGCCCATGAAGCCGCCGATGTTGACCGTCTGGTAGAAGACGCCCCACGCCATCGACGAGTTCTCGCGCGACGTCACCTTGACCAGCGTGCCCTGGATTCCCGGTTTGAAGATGGCGGTGCCGGTCGCGAGCACGACGGCGCCCGCGAAGAAGCCCCAGAACGTCGGGAACAACGCCATCAGCAGGTAGCCGACGATCTTGATGACCGTGGAGATGAAGATCGTCTCTTTGTAGCCGTAGCGATCGGATAGCCCGCCCGTGAAGACCGGCACGATCGACTGAATGAGCGCCCAGACGAGCAGGATGTTGCCGAACTCGGAGAGGTTGATGCCAAGGCCGCCCTTGCTGACCGGATCCTTGGCGTAAAGCGTCGCGACGGCCTTGACGCCGTAGTACGCGAGCCGCTCGATCATCTCCATGCCGCCGACGATCCAGAACACGTAGCCGAGGCTCGCGATGGCCGCGACGAGTCCAAGCTGTTGGACGTCGGCTAGATTCCGTTCTTCGGCGCTTGGGAGGTCGGTCGCGGCGTTGGCGCCGTTCCCTGCGGGAGAGTCGCTCATGGTCGGGCCCGGGCTGGCTGGGAGGGGCGCGGAAGGTATAGCGAATCCGCGCGCTCGCCAAGTGAGTCAGCGATCGAGGCTTTGTGGCGATGTTGTCGCGGATATGCCGCGATGTGCGGGTTAGCGCGGGCAGCGTGACCAGGTCTGTTGTTGGCTAGCGGGTGCCGCGCGGGGGGACCGGACGCGGAACTTCGCGGGGCCGCGGATCCTTGAGCTCGCGGGTGTCCCATGGCTTGCGCTTCTTCGTGTTGTTCTTGCGTGGCTTGACCTTGTTGGGGGCGACCCGAACGTCCGCGGAAGGCGGCCGACGACCCGGAGCAGGCGGAGCCGGGCGCGCGGAAGGCCTTGTTGGTCGCGCCGATGGACGCGTCGGACGCGTCGTGGGTCGTGTTGGACGCGCGGTCGGTCGTGTTGGACGCGTCGTGGGACGCGTGGGGCGAGTCGTCGGTCGTGTTGGACGCGCCGTCGGTCGTGTTGGACGCGCGGCAGGCCTTGTTGGGCGCGCGGCAGGCCTTGTTGTGGGCGCCGGTCGCGTGCGAGGCGGTGCCGGTCGCGTCTGGTGCCGGGGCTGTGCTGGCCGTGACGGGCGAGCTGCCGGCGCCGGGCGACGCGTCGGGGTGGCCGGGTAAACGCGTGTCGGGGTCGGCCGGGCCGGAGCTGGGGAGACGCCCGGGCCAGGTCGATCGGTCGTTCCTGGGCGCGGGCGCGATCCGGTGTCGTACGGTCGCGGCGTTGGAGGCCGCGCTGCCGGCCGCCCGGCAGCAGGCCTCGCCGGCGCCGGGCGAGTCGTGGGAGCAGGACGCGTGTACGTCGGTCCCGGTCGTGCCGCAGGCGCGGGACGCGTGTACGTCGGTCCCGGTCGTGCCGCAGGCGCGGGACGCGTGCCGGGCGCCGAACGGTAGTTTGGAGCGGGACGAGCTGCCGGTCGTGTGGCCCGGGGAGCAGGTCGCGCAGGGGGCTTGGGTAATGCTCGCGGTCGCGCGCTGGGGATCGATGCGATCGGGCGCGGCGCGATTCGGGTGCGGGTCCAGGTGCCGACACGTGTTGACTTCGGGCCGCGGTTGTAGCTGACCTGGCCGCCGCCCGACCGGCTCAAACGCCCCGTGTTCGCGATGATTACAGACTGGTTGTAGACCGTCGTCGTGCGGTTCTTGGTGATAACAACCGTGCGGACCCGGCGGCTGCGGAAGTTGCGATGCTCCACGAATGTCCAATACGTCGGGTGAGCGTGATTGGCGCCGCGCGGACCCATCGGAGCCCAACCGACGCAGCCGCCGCCGTTGCGCCATAGCACCCAGGCTGGCGCCCAGTCGTAGCCGGGCACCCAGGACCAGCCGAAGCGACCGTCCCAAAACCACCGACCGTAGTGGTACGTCGCCCAGCCCCAGGGCTCCGCGCTATCCCACGTCCAGCCCCATTTTGTGTAGGACCACGAACCGACCCAATACGGCCGCCACATCGGGTCGCGGATCGCGTTGGGCGTCCAGACGCATCCGTGCAGGTTCGAGTAGCGCCAGTTGCCCCACGACGCGAGCGTCTGGAACGCCGCTGGTCCAACGCGACAGTCGGTTGTCGTCGGCACCGCGCGCACGGCTCGGCGTCGATTCCGGGTCCGGTAGTAGCCGTCGTCGTCCGTTTGCACGTAGACGGGACCGCAGGCGCTGGCCGTCATGGCGACGGTTCCGAACATGATCGCGGCGACGATGACGCTGCGATGAATAGGTCGATGAGCGTGCATAACTCCCCCCTGTGGCCCCGGCGCCGTTGAGTTGCGCCGCCATTGTGAGCCATTGTCGACGTCTTACAACTGCGCCGACGCGGCTCTTCTAACCTGACCCTGGTAACGGCGACCACCATGCCCCGATTCGACGCCTCTGCCATCGCCTGCCGTGTACGCACCTACAAGGAAGGCGTGTTGTCCGCCATTGCCCACGATTTGCTGCTCGACGCGAGCAGGATCGACGTGGTGATCGAAGCAGGGGCCATTGACGTGTCCGTTGCCGCGGGCGGGCTGGTGGTGCTCGGGGCGATCGTTAACGGGCAGCTTGTTTCCGGCGAATTGTCGCCCTCCCAGAAAGCAGAAGTGCAGCAGAACATGCGCAAGAAGGTCCTCGCGACCGCAAGTCACCCCGTCGTTCGATTCCGGGCAAGGGGCGTTGCGCGTGGCGATCTCGTTGCTGGCGAGCTGGAGCTCCATGGCCGAACACGACCTCTTCGATTGCAGCGAGTCGCCGATACGGCAGACGGGGCGATCTTGTTGCGGACTTCGATCGACCAGCGCGACTTCGGCATCAAGCCCTTTCGCGCTGCATTCGGGGCGCTGAAAGTTAAGCCTCGCGTCGACATCGAGGTCGAGATCGCCGCGGCTTCGGCTTCCGAAGTGCTCGCCGCGTTGGGCTTGGAGTAGCGGCTTCAGCCCTTGACGCCACCCGCCGTCAGCCCGCCCACCAAGTGCTTTTCGAGCGCGTAAAAGAGGCCCATTACCGGGATCGAGACGATCAGCGATGACGCCGCGAAGAGGCTCCACTGCACGTCTTTGTCGCCGACGTAGTTGCGGATCTGGACCGGCATCGTGAACGCCGCTTCCGAGCTCAAGAACGTGTACGCGAGCACGAATTCGTTCCAGGCGGTCATAAACGAGAACAGCGCTGTCACTGCGATTGCTGGTGCCGATAGCGGCATGATGATGCGAACGAAGATCGTGAAACGCGATGCACCGTCGATAACCGCGCTCTCTTCGAGCTCGCGGGGCAGGGTGTCGAAGTAGCCCTTGAGCATCCAGGTGCAAAACGGGATCGACGTCGTCGCGTAGACGAGGGTCAGGCCGGCGATCGAATCCAACAGGTTGAGCTTCTGCATGAGCACGTAGAGCGGAATCATCGTCAGGATCCCGGGGAACATCTGCGTGGCGAGAAAGCCCAGCAGGCCCATGCGGCGACCCGGGAATTCGAACCGTGCGAAGCCATACGCCGCGGTGCACGCCAGGCCGATACCAAGGACGGTCGTCAACCCGGCGATGACGATCGAGTTCAACATCTGCACGCCGAACAGCCATGTGCCCTGCGCGTCGGTGCGCGAAACGACCGTCTCGAACGCCGTGAAATCAAACGTGGATGGCAGCGGCGAGACGGACGCGCTGACCCCGCCTGTCCCGGCGAGCGAGAGCTTCACGACGTACAGGACTGGGTAGAGCGTGGCGATTGTCACGGGCACAAGCAGCAGGTGCGGCCACCAGATCGTCTTGCCGGTGTAGTTGGATGATCCGCTCATCGGTCGACCGCCTCCGTCGCCTGGGTCAAGCGGTTGGTGATGAGTGTGTAGCCGAGAAGCAGCAAGAAGATGAGCACGCTATAGGCAGCGGCCAGCCCGAGACGGCGCAAGACCGTAAACAAGTAGTAGGCCTCGGTGATGAGGATTTCCGTCTGGTGATCGGGCCCGCCCCCGCTGACGAGATAGATGATGTTGAACGCGTTGAACGTCCAGATGGTGCCGAGGATGACCGCCGGGAAGAGCGCCGGTTTCAGCAGCGGCAAGGTCACGTGGCGAAACTTCTGCCAGCCGCTGGCGCCATCGATCGAGGCCGCTTCGTACAGCTCCGCCGGGATCGACTGCAGCGCCCCCAGCGAGATCACCATCATGAACGGAAACCCCAACCAGACATTGGTCGCGAGGTTGGCGGCGAAGTTGGTCAACGCGCTCTCGCCCAGCCAGTCGACGGGAACCACTCCCAGCGCACCCAGCATGGCGTTGATCGGGCCGTACTGGGTGTTGAACAGCCACTTCCACGTCAGCGCGGTGATGTAGTTGGGCACGGCCCACGGAACGATCAGCAGCATGCGGTAGAGCTTGCGCCCGCGAAAATCGGGGCGGTTGAGCAGGATCGCGAGGGCGAGGCCGATCGTGACGTGCAGCGTGACGTTGCTGAATGTCCAGATGACCGTGTGGACGAGGGTGCGCCAGAAATGGGTGACGCTGGCTTCGTCGGTGAGGCTTTGAACGACCTCGATGTAGTTGGCCATGCCGACAAACGTGCCGCCGCGGTCGGTGAACGCGATGCCGACGCCAACCGCGAAGGGGACGAAGACGAGCACGCCGGTCGCGAGGACAGCGGGGCCGACGTACATGTACGGGGAGGGATCGGCGCGAACGGCGCTGACGGTCCACGCGAGAGGCTCGACCAGGGCTCCAAAGAGCAGGGCGAGCGTGGCCATCGACACCAGCAACCAGGTGTCCGCGGCGGCGAGGGCGGCGGCCGCGGGGGCGGCTTCATGCGGAAAGAGCCTGGAGGCGCCGACAATATCCAGCGATCCACCGCTGATCTCGAGCAGGGTGGGCGCCGCGGCGATGGCGGCTGCGAGCACGACGAGCATGGCTGCGACGCCCGCGACCCAGAGCGGCAATCCGACGCGGACCAGGAACACGACAAGCACAGCGGCGAGCAGACATGCGGCCCACCGCCATGGCGCCGAACCTTCGGAAACGACCGGAGCCTTGAGGACAACACCGGCGGCTCCCGCGGCTTCTTTGTCGGATTCCGCCTTTCGGTACGGCACCGCGATCGCCTCGATCCGATCGCCCAGGTCCACGGCCAGTCGAGAAAACGCGATGCGGCCCCCGCGTTTGAGGGCATCGGACGCGGCTGTCTCCAGCGACCGTGTGTGTTCGCCGAGCTGTCCGCGCATCGTGTCGTCGATGCGGCCCTTCGTCGTCAACAGCTCTGCGCCACGCGCGATCCCGAACTCGTCGACGCCGCCCGAAACGCTCGCAAAAGCTGCCGCGACAAGGGCACCGTGCTTGGATTCCACGGCCGCGAGGGCTTGTTCGACGTCGCCGCCGCCCGCCACCGTTCGCGCGAGCGAGTCTGCGATTGCTGCTCCCCGTCCGGCGCGATCCACGGCCGTCCGGGCGTCATCGACCGCGGTATATCCCCAGTCGGCCACGACGAGCAGACAAGTCGACCAAAGCAGCGCCGAGACGACGCGCGTTACAGTCGAACCATGCGTTACCGCGTAGGTTGCGCCGCCCCCTGCCATCGTGCTTATCCGCCCTTGTTCAGCGCTTGAGTTTGGCGAGGCTGGCGTCGGCTTCGGACTGCGCAGCCTTGAACGATTCGGCCGCCGGCTTGCCGCCAAAGATCACCTTCCGCAACGCGTTGTTGTACGGCTGCCAGGCGAGACCGGCTTCGACCGCGTTGCTCATCGGCACGGCCATGTCGGCCTGGCCGCGGAACGTCTTGATCACCGGATCGTTGGACCACGTCGGGTTCTCGTAGATCTTGGCGTTGGCGACCATCTGCTTGCCCTGCTTCATGCGCAGCAGCGCGGCCTCGTCGCTCGTCAGGTAGTCCAGCACGACGAGCGCGGCGTCCCTGGCCTTGGCCTTGGCCGACAGGAACACCGCCTCCGACCCCAGGTACGGACGCAGCGGCTGGCCGTTGGGCGCTGTCGGCATCATCGCCACCGACCACTTCACCGACTTGTCGATCTCGCTGATGAACCACGGGCCGTTGAACACGAACGGAACGTTGCCGTCGTTGAACATCGCCGTCACCACGAAGCTGCTCAGGCCCTTGGGTAGAATCTTGGCGTCCGTGTGGAGGCTGCGGACCGCCTCGGCGGCCTTGATCGATGCCTTCGAGTCGAGCTTCAGCTCGCGGCTCTTCTCGTCGAACAACCTGCCACCGTACGCGTGCAGGAAGCCGGCGTGGAAGTAGGTGTTGGCGGCGTCGTAGGCCAGGCCGAACTTGCCGTCTTCCTTGCTGACATGCTTTTTCGCCTCGGCGATGAGCTCGCCCATCGTCGCGGGCGCCTTGGTCACCATCTTGGTGTTGTAGAACAGCACGAGCGACTTGAACGCGAGCGGCAAGCCGTAGATCGCGCGCTCGAACACCAGCGGCGTGATGGTCTGGGGCAGGAAGCGGCTCAGTCGATCCTTGCCCGCCCACTTGCCGAGCGGCTGGATCAGGCCATCGCGCGCCCAGGTTCCGATCTTGTCGTGCGCGAAGATTATGAGGTCCGGGCCGTTTCCGCGCGGGATCGCGACCTGCATCTTGTCGACGAGCGCGTCGAACGGAATCGCCAGGGCGGTCAGCTTGATCTCGGGGTGCTTGGCGTTCCAGGCGCTGATGAGCTTGTCGAGGGCGGCGCGTTCGGCGTCCCGGTAGGAGTGCCAGATCAGGACAGCCTGGGGCTTGGCCGGCTTTTTGTCCGCTTTGTGGGCGGCCGCCTTCTTCGCGCCCGGTTTCTTGCCCTTGTCGTTGGCCTTATCGCCCGTTTTTCCAGCGGCCTTGTCGGCCTTCGCCGCCGGCTTGGCGCTGTTCTTCTTGCCGCAGCCACCAACAACGAGGGCGGAAGCGAGCAAGATGGCTACGAGCGTCGAAGCGCGGCCGAAAAACGAGGCGGTGGACGCGCGGCTTATGAGGTTCATGACGGCTCTTCGGAAGCTGGGGGCACGCGGACACCTGCGGCATCGAACAGCTGCAGGTGCGCGGCATCGATCTTGAGATGGATGGTGTCGCCGCCCGTGATGGCGGTCCCGGCCGCGACGCGGAGCACGGCGGGGTTGCCGAGTCGCTCGTTGGTGGATTCGTCGCGCGGAGCGTGATCTTCGCCGACAACACCATAAACAAAGGTCTCGGCGCCGAGCGGCTCCACCACGTCGACATCGATGGCGAAGTCGGCTTCAGCGGCGGGCACGGGTGTCACGTGTTGCGGTCGCACGCCGATCGTGAAGTCGGATTCGCAGCGCGCCTGGGCCGCAGCGGCGAGCGCCGAGGGCACGATGACAGCCACGCCGTTGCCGCGCGCAACAACTACCTCGCCGTCGGGCTGCAGCGTCACCGGCCAGAGGTTCATGGCGGGCGATCCGATAAACGTGGCGACGAAGGTGTTGGCGGGCCGTTGGTAGACGTCGTTCGGGCTCGCGAATTGCTGCAAGACACCAAGTTTCATCACAGCAATGCGATCGGCCAGGGTCATCGCTTCGACCTGGTCGTGGGTGACGTAGACAATGGTCGCCCCCAGACGCTTGTGAAGCCTCGCCACCTCCAGCCGCATCTGGACTCGCAGCTTGGCGTCGAGGTTGCTGAGCGGTTCGTCGAACAGGAAGACCGAGGGCTCACGAACCACGGCACGCCCCATCGCGACGCGCTGCCGTTGGCCACCACTGAGGGCTTTAGGGCGTCGCTGAAGCAGGTCGGATAACCCGAGAAGTCGGGCGGCGTCGGCGACGAGTTTCTCGATCTCGGCGGCCGGGTATTTGCGGATACGCAGGCCGAACGCCATGTTCTCGAACACCGTCATATGCGGGTACAGCGCGTACGACTGGAAGACCATCGCGATGTCGCGGTCGCGCGGGCTCAGGTCATTGCAGAGCCGTTCGCCGATCCGCAGCTCGCCGCCGGAGATGTCTTCGAGGCCGGCGATCATCCGCAGTGTCGTGCTCTTTCCGCAGCCAGACGGACCGACGAGCACCGCGAATTCTCCGTCACCGATCGACAGGTCGAGGTCGCGGACAACATGGTTGTCGCCGAAGTGTTTCTGGACACCCTGCAACGTGACGCTGGCCATGGGGCTCCGGGTCAAGGGGCGCGGAACCTAGAGCAATTTTGACGCCGCCACAACCGGCGTGTCCCATTGTTGAGAAATATTCAACACGGGCGCGGCGTCAGGCTGTCTCGGGGACCGAAAAACACACGACCCCGCGACCTTGTGACGGGCGCGGGGTCGGCAAACGTCGTAGACGCGGCGCTACATCTCGGTCTTGAAGCCCTTGGACTCCCAGCCCTTGATGCCATCGCCCATGACCCAAACGTTGGTGTAGCCGAGGCCCGCAGCGATGTTGGCGGCTTTGTGCGACGCCATGCACTTGCTGCTGCCGCAGTAGAACACGAGCATAGCGTTCTTGTCCTTGGGCAGCGTCTGCTCGCTGAGGTTCTCGCGCAGGATGTGCTTGGCACCGGGGACGCGGCCCTTGGCCCAGCGGGCGTCGCCGTTGACGTCGACGACGTGCACCTGCGGGGCGGCCTGGAGCTTATCCTTGAGTTCTTCGGCGGTCATCATCTTGAACTTGCGGTCGCCGTGGCCGGCCTTGGCCGAGTCGCAGCCAGCGCACTTGTCGCTGCCGCATTTGGCGCACGGGGCCTTTGCGGCGGTTGCGGGGCCGCCCGCTTTCGTTGTCTCGGCCCTGGCGGCGGTGTTGGTGTCGGTTTTGGCCTGGGCGCCACCGCAACCGGCGATCCACATCGCAGTGCAGAGCAGAGCAGCCATCGAAGTCATACGTTGGTTAGTCATTTTTTCCTCGTCGAAGTCCAGCCTCCGCTGGCGGTCTTGGTGTCACTGAAGTTACGTCGTCGCCGTGGACAAATCGTGACAGCGCCCGAGCCCGTGTGCCGCGCGATTGCCCCGCTGTCAACGAATCGTTGCACTGCCGGCAGGTTTGGGTTCTCCGCCGCAATACTGTGCCGATGGATTGAAAGCCGGTGTGGGTCGCGCCTACCCTCGGGCCATGCCGCAGTGGGACTCCAGATTTTGCGTCGTCGGTGCGGCCCTTGTTGTCGCGGTCAGCGTCGTCTCGGTAACACCGGACTGCACGGCGCTGCCCGAAGATGCGCACACCTCCATCTCGACGCGTGCGCTCAAGGACGCCGACCTCGTCGACTACGTCATGACGCCCACTCCCCGTGAGTTGGTGTCCTTTTTCCGCTGGTTCACCTTTGCGATGGCGAAGGGCGGTGACGAGGACCTGCAGCAGCGGTTCCAGAAGCTGTATCCCGATCCGGGCGATTTCGACGCGCTCGGCGCGCGGCGGTTCCTTGGCATGAGCGTCTCCGGCGGGGCGAACGTGTGGGCTGTCACCCGCGTGCCGGAGGGCAACGCCGAACAGCGACTGAGCGTCATTGCACGCGCATCGACCTTTCCGACCGCAGACAAGCGCTACCGTGACCAGGTCCACCACACCGATACCGGTCACGTTCAGTTCTTCGGCGGTGAACCGGAACCGTACGACCCGGCCACCCTGCGCTTCGGCCCCCTGCTCGAGTCGGGCAGTGACCTCTGGGCTCAGGACACTCTGGCCCTGGCCGCGCCTGATGCGGTGACCGAGCTCGCCGATCCCGATCCGAGTTGGCGCGAACCGTTCATCGACTCCGCACCGATCAATTTTGCCGCGGCGTTGGCCGAGACGAGCCTCTCCATGGCGATCTTGAGTCGCACCTGGGGCGACGTAGAAAACCAGATTGTCGGCGAGTACATGGCGTCGATCTGGCTGGGCTGCGCCATGCACTTCGCCCAAAACGCGGCGTCTCCGCTCGCAGCGGTGGAGACTGGCGGCCCGGCGATGCGATCTCTGGCGCGGCGGGCCTATCGAAAGCGCGCCCTGATGACGCTTGGAGGAATCACCGGCGAGCTCCATTCGGCTGCTTGGCGCATCCGTCGCGCGCGCCGCAGCCTGCAAATGCTCGGGCGCAGCTGGCTCCGCGGGCAGATCGAAAGCTTCGAGTTGCACGGAAAAGCGCACCCGCTGATCAAGGCGGCCCTCGAGGCAGCAGGGTCAGACCAGGGAGACACCGCGAAGATCTTGTCGAGTCGCCTTCGTCCGTGGCTGAACACCGCCGCATTTCGCGAACCACATAAGGACGGCCGCGGGGGCGCAACGGTGCTTGTCGAAGCGCTCGCGGCGATCAGCGCACGCGAGTCGGGATCGATGTACGACGCGCTGACCGACATGAGTGCTTCGGACGTCGCGGACGGAACCTGGGAGCTGCTCGAGACCGCTCACGTCAAAGACGAACACTGGCGGGCCCGCGACAGCAGCGCCTATGTCGACGCGGAACAACGGCTTGCTGAACACTACGCTCGTGTGATCTCGCGCGCTGCCACGGCAACACGGCTGATGAACGCGCTTTTCCTCAACGGCAGCTCCGATTCTGCGGCCCGCCGCGTGCAAGCGCTCCGACTGGCCTATCTTGACGCGGCCGACCAGCGTTCCAAGGCCTGGCGAAAGTCGCCGCACGATCCATTCGGTCCGATCGAGGATCCGGCGTGGGCCGTGGTGCCCGGTGGCGCCGTCGTGCTCGCGTTCGTTGGCCTGCTCGTCTGGTGGCGCCGAAAACGCGCGCGGAGTTAAGCAATGTCCAACCCCAGCTGGCACGATGTGCTCGAACGCATCGTGTCCAAACCGGCGCCGATTCCAGCGGAAGCCCAAGAGCTTCGCATCGCGCTTTTGACGGCCGGCTCTCTTGCCCCCGCGGACCTCGATAACGCCCTCGCGCGGGCCTGGCGAGCCGCTGACCCGCTCGTCCGTCGCGAGAGCTTGCGCGACGCGTGCGAAGGGCTCGAACTCGGTGTCGGATTCATCGAAGCACTCATCGGCTCGATCACAGATGACAAACACACCTCGGCCAACGCGGCGATCACGGTGCTCAACGACGCCGCGAACCTCGACCTGACCGACCATCATTGGCGCCGCATCGCGGCCGTCGCGCGCCGCCAACGCGATGACCTGCTGCCCGATATCGAAGCCGCCCAACTCGTCGCCGCTCACCGGCCACGAGGGTCCTTTGCGACCATCGCGCTCTCTGCGTTTCGCCACGGACCCGAAGACGCCGAAGACCGTGGCATGAGCATCGCCGCGCTCGGGTATTTCGACGACCCGCGCGTGGCCGGATGGCTGGCCCCTGTCGCTTCCTCGGGCGTGCTCGGTCTTGAGGTGCTGCACGCGGCCTCTGAATGGTTTGCGCGCAATCGCAAGTCAGCCTCGGACGCCGAGCGCACAGCTTGGATGGATATCGTCGAAGCCGCCGCCGGCGCCGGTCCTCGGTCGGCGATCGCTATCCTCGACGCATGGCAGCGTTGGGGCGCGCTCGAGATCGCGTCGGCTATGCGCGGTCCCGGTGCGCTGCCCTTGGTCGTCGGTGCGTGGCAGGCCGGAGCCCATGACGCGGAGCACTGGTTCATGCCCGGCGTCGAACAGCGGCTCACCGAGCTCTGCAGCAACCAACGCGCGGCCGCGGCGGGGCCCGAAGCTGTTGTGCAATGGTTTCTCGAAAACGGTGCAACGCCCACACCGATGGCCGCGATCCCGCCGATCCGTGAGCGCCTCGACGCGCGTTGTCCCCGAATTTCGCGACGCGCGGCCGTCCTCCTGGAGCAGGCCGGCGGCCACGCGGAGGCCCTCAAAGCCGCCCAATCCGCCCGAGCTGCGGTAGAAAAAGCACTCGTCGCGCGCAAACAGCTGATGGGCTCTCTGCTGGTCGGGTTCGACGTCGAAGCTGCCGACCTGGGCGACGAGTGGCGACCTGTCGCTGACGCTATGAGCGAAGAAGAGCGGAGCGAGCTCCAGCGGGTCGAAGACGCGTGGTTGGCCGACATCTGAATCGAGTCGTCTTGCTCAAGTTGCCCTGATTTCAGCGTTTTTTCACTCCAAGCAGGAGCCGCGTTGGCGGCGCCAGTTGTCTTGGTCGCGGGAATGAATATGTTGAAATTCTGGCGCCTTGCCGCGCACGGGCGAAGATCTCCTCGGGCGGCCGGCGGACCGGTCGCGTGGAGGTGCCATGCAATCGGCGGGACTATCGGTAGCGGTCGCTGCCCTTTCGTTGGCGCTTCTGGTCGCCTGTCAGCCATCCGTCGCGGCGGAGCAGTCGCCGGTTCGTGCGACCGCCATCCCGGCCGTGGTTCCGCCTTTGCCAGCCAAACACCTGCACGCCCCGCAGAAGGTCGCGACCGCGGCAACGATCCCTCCATCATCCGTTGCTGCCAACGGTGAGACGGCGCCAACAGCGACCGTCCTCGCCGGCGACCTCGGATTGCGTGCCACCGCTGTGCGGGAAGCCCTCGCCGGCAAAAAGGCCGCCGCGCCGCCGGAAGACAGCCACCGTGCCGCCCTGATCGCGGTTCTCGAGGCGCACGGCGTCGTCGCCAAGGGTTCAACCGACACCGTAGATGTGCCCGCCTGTGCCGTGTCGATGGCCCCGGCCGCACGCCTCGGTTGCGCGATCGACCGGTTGGTCTGGTTTCAGCACGTCATGATCGACGGAGCAGCGCTCGGAGCGCGGTCACAGCCCTTGCCGCCCCATCGCAAGCGCCTCACCCGCAAGGAAAAGACCGCCGCCGCTGCCGACGCCCAACGACGCAGGGACCGAGCTGTCCGCCACGTTGTCGCGGCGTTCGATCAAGGTCGCATTTCGCATCACGTCGACGCGTGGCTGAACGACGCGGGCCCGGGCAAGTGGCCCGTCTATCGGGCGCTCAAGCGAGGACTTCAGCGCTACGAACGACTCGCCGCAGCTGGCGTCCCCAAGCTCGCCGACGGTTTTCCTGTCGCCGCCAAGTGGGCCCATCGCCGCCGCACCGAGCGTCGCGACTGGCTCCGCGCCATGACCGACGCACATCGACAAGCGCTCCGGCTCCGTCTCTGTGCCGAAGGCTACTGCGCGCCCGCCACGCCGCCGGTCGCTGCGACCGTACCGAGGCCAGGCGCCGATAATGTCGCCAACGTCGGGTCAGCGAAGAAGAAGCGTCGCAAGCGGTCGCGCACCAAGCCGCCCGCTCGTCCTCTGGATGCGGAGCTCCGCAAGCAACTGGCCACGTGGCAAGCCAACCGAGGCCTGCGCCCCAGCGGCGTTGTGAACAAGCCAACGCGCATGGCGTTGGACGTACCCATGACGTCCCGCGTCGCCCAAATCCGGCTGGCGATGCAGCGCATCCGGGACACCGAGATCGCCGCCACCGAGGACTTCCTGGTCGCCAATATCCCGGCCTTTCGGCTGGACATATTCCGGCAGCGCAAGCTCTCAAGCTCCCACCTCACGCAGGTCGGAAAAGGCATCAAGAAGGTTCGACGCACGGTTCGCGGCCGAAAACGATGGCTGTGGGTGCCCGGCATGAGGACGCCGCAGGTTTCGTCAACGCTCCGCTATCTCGTCGTTGACCCCGAGTGGGTCGTGCCGTCGTCGATCCGGCGCGAATACCGCTTCAAGATCGCGGCGGACCCGGATTGGCCAGCCAAGAACGGCTTCGAGATGCGCCCGGCGTCCAACGGCGGCAACTACATGGTGATGAAGTCGGGCGAAAAGAACCTGCTCGGCCGCGTGAAGTTTCTCTTTCCCAACACCCACCTGGTGTATTTGCACGACACGCCCAAGCAGCGTGGCTTCAAGTACCCGGTGCGCCTTCGCAGCCACGGATGCGTGAGGGTCGAGCGGGCCGGCGAGCTTGCACGCACTCTGCTGACCGCCGATCGCGGCAAGCGGTGGAGCGAGAAGAAGTGGGAGAAGTACCTCGAGGACAACGACGACAAGTGGCTGCGCCTGAAGAAGCCGCTCGCCGTCCACCTCGTGTACTGGACCGCCGATGCCACCGACGACGGACGCGTGCGCTTCTACCGCGATGTCTACAAGTACGACGCGCGTGACCAACGCAAGACCATCGACGTTGCGCGCGCAGGTCTTGACGGCCTGCACGGCGCTGCCAAATCGATGCCAGCTGGCCCCGCCAACCCGGCAAGTCCGCGACCGACCAACAAATAGCCAGTCGCCGCCCGCGCGCTATTGGTCGTTGCCCGTCGTCACGTCGATGGCCCCGCCTGTGTCGTTTTCGCCAGCATCAACTTCCCCGGAATCCGTCGCGCCGATGTCCGTGGCGCTCACATCACCGGGCAGATCACCCGCGTCGTCGTGATCGGTTGTCGAGCCGGCGTCGCTGCCGCCCGGCCATGATCCCGCGTCGCTGGCCGCCCCAGACGACGAGCTGAACCCGCCGTCCAGTGCACCGCCAGAAGCACCGCCGCTCGAGCTCGCGCCGCTTGAGCTTGCACCGCTCGACCCACCACTGGTCGACGAACCGCCGCTTGATGTCGCGCCCGTGCCGCTACTGCCGCCGGTGGCGGAGCCGCTCGACGATCCGCCGCTGGAGCTGGCGCCGCCATTGTCGACGTTGGATGCCTTGTCGCTGTCGCCCGGTGTCGGCACCGGGTTGACCACGCATCCACCGAGACCTCCGACAAGGGCAATCGCGGCCACGGCCGCGATCATGGCGCTGGCTCGAGGCGCTTTGAGCCGGGGCATTGAATCGAACATGGGGGGCTCCAGATACATGGAGTGCGCGACAGTCGGATCGCTGGGTTCGACATCATCGTGCCGGATCCGCGGCCCGAAATGAAAACCCGGGTCCGGTGGCGCACCGTGAACTGCGCTCGCCTCGTTGAAGAAAAGGACAGCTGTGGGAATACTCCACACCGAGAGGGAAGAAATGGGCAAACGGAGCGCGTCGCGGTCCCAGGGGCCGTTGCTTGGCGCCTACCAATGCACGCGCTTGTTGGCGCGAGGCGGCGGCGGCGAGGTGTGGGTCGCACAGCGATCCGGCGGTCAGGACGAAGATCTCGTCATCAAGATCGCCCTGGCCGAGGACGTGATGATCGAGGCGCTCCGGCGCGAGTGGGACAACCTCTTTGATATCCCGTCGGCGGCGTTGCCATTGCCCGTCGCCTGGCTCGACGCGTCCGATGACGGTCGTCCCGGCATCGTCATGGAGAGACGGGCGGGTCGGCCTCTCGGCGAAGCGCTGCGCGGAGCGTCCCCGGATTTCGCGGCGCAGGTGATCGCCGGTGCGCTCGACGCGCTGGTGGCGCTCCATGCTGCCGGTCTTGTGCATGGCGATCTTCACCCTGACAACGTGTTGGTGGACGACGCAGCCAACGTCTCCCTGCTCGATCTCGGTCTGTCGCAAGCGCCCGGCGATCTCCCGGCTCACGGCGCCGGGCTGCCGGCATTTGCCGCCCCCGAACGGCTCCGTGGTGAAGGAGTTGACGCACGGGACGACCTGTTTTCGCTGGCGGCTTCGGCGTGGCACGCCCTCGTTGGTGAGCACCCGTTTCGCGACTATCCGGCCTTCATGCCAGCGCGACACGACCGTCCGTCCGCCGTTTCGGGAGAGCTTGCGAGCCTGCTCGATGTCTTGTCGGCTTGGTTGAGCCCGGCGCGGGAGCTCCGTCCGGTCAGCGCCGACGTTGCGCGCCGCGAATGGAGCTCGCTTGTGGAGGGCGACGCCGCCGGCGGATCGTCCGCCGCAGTGATGCAGCGACCGTGGCGCTGGGGCCGATGGAAGGAGCCGGCGCTACCGCAGGCGAACGACGGGGCCGTTCAATGGGTCACTGGACCATCCGGCAGCGGTAGGAGCGGCGCTTTGCGAGCCGTCGAAGCGCAGGCTCGCAGGCGAGGCGCTGCCACCCGCGTCGCTTGGCTGCGGCCGGCGCCAGGTGACTATGACGCTCTCGCCGCGCTCGAGGCGGACGTTCAGCGTCTCACCGGGCCGCTTCCTGAACTGGAACAGAGCGCAGATGCTGCGACTTCATTCGGCCTCGGGGAACGCGGCGGTCCTGCCGGGGCGTCGATGCAACGTCGCGTCGAACGGGCCCGCAGAGCGCTCGGCCCGGACGCCTGGCTGTTGGTCGACGACTTCGACTTGCTCAATGAGGCGCTGCAAACGGCCCTGGCAGGTCAACGAACCATGGCAGGGGGCTC
>CAZLMW010000030.1:0-4405 GCA_964560875.1 uncultured Enterobacteriaceae bacterium
CGCGAGGGTCCGCGGGTGCTGCCGCACTGCCGTTCGCTATCCCGGCCGGCCCGAGGGCGCACGTCGCCCTCCCCGAGCCCCAGGCCCGATTGGAAGTCGCTGACTGAGCGATAGGCCGGGTCCGGGCCACCCGAACCCGAACCCGAACCCGAACGGACACCTCACGGGGTGCCGCTGTGCTTGCGGATGAGGCCGGTGAGCATGGCCGCGACCTTGTCGGCCGCCGCCAGCAGCGCTTCCGCTTCGGCGGCAGGCAGCAGACCAAGCGCCGCGGCCAGCTCCACCGCCACCGCCGCCTCGCACGCTTGGCCCCGCGCCTCGTTGAAGCGCTGCCGCTTCTCGCCTGCGTTGAGTCGGATCCTGCGTGAAGCCCCGCGAACTCCGATCGAACCTGGGCGGCGGACCAAGGATGTGGGCGGTGAGGTTGTGGGCCAGTCAATTCATGGCGAAGGTTAGCGCGCCGTAGCCGCCCTTTCGCGCCAGCTTCGTGAGCTTGATTGTGAGGTTGGTGCCCTTGGCGATCTGGGGAACCACCGTGTGTAGGTCGATCACAGTCGGCGGCACCGGCACCACGATCGGCTTGTCGAATCCGGGCAGCCCCTTCTCGAAGATCTTGGCCATCAGCAGCCCGGTGGCCATGTCCCACGCGTTCTTGGCGCCCGCGAGCTGTTTGCTCAACCCGTAAAGCTCATGGAGCACGAACGGTTTGGCGTCGGCCGTCGCGATGATGGCGTCCTGGCCCTTCTTGTCCTTGCCGAGCTTGAAGGTCAGCCCGGCGTCGAGGTGAACCGCGATATCGAGCCGCACCAGGTCATCGCTGTAGACGTCGATGCTCGACTGCATGTCGCCGATTTGCAGGCGCACGCGCATCGGATCGTAGGTGGGAGGCGGTTTGCCCCCGAGGTGAAACGCCGACACGTTCGGGCAGCCCTCGAGGATGGGCGGCAACAGCGGATCCAGTCGCACAGTCGCCGTTTCAAGCGGGATGATGGGCACGCCGGAGTCGCCGAGGCTGCCGGGCAGGATCTTGCCGGTCAGCGCGCCGCCATACCAAAGCGCGTAGAGCAGCTGGTTGAGCAAATCATCGTGCGCCGCGACCTGGATCCGCGCCTTCTTGTCGATATGAAACTGGTCGGGTGCAACGCCCACGCAGCCGGCCCTGGCGATGGCCCCCAACACCGAGTGCGGCACCTTCTTGGCCGTCGAAAAGCCCATATCGACCTTGGCGACCATGCCGTATTTGTGCAGCTCCAGGCTCTGCACGTGGCTGGCGAGCGTCACGGTGATCTTGGTGCCCTTCGCTTGACCGGGCAGCAGCGGATCAACCTCGAACGTGTCGTTGATGGCGAGCGCGGCGAAGATCTGGGCAAACGCGTCGGGCAGCGCCTTGGCGAGCTCCTTTTCGAGGCTCTGCTCGATGTCGGACTTGAAGCTGTTCAGGATCACGTTGACTATCGGGTTGAGCAGCCCGCCGAGCCCCGATAATGAAAACTTCATCCCGTCGATCTTGGCCTTGGTCCACGACGCCTTCGCGGTGACCTTGCCGTTGGCGACGCCGAGCTTGAGCCACGACGCAACCTCAATCTTCTTCGCCGTCATCGTGCCCTTGGTCGTAACACTGGTCTTGATCGGCCCGAGCTTGAGCTTGGTCTTGACCACGACGTCCGTGCTCATCCCCGCGAGCACCACGCGCACTTCCAGCCCCCCGTCGTGAGTGATGAGCTGCACCTTCGGTTTGGCCATCTGGAAGTTGGACAGCTTGATGTCGGCCCCCGCGCCGCCGGGTTGCGCCCCGATCAAGGCCGCGGGGTCGATGGATGCCGCGACGATTTCAATGATGGTGGCGATGTCGTCGGGTTTGTTGTGGTCGTGCACGCCGTCATCGAAGAAGTCCTGGCCCAAAAAGAGCTGCAGCGCGCCGGGCACGAGGTGGGCTTTGGGCGCCTTGGCGTCGGTCGGATAGAACTTGTCGCTGTAGTAGAAGCCACGCGTTGCGTGCGACTGGATGCCGCCGAGATCTTTGACCACGGCTACGACCGGGTTGAGGCCGTGCTTGGCGCCGACCTGCAGGTACCAATCATCGGCCGCGTCGGGGAACGTCTTGATGCCGTTGACGTGCAGGTCCGCGACCCCAGAGCCCTCGTTGCCCTTGTCGTCTTTGTCGCCCGCTTTGCCCTTGAGCTGGATCGACGGTTTCAGGCTCAGCGTGCTGCCCCATGGCGGGTAGTCGATCGTGACCAGCGGTGGCGCGCCGTCGACCAGCACTTTCTGCACACTCTTGAGCGCGGTGTTGGCGACCGCGAACGCGACCATGTACACGCCGTCGTCGTTGAACTCGATGCGCTTGTCGGCGGCCTTGTCGGCGAGGACCTTGAACCCCTTGGCGGGCTTTTCGACCTTCATCGACACCGCGATGCCCTCGACCGTGTTGCCGAACTTGTCGCGCACGAGAGGCACGAATTTGACCTTGCTGTAGCGCTTGTAGACGCCCTTGTCGGGCACCTTGGTGACGAGCAATTCGGCGGGCGGTCCGGCGATGACCGACAGCAGTGCGCCGTGGATTTCGAACAGCTTCCACGCGATCGTCTCGGGCACGCACTTGACGGCGTGTTTTCCGGCAACTGTGGTCGTCACGTACAGCTTCTTGAGCGTTAGCTTGTCGCTGTGGGCGATGGAAAACGGGAAGTTCGCGATGGGATTGCCCCAGTCGTCGGTCGCCTTGCAGGTGATCTCGGACGCGTGACCGGCTTCAGCCTCTTTGGGCGAAAGGGTCGTGTAGAGGTGCTTGGGCGGCGCGGCCTGTACCTCGACAACAGCGGGTGTCGTGTCGACGTGCCCGCCGGATGAACATGCGAAGACGAGCTTGCGCGCGCGTTTGACCGTGAACGCAACGCCCGCCTCGGGTTTGGGGGCGGACGCTGAATCGACGGATGCGGACGTCGTGACCTTCCAGCCGCTGGTGACGGTGTTGCCGTATGCGTCCGTGCCGGCGCAGGAGACGCGGAGCTCGGTGCCGGCATCAACGACGGTGGCGGGCTTGTCGGTTGCGACGACGCGGACGTCCGTTTGCGGTGCGATGGACGGCCCGGGGACGACTGTGATGGTCGCGGGCGTTGTGTCCTGCAAGCCACCGGCGGGCAGCACGCACCTCAGCTTGTAGACGCCGGGCTTGGTGAATGTGATGGCGCGGCCGCTGATATTCGCGACGGGTGCCGGACCCTCGCCCACGACCACGGTGGCAGGACCCGGCAGCGAGATCTCCTGACCGAGCGCGCCGCTCACCTCCGGACTGCTAGAGTCGGATCTGGGAGCCAGGTGCGACCCGGGCTTGCGCACGAACAGCCGGCAATCAACTTTGAACGGCACACCGACCCGGGCTTCTTCGCCGCGGGTATCGGTCTCCAGGATGGTCTCTTGGCCGACAAGGTCTTGGGAGTCTTTGCCGACGTCATCACCACCGCAGCCGGCCGCAAAGACCAGCGCGCAGGTCACCACCGAAATCGCGCAAACGATCGCTTTGTGGGGTGAATGAACGGGCAATGTGCCCTCAATCAACGCGGCGGCGCGTCAACTACCCGCGCGTGAAAGCTGCGGCGTGTCGGCCGTGGGCGCGGTCTCGTGCTTTCGTTGCGCGAACGTGCAGACGGTCTTGTTGAGGTTGACGATCGGCGCCTTGGATTCGTTGTCCAGGATGCGCATCGCGAGTTGGTTGATGGCGTCTTTGACGTGGTCGGGCGTGGTCTGCCCCGCGGTCTCACCGTCGTAGGTGTAGAACTCCCAGTGGTCGGTCTCCGCGATGGCTTTGGCGTTGCCGGCCACAGCTCGGAAGATCTCGATCTCCAGCGGGTTGCCGGTGCTCACATCAACGAGCTCAACGCGCAGATGGCTGTCGGGTTGGCGCGCGATCTTGCCGAGCTTCCACTTATCCTCCATCACCATGCCCATCGTCATCGGCTCAAAGAGCTCGCGAGGGCTGGCGACGCGCTTGTCATCTTGGTTGCGGTGCCGTTTCCTGCGCCCGCCGCACGAACCGCCGCCTCGTCCTGCGAGCGGATCGGCCGGCTCAAGCGCCTCGCAGGCCGCCAGCACGGAGAGCGCCGCCGCGCCGGCGCCCAACTTCAGCACCCCGCCAAGGAATCCACGACGATCCACAGCCGCGCCATTTTCCGGTGCGATCTCATGGTACGTGAGCGTCTTCTCGTTGGATTTGAGCGTCATCGGCGCCTCCGTTGCTGCGTCCCGGCACGATACCGCCTTCAAATGCGGCATCAAAGCAAAAACAGGGGTGGCCCAGCGGCCAAGGGTTTGTCTTGGCGGACGCCGCTTCGAACAAATGGGGTTGTCTTGGCAGACGGCGCCTGGATCAAATGGGTCGTCTTGGCAGACGGCGCTTGGAACAAATGGG
>CAZLMW010000030.1:4505-74115 GCA_964560875.1 uncultured Enterobacteriaceae bacterium
ATCGTCTTGGCAGACGGGGCCTGGAACAAATGGGATCGTCTTGGCAGACGGGGCCTGGAACAAATGGGATCGTCTTGGCAGACGGGGCCCCGGATCAAAGGGGAAAGGACCCAACAGGGGAAGGCATTTTATGATCTGCGTGGCACCCGTCGGTTGCCGCCCTGGCGTCTTCGGCAGATGACAGACTGCCTTCCCCTGACCGGTCCTTCCCCCTTTGGAACCCCCATCCCCGCTTACCCCAACCGCCTGTTTTTGTGATGAATTACGCATGACGTCGAGCAAAGTGTCCGGCGGTGAAATCGCGTCTGCAGTTGGAACAGCAGTTGAAATCGGGGTCTGACCCTTACATATTACACATTTTAGTCGTGTGAGATGACCACGCTGGGCCGCGTGACCTTTCCGAATTGGGCGTACCGCAGGCGAGCTGCGGTCGGGTCGTCGACGTGCACGCCAGCGGCGCAGGAGGTGCTGCCCTTGATCTCCAGGTGCAAGTCGTCGCCGCTGTGCGTGGAGTGGGAGGCGTTGCTGGCAAGCATGTGCCCGTACAGGACGGCGCAGGAGTTGCTGGCCTTCTTCAGCCACGGCACCGCTGCGCTGGAGGACACGACCATCGCTCGCCACGCAACACGGGTCGGGCATGCCATCGACCACAAGTGGCTCTGGAAGACACCGGCGCCGACCGGCATCGGGAAGCGGGTTGTGAAGCCAAGCGGCGCGTATCTGTTAGCGACCGCTCAGCGACAAATTGTTAATCATAGTTTGCATTCTATCGCCTTTTGTCATAAGCATAAATTATGATTCTATCCGACTGGGAAATCCGAGCAGTCGTCTCACAGCACACGGCACGTGCGAAGGCGCACGCTGCGATCGCTTTCGACCGTCCTGTTCTGGGCGAGGTTCTCGCAGCGTGCGAGCTCAACGACTCGCGTGCGGTCGTCGTCCATGGCCCTCGTCGAGTCGGCAAAACATGGCTAATACAGAGCGCCATGGTGCGGGTCGGTCACGCCGGACTAGCGACTTGGTATTGCGATTTCACTGACCCTCGCCTCGGCGAAACGACGATGCGAGCCGTCATCGACGCGCTTGGAATCGAACCTGGAGACCGCAGCCATCGTCTTTTTTTGGATGAAATCCACTTTGTAGAGGACTGGGCACGCGAACTCGCAGCGTTGGTCAACGAAGATCGTGCGCAGCTCATCATCGCCGACTCAGCCGCGTCGATGTTGCAGCACGGTCTGGCGGTGGCTGCGTTAGACCGCATCGTGACCATCACCGTAGCCCCACTGGGTTTCTCCGAGGTCGCATCATTGGCCGGCGCGGCGGACGCGCCGCGCTCACTACATGCTTGGACCGAGTTGCAGGACAGGTACCTGATCTTCGGCGGCTTCCCGATTGCCGCGCCGTTGGCTCGCAGCGATCCATACGAAGCGCATCGACTGCTCCGACACATGGTTCAGCAGACGGTCGACAAGGACATTGGGCCTTTGCTCGGACTCAGGAATCCACAGGACTTGGCGACCCTTGCGCTGGCGTTGGTCAGCCGATCGCGCGACCAGTGGAGTTGGAAGCGGTTCGAAGAGACTGCAGGCGTAAGCGGACCCACCGTGAAGAAGTGGTGGCGACCATTGCAGCGGAGTGGGCTGCTGCACGTACTCCGCGCGCATCGGTCCGACCCGTCGGCCAGCCATCGAGTGTCCCCAAAGGTGTACGCTTGCGATCCAGGTCTCGTCGCGGCCTGCACCCCGACGACGGATTGGTTGGCGGACACAACTATCCGTGGCCGCCTGTTTGAGACGGCGGTAGCGAACGCGCTTGTGCGCATGGCACAGCGACTGAACATGACGTTATCGTTCTACCAGCCGAGCAAGAACAGCAAGAAGCAGGGCGAATGTGACTTCCTTCTGAAGCGAGGCGACGACAAGTGGCTTGTTGAGGTCACGGCATCTGACTCCGCCTCCGGCAAGGTCGGCACTCTCGCCAAGCTCCGACACGAATTGAACGCAAAGGGAGCGGTCGTGGTTTGCGACGCTGGTCGTTCTTCGAGGCAACACGGAGTGCGCGTCGAACCGCTCTGGCGATTCCTTAGCGATCCGGATGAGGCCCTCAGATGACAGAACGTCCTGCGTGGCTCGGACGCCAAGAGAGCATCAGTCTGGAATACAAACGGGCCGAGGTGCTTCGACGGCCAGAGCGAGTGGCCCGCCCGGTCGTCGGCATGCTCAACGCCAGCGGGGGCACCGTTGTTATCGGGGTGGACGATGAGGGGCGACCGGTAGGAATAGATGAATCACAGCCTGCTGCTGATCGACTCCATGGAGCGCTGCTTGATCGGATCGAGCCAAGACCGCTAGGCGCGATTGAAGTGGTCCAAAGAACCGTGATGGGAGTCGAGGTTCTAGAAGTCAACGTTGACGCGCCGAAGGACCGGCTGTTCGCCGAAAGGCGAAACCAGATGCTCGGGTTCTGGTATCGCGCCGGCTCATCTGTTCTGCCAATGACCATGACAGAGGTTACAAACCGCATCCAGGGCAAGGCTGACCGCCAGAACGCTCATCTTGCGAGAGTAAAGGTCTGGCGAGACGACTTGAATGGGGTGATCGAGGGATCAAATCGCAGGCTTGCGATCAGTTTCCTTCCGCACAGCGCAACTCGGCGCACTGAATCGCAGCAGGTGAATGTAGTGAAACAGTGGCGCCACCTTCCGGCAGAGGAGTCGAGCCGCCGAAACGGCTTTGGCCTCGGTCTGGTTCAGCGGCATTCTGAGCAGAAATACGTCAACAAGTCGCTGACAGTCACCGAGGCCGGCGACTATCGCGGGGCGGTCCTTCACTCGGACGGTCGTTTCACGGCTTGGTTCGGTGAAAGCCTCCTCCAGTATGGGGCCTTGGGTGGACGACCGACCCAAACGGTCAACACATGGGTGTTGCTGGAGGGGGTGGCAACCGCCGCACGCTTCATGCGACTAATCATTGACGAGTGGCCGGCGCCAACAATCCTCGAGTGGGCGTTGCTGCTGCGACTGCCTAAGGGGGAAAAAATCCTGGCCGCGCTGCCCGGTAGTATCGGGTGGGATGCCGGCTGGTTCGGGCGACGCGAGTTCGACGGTGGCTTGATTCACTTGGTTGGCGAAACGACCGCGGAAGACCTCCGGTCAGGGGACATCGTTGCGTATCGGATGCTGCGAAGCCTCTGGGGTGAGTTGGAGTTCAGTGGCGACCTGCCTTTGTGGGACGAGCACAAGTCGAGATTCATGTTTCCCACCGGGTAACTCGCCGGCCGGCTCCGCGGCTTCAGGCCGGCGCTGACCTCCAAGACCCTGCGCCTGCTTCGCCTCGCCCCCGACCTGCAAGGTAGTCTGTGTCGCTGACCGACTCAATCGACACGGACTGTTCTCGAACGGGCCCGGTCAGTTCTGTTTTCGGGCGGGAGCCAGCGACGCATACATCTGGGTGATGTTGGTGATCAGCCGTGTGCGCATCCGCTGGTCGACGTTCGGCGCGGCACCGAGCTGGGTCACGATGGCTTGCAGGGGCACTCCAGCGCGGGCCTGCGCTTTGGCCGATTCCCACGCCCGCGCATAATCGTCGCCTTGGAAGTTGCTGACCGCGGGGTCGACCGCGACCGTTGGTGTCGGGACCGGCGAGTACGGTGATGGCAGTGAGGTCGTGTTCGTTGCGTGATCGCGCACTTCCCCCGCCGCTACCCGAGCCGCGTCGGTCGCTTGCCGACCGCGGCCCCGGTGATTCCGCGAACTGACTTCGTCTACTGCGGTGTTGGTGATGACGTCGTCGTCCCCGTCGCGCAGCTGACCGGCGTACTCGCCTTCGCGGAGGTTCTCGACGTTGGCCAGCGGGTAACTCATGTGCGACGCCGGTGTCGGCACGCCGGTATAGCTTACCTGGTGGACCCTTCCATCGATGTGCTGCTCGCCACCGAGCGGGACGACGTCGGCATCGGTGCGGTAGTGCGTCGCGCCCACCCGTTGGTCGGCTGCTGCGCCGCGATTGTGCCGCTGCAGATTTTGAACATCGCTCAAGTTGATGCCCGGCGACTGGAATGTAACGACGCGGTTGGTCGCCCCGGGGAAGCGAGCTGCCGCGATCTGGGCGAGCGCTCCACCGAGGCTGTGTCCGACTACATCAACCGGCGCCCATCGCCCCATGAGCGCGCCGATTCCCGGCTCGTTGGCCGAGAACTGGAACATGCCAATGCCCTCGGTGTTGGCGTCGTCTTCCACGTCAGCGGCGCTGGACGTGCCGCGAAACGCGACCACCGTCCTCGGTGCCCTGCCCTGCTTTTCGGTCATCTCGGCGACGCGTTCAGAAATAGGGGCGAAAACGAAGGCCTGTAGGTCCGTCTGCGGATCGATGATGCGGTCCACGCATCCATAGCCAAATACCGCCAGCGCCGCGGCATCGGGCTCGTCATCGTAGGCAAAACGGTGCGCCAACTGCTCATAGATGACGTCCTGCGAAGGGATCTCGGACGCTTGTTCGGTAACTTCCTCGCGCCGACCCTCGAGCGTGAGCCGGTCGCGAATCGCGCCCCCGATGCCCTTGGACTGGCCTTGCTCGGCGCCCGCCGACGCCCCGCCACCAGCCGAACCGGACTGTCCCACCGGCTGAGCCTGACCGCCGATGCCCGTAGATGCACGACTTGGAGACACCAGAGCGGCCCCTTGCTCGTAGTTCATCCCGCGTAGCTGATTGCGTACTTGGCCGCCGCCCGACGCTGCGGCGGGTTGCGATCCCGAGGACTGTTCAGCCGTCGCCGCCGTCGATGCCTGGGGAGCGGCTTGCGCAGCCGCGTCGGCCGTGTCGGATCCGGACATGCTCTCCTCCCATCGCCCAAGCGTTGCGCCGATCCAAGCAGCGCGAGGCTGGGCGTCACATGCCAAACGGTTCCCAGACGCTACGACTCCGCGCCAGGGCGACCGCTAGTGTATCCGGGTAATTGCTGGTTCGATGGTGCCCTGTTGTGCCCGCGGATCGGAACGGTCTCTCAGACGACGAGGTCGGTAGCCGGGGTCGCGAGACCCGCCCGACGCGAAAGAGGCCCAGCTACATCGGCGCAGGCGCGGGAAAAAGGGAGTACCCGACCCCGCTCGCGGCGACACCGACGATCAGGGACGTGTCGCGGTCATTAGGAAGATCGGATACGGACGCCCGTCACGGTCAATCTCGCAGGCAGTGACAAACGCGACGTCGGTGAATCCTGCTCGCTCCGCCATCTCTGCGAGCGCCGGTCGTTCGAAGCCGCTGTGGTGCACGCCGTGAATGCCGGGTGGGTGGAAGTGGCCGTCTTCTTTGTCGAGGTCGGCTAGCGCAACCTGGCCGCCGGGCGTGACGTGGTTGAAGAGCGCGTTGAGCAGCCCGCTTGTGTCGTCAACGTGGTGCATGGCCATCGCGCTGACGACCAGCTCGAATTGTCTGTCCAACGGCCGCTTGGTGATGTCCTGACAGACCGCCGTGACTTTGTCGGCGAGGCCGGGCTTGGACGTGAGCTTGTCGAGCATCGCAGCGGAGACATCGACCGCGAGGATGTGCTTGACCAGCGGCGCCAGACGGACGCTTACCAGGCCGGTGCCGGCGCCGAAGTCGAGGACGGAAAGCTCAGGCGACAGCGCCACGTTCTGTTGGATCGCGGCGAACACCCCGGCGGAGATTTGCTGGGGGACTGGACGGTCGTCGTAGTCGGCTGCTTTGTCGGCGAAGAGGTCGGTCATCTGCTGCTCCGGCGCGGACCGAGTGTGTGAAGCGATCGGGGGACGGACCCTTTCATATTACATTTTCATCCAAGCACACGAACGGCCCGTGTTCCTTCGCTGGAAAAAGTAATATGAAAGGGTCAGACCCCCTTGCCGCCGTGCACCTTCTCCGCCGTTGAGGTCCAGCACAGTTTAGGCGGTTCTGCGAAGCAGGTTCGCCGACCGGATCCCGAATGGGATCCGGGGCCGACCGGATCCCCAACGGGATCCGGGGCCGACCGGATCCCCAACGGGATCCGGGGCTGACCGGATCCCCAACGGGATCCGGGGCTGACCGCTACACGTCAGAGCGTGCCTTCGATCTTCAGCGTGAACGTCGGCCACGAGGTGCCGCCGCTGCTGCCGCTGTAGCACGACGCCTTGCCTTGCGCCTCGAACGTGTACTTGCTGCCGGGCTTTTCGCTGTCGTAGGTGAGGGTGGCCGTTCCGATGTCGGCGGGCTTGTTGGCGGCTTTGGTGGTGCAGTTGCCGAACGGGGCGGCCATCGGCACGACGATCTTGGGGTCGTCGCCGAGCGGTTTGGCAGCGCCGCTCTTCATGCCGGTGGCGTCGACAGTGATGCGCGGCGGCTCGGACGTCAGCGGCTCCCAGAAGAAGGTGAATTTGCCGTTCTTGAGGGACAGTTTCAGCTCGTCGCCGTTCGAGACGTTGCAGACATCGGGAAAGTCGAGCGTCTTGCCGCTGATGGGGCTCTTGCCCACGAGGGTGACTTTGGCGCTGCCGCAGCCCGGTTTGGTGTTGGTGTCGGCCGTCTTGATGTCGGCGCTGGAAGCGGTGTCGGCCGCGTTGGTGTCGGCCGTGGGCGCAGCGTCGGCTGTGGAAGCGGAGTCGGCTGGAGAAGTCGCGTCGGCTGGAGAAGCGTCGGGGGCCGAGCCGGAGTCCGTGGTGCCGCCGCTGCTGTCCACCGTGGAGCTCGGAGTCGTGCCGCCGCCGGTGCCAGTTGGGCTGGTGCACGCGGGCGCGAGGAAGGCCAGGGCGACTATTGTTGCGGTCGTGTACTGAATTCGGTGCATGGTGCTACGGAGCGTAGCGGATTAGCGGGGAGACGTCCGGCCGGGATTGCCGTCGTGCGGACGCGGTTGCATCAACGCGACCGCGACGCGGTTGGATCCACCTGGGATCGGCCGGTAGCCACGGTCGAGCAGGAACTTCCGCAGCTTGGAGCTCGGCGCGCCGACGACGACCGCTTGGTACGCGTTCAACAATGCGTCCTGCTCCTCTGTCAGCGGTTTGTCGTTGTTGATCGCGCGGATGGCTGCCCGCCAGGTCTGCCAGCGCGCGATCGGGTCGGGCGAAAACGCCATGCGGGTGATGATGATGCGATCGATGGCGGGCACGTGGTCGGCCAGATCGAGCCACGGATCGGACAATGCAGGCACATCCCGGGGGATCGAAGAAGCGGCCTCGATCTTCAGTCGCGTATGGGCAGCGCCACGACGGCGGACGGTTTCGTTATCGGGGTACGACGCGGCGTAGAGCGTGCCGGGCACGATGTGCAGAAAGGCGGCGAAGAGCGCGACTTGGGCGGCTGCTCGAACCAGGAATCGGGCCGATCGACGCCAGTGCATGGCCTTTGCAATCGCGACCGGGGCGCATGCTGGGAGCACGCCGGCCAGGCCCCACAACAGGTTGCCGTGATGCGCGCGCGACCGATCGGCTTCGGCGAAAAGCGTCGCGAAAAGGACCGAGCCCGCGGCCGCGATCAGCACCAACTCGAAGACACCCCAACGATGACGGCCGAAAGCCGCGTCGGACAGTCCCCTGGTCATGGCGAGCATGGGCAGCCACACGATGCCGACCGCCAGGCCGAAGAGAAACGGCCAGTTGCGGACGCTCCACCGCGAGGTGTCGACGATGACGATTTGCAGGGTCGTGTTGGCGTGCGTGAAGCGATCAAGCTCGTAGAGGACGACCCCGATGACCAGCGGGGTGAGAGCCGCCATCCAGCTGCGCCAGCCCGCGCGGCGTTGGGCCAGGACAATCACGAGCGCGGGCGCCAGCAGCACCATCATCGTCGGTTTGACCAGGCCCGAAACCGCCATTAGACACGAGGCCACCAGCACGACGCCGCCCGCGCGTTTTTTTGGCCACCGCGACAACGCGACAAGAGATGCAAAACCTAGCGCCACCGAGATCAGCTGCGGCAGGTTGTGGTAGGCGCCGGCGGCCAGGGAGACCGGAGCCCAGTGGCTGTGTGGCGTGGGTTCTGTCAACGCCGTCTTGAGCAGCGCCCATGAGCCGGGTCCTTTCGGTGTGATGACCGCGTTGGCCCACGCAAGCAGCGGGCTCCACGTCAGGGCGGTCAGCGCGCCGATCCAGCTGAACAAGGACGCACGCGACGCCGAAACACCGGGGATGGCGCTGGCGAATGCGGCGCCCGTAAGGCCGAGCAAGCCGTAGCCGAACACGCCCAGTCCGCGCGCTGCGTCGTCCGCACCAACAACCCAAAGGTCGCGCAGTGCGGCGAGCAGTGTCGGCAGGCCACGGTGACCGAGCGGCGCGATGGGGGTCGCCAGCCAGCCATAGAGGTCGACGAGCGGCAGCCCGTGGGAGCGGATCAGGTTGGCCTGGTGCTGGTGGTAGCGGTAGTCGCCGTAACGATCCGTGATGAGGTGAACGCCATGCCACTCGACGCCCTGGCCGAGCTGGTGCGCGCAACCGAGAACGACCGACGCCATGAGCACCGTCTGGCCGGTTGGCGACAGACGCGCCCCCTTTCGGCGCCAAGCTGGCAAGCATGCGAAGCCCGCCGCGGCGAACAACCAGGCCCCCCACGACGTCCCGCCCGCCACCCACGCAGATACGGTCGCGAACATCGCCAGCACGCAGAGGCCGACGGCGACATCAACGGCGGCGCGGGCATCTCCCCGAATCGGGCTGTTGGTCAACACGACGTGACCGACGGCGGCGCACAGCCCCCAGGTGACGACGGCCGCGAGACCGACCCAGGGCGTCGCGGTTCCGAGCGCAAAAACGGCCGCAAGCACGGCGGCGAAGGCGATCATCGGTCGATCCCCGGCGGGAAGACGGGCTACATGCCCAAACGCGCCCGTGCCCGTTTGAGGAGCTTGTCGTCGAGCCGATAATGATGCCGGATGGGGTAGTCGTCGAGGCTGTGGAGCTCCAGCGCCACCTTGTCGCGCGGATCCAGGGTGATGAGCAGCGATACGCCGTCGTCGTCGGTGCGGTCGCTCACGATGGCGGGCATCAGGCGCGCGCGTCGTGGGCTGGGTTTAACGTAGACAATGTCGCCGGGCATCCACACGGCCGCATCGACGTGGTTGGGATCGGTCGGCAAGCGCGCGGCAAAGGCGTCGAGAAACGCCCGCAAGGAACGCCAATTGAGGGCGCGGCGCCAGGCGACGACGGTTCGCGGCTTGGACGCGCGTTTGTAGCGACGGGGATCGCGCGTGCGGTGGCGGATGATCGCCTCGCGGAGCTTGAAATCGTGCAGCGCCAGGCCGCGGTCCACCAGGTCAACGGCGGCGCCTCGCATCGAATCAAGGTCGGCCACCGATCCCCAAACGGCGATGACACGGCGGGCGACGGCGTCCTGGCCCGCTCGCAACAAAGACTCGGCGACCGGACGCGGCGTGGGCTTGGGTCCGATAGGTCGCGGCACGCTAGCGGTGTTCGGTCCGGCTGCCTTTACCCCGTTTGGAGTCGACTGCGACCGCGCCTTGCCGGCCTTGTCCGTGGTGCTTGCGACGGACTTGGCTGCGCGCTCTTGTCCCTGGGCTTTGCCGGCCGATGTGACGCGAGGACCGGACTTTGCCAGCGTGGACCTGGTGGCCCCGGCGGGATTTCCGGCTGCTGGTTTGGCCGCCAAGACCGCGGGCGGGGGGGATGGATCGGCCACAGCTTCGGTCACGCCATCGAGAAGCTGCTCGCCGCCGAGCATCCAGACCCAGGCGCAAGCGCACGCACCCAGGCCGATGATCGTCAGCCAGCGCGATCCGTCGCCGTAGGGAGTTGGCACGCCACGAAGCGCGGTCGACCGCCCGTAGACGGGTCGGCGTCGATCGGTGTACAGCGGTCCCGGTTTCGGCAGCGGCATGACGACGTTCGTAGCGACGTGGTGAACCGGTGGTCAAGCGGCGGATCGGAAGTGATCGATATCTTTCAGCTTCGTGAAAGCCTCAATATGATCGGGATCATAGGTTGGATGCGAAGGGATCGATTTTGCTCTGGAATCCGCGCACGGCCGGCCCCCTCGATGCGACGTGACGCCGGTCGGCCGACGTGACGGCAACCACGCTCGCCTTGCTCGCCGCACTCGCATGCGCGCTGCTATGGGCGGTGTTCGATGCGCTCCGCAAGCGCCTTGTCGGTCACGTCGCCCCCCTGCCGTTGACCTGCATTCTCGCCATCGGTCAGACGCCGCTGTACTTGGCGTGGGCGTGGTTGGACGGGTTTGCGGCGCCCGAGGCGGCGTACGTGGGCCCCGGAATCGCCGTCTGGGCGGTCAACATGATCGCCAACCTGTTGTTCTTCGAATCGCTGCGCCGCGCGGACCTCAGCGCGTCGGTCCCGCTGCTGGCGCTCACCCCGGTCTTCGCCGCGCTGATGGCCGCGTCCTGGCTCGACGAGGTGCTCAGCGCCAAGGAGATCGCGGGCGTGCTGCTGGTCGTCGGCGGCGCTATTGGAATGCACGGCGTGCGCACGTTGCTCAAGGCGAACGTCGACGGCGACGGTTCAACCACCCGTAACGCACGCGTCGGGGCGCTGCTCATGGCCGTTGTCGCCGCGCTTTGGGCCGCAACCGCCGCGTTCGACAAGCTGTCGATGCAACACAGCACCATCGCCATGCATGCCTTCCTGCAAGCCGCCGCGCTCGCCGTATCCCTGGTCGTCTGGTTGCTCGTCGTCGGCCGCCTTCGGGAGCTGCGTGACGTCACAGCCGTACAGGGCTCGTTCGTCGCAGGTGTGATCGTGGCCGCCGTCGCGCTGGGCCTGCAATTGTTCGCGGTGATGGGTGCGTACGTCGGTGTCGTCGAAGCCATCAAGCGCGCGGTCGGCGCCATCGCCGCGCTGCTGCTCGGCCGGATCTTCTTCGCGGAGACCATCGGGCGCCGACGCGTCTTGGCCGTGCTGGCCATGGCGATCGGGGTCTGGTTGGTAGCGGCCTGAAACGAATGATGAATCGGCCCGGTTGATCTGGTACAACCCGCGCGCTCAAAGCCCGTCTCGACACGGTCCGCAACCTCCTCGGAGCCCGCGATGTCCACGCCCAACAAAGCAGCCTTGCAAAGCACCCGTTACGCCCGCGCCCCTTACGCCGGTGTCCCTTACGCCGGTGCCCCTTACCCCCGCGCGATCGTCGCTGCCGTCTTCTTCGCGCTCGCTGCCCTGCCCGCTTGCGGCGGCGATGAGGACACAGACAAGAAGGACGAAGACACGGCGACCGCTGCCGACGCCGGCGTTGATGGCGGGACTACAAGCGACACAGCGACCAGCGCAGACACGGTGACCAAAGGCGGCGCCTACGACTGCGACCCGCTTCAGCCCACGCGCTGCGCCCTGCCCTGGCCGAGCAACCTGTACCTCGCCAAAGACAGCAAGACGACGACCGGCTACCGGCTCAACTTCGGGGCCAAGACGCTGCCGAGAAACCTCAACGACAAACACGTCTACTCCGATGCGTACAAGCGTCTGGACGGTTACGGCGTCGGTTCAGCGGTGCTCGTTCACTTCCCCGGCATCGACATCAAGGACATGGCCAGCGAGTCCAAGCCCGACGTCTCCGTCACCAAGAAGAGCCCCAGTCTG
Source organism: uncultured Enterobacteriaceae bacterium (assembly GCA_964560875.1). Classification (GTDB taxonomy): domain Bacteria; phylum Myxococcota_A; class UBA9042; order UBA9042; family UBA9042; genus CAZLMW01. The sequence goes on from CAZLMW010000030.1 coordinate 16,042, forward strand.
CTCATCGAGATCGCCAAGGACGGCTCGGCGTCGCTCGTTCCCCACTTCGTCGAGCTCGACCAGACCGGCGAAAAGGACCAGCAAGTCCTGTTCTTGCGTCCCCTCGTCATCCTCAACGAAGCCACCCGCTACATCGTCGCGTTTCACGGCCTCAAGACCACCGACGGCAAAGCCATCAAGCCCAGTGACGCGTTCGCCAAGCTGCGCGACGGCAAGACGACCGGCACCGACCTTGCGCATCGCCAAGCTGGGTTCGACGACATCTTCGGTCTGTTGGACAAGGCCGGCATCAAGAAGGCCGACCTCGTCCTCTCCTGGGACTTTGTGACCGCGTCCACCAACACGCTGCACGGCGACTTGCTTCACGTCCGCGACAAGGGCTTTGCGATCGCTGGCAGCAAGGGACCCGAGCTCAAGATCACCAAGACGGTCGACAACTCGAAGAACAAGAAGGCGAATTGGGCATACGAGCTGCAGGGCACGTTCACGGTCCCACGGTTCACCAGGGACCACATGGTCGGCTCCTTCAAGATGCACATGCTCAACTTCGGCAAGGACGGCAAACCCGCCCAGAACGGCACGATCACGCGCGACTTCTGGATCCGCGTCCCGCACACCGCGCTCGACGGCACGCCGCACGGGCTGGCCCAGTACGGTCACGGACTGCTGGGTCGCGGCAGCCAGGTCGGCGGCGGACACAACGCGTACCTGGCGCGCGAAGGAAAGCTCATCTTCTTCGCCTGCGATTGGTCGGGCATGGCGTCAGCGGACAACAACGGCATCGCGGCGATGATCGTCGATATGAGCGATTTCCCGGTCCTCGTCGACGGACTGCACCAGGGAATGCTCGAGGGCCTGTTGCTGGCGCGCGCCATGCGCGAACGATTCGCCGGCATGGATTTCACGCAGAAACATGGCATCAAGATCGACAAGAAGCGGCTCGTTTACACCGGGATCAGCCAGGGCGGCATCTACGGCGGCACGCTTATGGCCCTGAGCCAGGACATCACCCGCGGCCACCTTGGTGTGCCGGGCCAGAATTACGCGACGCTGCTGCACCGCTCGGTCGACTTCCAGCCGTTCTTCGCCGTGATGATGGGTACCTATGGCAACGCGATCGACCGCGCCATCTTGCTCACCGCCGGGCAGTCGTTGTGGGACATGGTCGACCCGAGCAGCCACTACGTGCACCTCAAGACCAAGCCTCACAACGGCACGCCCAAACACGAGGTCTTGCTGGCATCGGCCACCGGCGACTACCAGGTGGCGCTGCTCACCAACGAAATCACGGTGCGCAGCGGCTGGGGCGTCAAGCTCATGAAGCACTACGGCAAGGCCGTGTACGGCGTGAAGGAGACGCCGTTTCCCCACAAGGGCTCGGGGCTTGTGAACTGGAGCTTCGGCAACCCGTGGCCCAAACCCGGCAACGTCCCGCCCGCCGATGACATCGACGGCCTCAAGTGCGGCCCGTCCAACATTTGCCTGCTCAAGAAGGACTGCGATCCCAAGGGCGTGTTCGCGCCGTGCAAGCTCAAAGACCCGCACGGCAAGCCGCGCAAGATGCCCAACCACCAAAAGCAGCTGCTGCACTTCCTGGACACCGGCGAGATCATCGACGTGTGCAACGACTCGCCCTGCGACCCGTTCTAAGAGTTGCTCGCCATGGCATCCGCTCGTCCTTGCACCCGCGCCGCGACCCACCCGGTTTCGCTCGCGCCGATGATGCAGCGCACCGACCGGCACTTTCGGTTCTTGCTGCGGCAGATCACGCGCCACACGCTCCTGTACACGGAGATGGTGACCACCGGAGCGGTCTTGCACGGCGATCGGGACAGCTTGCTGGGATTTCACGGTGACGAACATCCGATCGCGCTGCAGCTCGGCGGTGACGATCCCGACGCGCTCGCCGCTTGCGCCCGCATCGGAGAGGACCGCGGCTACGACGAGGTCAACATCAACGTCGGCTGCCCGAGCGATCGGGTGCAAAAGGGCAGCTTCGGCGTGTGCCTGATGGCCCGGCCGGAACGTGTTGCGGAGGCCGTCGCCAAGATGCGGGCAACGGTCTCAATCCCCGTTACGGTCAAGCACCGGATCGGCTTTGATGACATCGACCGGTACGAGGACATGGCGCGCTTCGTGTCGGTCGTCGCCGAATCCGGGTGCGACCGGTTCAGCGTCCACGCGCGCAAGGCATGGCTCAACGGCTTGTCGCCCAAGGAAAACCGCGACGTGCCGCCGCTGCGCTACGAGGACGTCTACCGCCTCAAGCGCGCGTTTCCGCACCTGCTCATCGAGATCAACGGCGGCATTCGCACCCTCGACGCGATGACCGAGCACCTCGATTCGGTCGATGGCGTGATGATCGGCCGGGCCGCCTACGATGACCCGATGCTCTTTGCCCTGGTCGACCAGCGATTCTACGTCAGCCGCGAACCGCCGGTGACCCGCGCGGATGTCGTCCGCAAGATGCTGCCCTACATCGCCGAACACATCGCCGCGGGCGGCCGGCTACACAACGTCACGCGCCACATGAACATGCTCTTCGCCGGGCAAGCGGGCGGCAAGGTCTGGCGGCGGCACCTGTCGATGTATGGCATGGCGGCAGACGCGGGGCCCGAGGTGGTCGAACACGCCCTGGTAAAGGTCCTGGCGGTCGCGAAAGACGTCCAGATGCGCCGCGCGAAGTTGGTAGAACAGAGCGTGCAGGAGGGGCCATGAACAAGCTTTCCACGATTCAAATCTCGCGATTGGCAGGAGCTTTCCTGGTCGTCGCCATGGGCGTCGTGTTGCCGACTGAGGGAGCCGCTGCCCCCGGGCGTGTGGGCATCCAGGGTGTACTCCGGACGGCTTCGGGCGGGCCCGGGGCGGACGGCAAGTACGCCATGACCGTGCGCATCTACGCCGACGCCAAGGCGACCAAACCCGCGTGGGAAGAGACGGCCCTTGGTGTCGTCGTCAAGGGCGGCGCGTTCGACTTTGTCGCCGGCAATACCACGCCCGTGACGTCCGCCGCGCTCGCCAAGCTCACCGACCCGCACGTCGCGGTCGCCCTCGACGGAGCCACCGAGCTTTCGCGCGTGCCCCTTTCCGCAGTTCCATTCGCCGTGCACGCCAACACCGCCGCCGGTCTGTCCTGTTCGGGGTGTCTGACCGCCAACCACTTCAAGGGTGGGCTCTCGGCCTCATCGGTCAGCTTCACGTACGCCGGCAGCACGACCAAAGGCGGCCCGGCGACCAAGGCGCTCGACCTTGAGTGCACCGGCTGTGTATCGGCCAAGGAGCTCAAGTTCGACGGCGACCTCAACCTCGGCGGCCATGGCCTCGTCGCCAAGAAGGTGACCGCGGACAGCGTCGTGGCGAAGACGGTCGCGGCCGGGTCCTACATCGGCGACGGCAGCAAACTCACCGGCATCAAGATCCCCAGCGGCATGTGCGACAGCAAGGGCGAGGTCGTGCGCGGCATCAACGCCGACGGCAGCCTGGCATGCGTTAAAGGCCTCGACCCGTCCAAGTTGCCCGCCGACGCGCTCGATGAAGTCAGCAACGGGCTGCTCACCAACCAGTTCAAAGACGAGTTTTCAGGCAAAGCCAACCTCGGCATCCCCGACAACTCGCCCAACGGCGTCACCGACGTCATCGATGTGCCCGACATCGGCATCGCGCAAGGTTTGACGGTCAAAGTGGACGTCAAGAACAGCGACGCGCCGAAGGTGAAGGTGCTGCTCTTCGATCCCGCGAACAAACCGCCGGCAGCGGTGTCCAAGAACCTCAACAAAACCAAGCACTACGTCCTGTACAACGGCGGCGTGGCCAAGGGCAAAGACATCCAGCTGATCATGCCCAAACCCGACAAACCCAAGAGCGGCGACCTCGGCGCGTGGGTCGGCAAGAACGCCAAGGGCAAGTGGCACCTCGTCGTCATCGACGGCAGCTACCTCGACAACAAGATCGACGGCGCCATCGTCAAGTGGTCCATCGCCATCGACACGCTCAGCAACCAGAAGGTCGCCGCGACCAAGACGCTTTTAATTAACGGTGCGGTGCGCTTGCCACGACTCGCCGCGCCTCCCGCCACGTGCGACTTCGCGAGCCTTGGCCACATGTACGCCGACACAAAGGCCAAGCAGCTGCGCTTTTGCGACGGCAAGAGCTGGGCGGTGCTTCATGCGTGGGGCCTGGGCGAAAACGCGCAATCAGCCGGCGATTCCTGCAAGGCGCTGTTCGACAAGGGTGCCAAGAAAGACGGCGTGTACTGGATCAAACCGTTTGGCAAGCCGATCCGCGCGTTCTGCAATATGACCCTGCTCGGCGGCGGCTGGACGATGGTCTTCAAGTACAGCCCGTCGTCGAATTTCGCCAAGCCGGGCGCGAACATCCTCAAGGCCCACAACAGCAGCGACATCGCCATGCTCGATACGGGCAAGGAGTCCAAGCTCTACTCGATGGGCGGCATCAACGTCACCGGCGCGTCTCAGCTGCTCGCGGTCGTCTACCAGGGCGGCAAGGCGGCGACCTGGTTTGGCTTCAAGCTGCAGGGCAACGACCCCAACGCGACCTGGAAGAAGGGCAACATCGTCCCCGCGCTGACCAAGGTGAACACGTCCGGGTTCGACGCCAGCCTGATCAGCCTCGGCGCCGGGTCATGCCGCGAGTTCTACATCACGCGCAACCACGGCGGCTGCCACAACGACGCCGGCGCGCTCGTGATCAACTCGGCTGGCTGCGGGCCAGGGTGTGCTTGGGAGAAGGCCAACACGATCCAGTGGTGGGGCGGCCCGGGCGACTACAAGAACTACACCAACGGTATCCGCAAGGACGGCGAAGTCCTGGCGCTGTACGTCCGCTGATCAACTCGCCGTTGACCGGACAAGGGGCTCGAATCAATCGTCTGCTGAATCTGTCTCAGCGACCCGCGGCGGCTCACCCCAGCGTCTGCCGATGTCGAACCCATATTCGGCGGCGATCGCGACAACCTCGTCGTGGCCCCCGCAATCGACAAGCCGCTGATGAAGCACCGGGTCCGCTTCGCTCAGCGCGACGAATGCGTTGAGCTGACGGACCTTCTCTTTGAATTGTTCGAACTGAGCGCGTGCCATGGCCGCTGTGTAGCACGGTTTTGCGGGACTCCAACAGCGTGTCGCGAACCGACGCTCACCTTTGCTCGTGTCGGGCGGGTCCGGTAACTTGCTGAAAGTATATCGCCCCTTCACTCCACGAACGACCAGCGGCCACCGCGAGCGGTTGGATGGAGCGTCGTCATGATCCGCGCACACTTTTCACACGACGCAGTGCACCGTCGCTGCTTGATTACCTGCATCGCAGTCGCGGTTGTCGTCGTCGGCTGCGGCGAATCGACGATCGATACGTCCGGAACCGGCGCGACCACCGGTGGGGACGATTCATCTGTCTCGGACGTGGCGACCGACTCGGGCTCCGGGGCCGTAGATTCGGGTTCAGCGGCGGCGGACACAGCCAAGAACGTCGACGATTCGGGCGCCGCGGGGGACGACGCTGCAAAAGCCAATACAGACTCGGGCTCCAAGACGACCGACGGCGCTGCGACCGATGGCGCTGCGAACTCGGATTCGGGCCAAACGGACGCGAAAACGGGCTGCAAGAAGACAAATCCGGCCACAGAAGTGTGCGACGGCGTCGACAACGACTGCGATGGCAAGACCGACAATGCGGCCGGCGCCAAACCGCTCTGCGACGACGGAAAGGCTTGTACGAAAGACGCCTGCGACGGCAAGGACGGGTGCAAACACCCCGATGACGACGGCGCCGCGTGCGATGACGGCGACACCTGTACCGCCGATGACAAGTGCAAAGCCGGCGCGTGTTTGCCGGGCCCGGTGACCGATTGCAATGACGGCAACGCCTGCACGGCCGACAGCTGCGACAAGACGACCGGCAAATGCGCGAACAAGGCCGCGGCGGGCAGCTGCGACGACGGCAACCCCTGCACCACCGGCGAGAGCTGCAAGGGCGGCACCTGCGTCTCATCGGGCGCCAAGGACTGCAGCGATAACGAGCCGTGCACCGACGACGCGTGCAACAAGGAAACCGGCAAGTGCACAAACACGCCCAACACCGCGGTTTGCGACGACGGCGACGGCTGCACCGTCAAGGACACCTGCAGCGGCGGCAAGTGCAAGGCCGGGCCGCCCAACACGTGCGACGACAAGGACACGTGCACCGCGGACAGCTGCGACAAATCGACTGGCAAGTGCGTCAACAAAGCCGGCGCGGACGGCGGCAAATGCGACGACGGCAACACGTGCACGACCGGCGAGAGCTGCAAGGCTGGCAAGTGCACGGGCAAATCGGTGGTGTGCGATGACAAGAACCCGTGCACGGTCGACAGCTGCGACAAGCTCATGGGCTGTCAGTTCGGCGCTTCGACCGCGGCCTGCGACGACGGCAACAAGTGCACCGACGGCGATACGTGCGCCAAGGCCAAGTGCGTGCCGGGCAAGCCCAAGATCTGCAATGACAACAACGCATGCACCGACGACAAGTGCGACAAGCTCAAGGGTTGCCAGCACCCGCCGGTGACCAAGCCCTGCAACGACAACAGCGCGTGCACGAGCAAGGACGCGTGCGTCGGCGGCAAATGCGTCGGCCAGGCCAAGAGCTGCGACGACAAAGACCAGTGCACCAAGGACGCCTGCAACGCCAAGACCGGCGCGTGCAGCAACACCAAAATCGCGGGCTGTGTGCCCAAGTGCAGCAAGGACGCCGACTGCGACGACGGCAACGAATGCACGATCGACATCTGCAACAAGGGAACCGGCGGCTGCGACGACAAGAACGCCCCGCTCGGAAGCGTGTGCGGCAAGGACAAGGTGTGCGACGGCGCCGGGACGTGCGGCAAATCCAAGCCCTGCACAACGTGGGAAAGCGCGTTCGGGTTGCACAGCGAAACGCCGAAGATCGCCAACGGCACCGAGCGAAACACAGCGGTCGTCGCCGCGTCCGACGGGACGGTCTACGCCATCGGCTACACGCGTGAGGTGGCCAAGAGCTACCCGTACGACGGCACGGTCATGGCGTTTACGGCCGACGGCAAGTTCGCGTGGCACACGCGGTGGGGAGACGCCGGCAAGCTCGACTACCTGTACGCCGGCGCCGGCCGGGACGACGGAATCTGGGCGGTTGGCCACAGCCGGTCGCAGGGCAGCGCGGGCGACTACGACGGCGTCGCGCTCCATGTCGACAAGTCGGGCAAGGTGAAGTCGGCGACGTTCATCGCGAGCTCGTACAACGCTGGCAAACACCGCGAGGAGCTGCGCGGCGCGGTCGCGACGTCCGGCAATGGCCTCATCGTGTGCGGGCGCGGGTACAACGGCTCGACAAGCTACGACCCGCTCATCGGACGCGTGGACAAGGACGGCAAGAAGCTGTCCGCCACGCTGATCAAGTCGTCGGGTTCGGACGTGGTCAACGGGTGCGCGCTCGACAAGGCGACCGGCAATGTGCTGCTCGCCGGATCCAATGGGACGTATGCCGGTGGCGTGTGGATCGTCGCCAAGGACGACACGCTCAAGACCTGGGTGCCGGTTTCCGCGAAGTACCGGGCGCTGTACGGCGCGGTGGTCACGACGAAGGGCAAGTATGCAGGTGTGGGTACCGATACGGCGCCCGGCGCTGGCGACCAGGCGGTGGTGGCGTTCTTCGATCCCGACGGCAAGAACCTCAACAAGCACCTGTTCGGCGGGGCGAGCACCGACATCTTCTACGCGGCGACGGCGGCGGCGAATGGTGGCGTTTGGGCGGCCGGGCTCACGCGGAGCTATGGCGCACACATGCCCGGCAACGAAGGATGGATCGCTCGTGTTGGGGCAGATGGCGCGCTCGTCGGCCAACCGCAGGCGATGGGCGGGACAGGCAGCGACCACCTGCTCGGCGTCGACAAGCATCCGGCGGGCGGGTTGGTCGTGGCCGGCGAAACGTTCAACAGCGCAACGTCGTATGACCGGTGGGTGCTCCGCCTCTCGGAATTCGGCGCGCTGAATTGCCCCGGTGCGACCGTGAAGTGCAAAAACGGCAACCAATGCGCGGACGGCAAGCTCTGCACCGCCGACGTGTGCGACACGAAGACGGGCACGTGCACGAACCCGGCGATTCCCGGCTGCTGCTTGTTCGACGGTCACTGCGATGACGGCAAGTTCTGCACGACGAGCACGTGCGACGGGATCACCAACAAGTGCAAGCCGCCGGTGAAGAAGGCCGCGTGTTGCGACGCAGACGGCGAGTGCGACGACAACAACGCGTGCACCGCCGACAAGTGCGACGCAAAACACGCGTGCGGCTACACCAAGATCGCCGGGTGCTGCCACATCGACGTGCAGTGCGAGGACAGCAACAAGTGCACCGAAGACCGGTGCGAGAAGAACACGTGCCGCAACGTCAACACCTGCTGCAAGGCCGACAAGGACTGCAAGGCCGCAGACTCGTGCTCCGTGGGCAAGTGCGACGCTGGGAGCGGCAAGTGCAGCAGCGTCCCGACCGGCAAGTGTGACGACAAGAACGCTTGCACCAACGACTGGTGCGACCCCAAGACCGGCAAGTGCACCAACGCGCCAGCTCCCAAGGGCATCCCCTGCGGAAAAGACGTGGCGTGTGACGGGGCGGGTAAATGCTCGCAGTCGACCTGCACAACGTTCTGGGACACGTTCGGCGTGCACCAGGAGAAGGGCAGCGAAAACTACTACACGAGCACCGAGTACGGCGGTGATGTCAGCGCGACCCCCGACGGTGGCGGGTGGTTCGTCGACTACGCGCGGACCAAGGCCACGAGCTACTACACGGGGCGCGTCGTGCGTCGGGATGCAACGGGCAAGGTCCTGAGCTCGAGCCGCACCACGCGGGTCAGCAAGACGAGCCGGCACTACGCGTTCGGTGTCGCGACGATGCCCGACGGTGGCGCGCTGGTCGTCGGACGCAGCAACGATACGGGGACAAAAGGCGGCAACGACCTGTGGCTGTGGCGCTTCGACAAGGCCGGCAAACAGGTCGGACATGCCAACCACGGCGGCACCAGCAGCGATGAAGCGCACCATGTCATCGCGACGTCTAAGGGCGCTGTCGCGGTGGGCTCGATCTACAACTCCAACAACCGGACAGACGGGCTCGTCGTGTGGACGGACGCGGCCGGCAAGATCGTGAAGACGGCGGAATTCGGCCAGGTCGGTGGGTTCTACGACTACGGCTATGGCGTCGCACACGATCCCAAGACCGGTGTGGTCGTCGCGGCTGGCACGTCATCGACACAGACCAAGAGCAACGAAGGTCTGCTCGCGCTCTTCGACAGCGCCGGAAAACGCATCGCGCAACGTTGGGTTGGTGGCCCAGGGACCAGCAGCGACCGGCTCTCCGCGATCGCGCGGCTGCCCGACGGGTCGTACGCGGCTGTGGGATGGGCGCCCCACAATGGCGAAACCGCGGGCTGGTTGGTGCACGTGGACGCCAAGCTCGGTGTGTTGTCGCAGCGCTTCTTTGGACGACCGCTGTTCACCGAATATGCGCGCCGCATCGCGGTACTGAACGGTTCGGTGATGATCGTCGGGGGCGGTTCACGGGCCTGGCTGCATCGCTTTGGGCTCGACCTCAAGCCGATCGGACAGCTGCGCGTTATGGATCCGACCGGGGGCAGTTTGTCGGGTGTCGCACAAGCCGCTGGAGCCGGGATCTTGCTGGCGGGGCGGACACGGCTCTTCAACCCCGGCAAGTCCGACTACAACGGCTGGCACCTGAAGTTGACGCAGGACGGCAAGGCGGCTTGCCCCGGCAAACCGGTCAAGTGCACGGGCGATCCGATGTGTGACGACAGCAAGGTGTGCACAACCGACACGTGCGACACGAAAACCGGCGCTTGCAGCCATCCCAAGCAGGTCGGGTGCTGCGAGTCCGACGCCGCGTGCTCCGACGGCCATGCTTGCACGACCGACACCTGCGTCTACGGCAAGTGTCAGAGCGCGGCAGTGCCCGAGAAGACGCCCTGCGGCGGCGGCAAGCTGTGTTCGGCGTCGGGCGGCTGTGGATGCAATTTCATGTCGTTCATCGAGGACAGCTCGGCGCTCGGCAACCCGCTCAAGACCTACGTCAGCGACACCATGTACGGGATTGGCGACGATGGCGCGGGCGGCACCTACGCGCTGGGCGCCACGTACACGGGCTCGAATATCACGGCCGGGCAGCGCTACCAGGACGCATACGTGGTGCGCCGCGACAAGAAAGGCAAAGCTCTTTGGCGCAAATGGGTCGGCAGCAAATACCGCGACTACCTCAGCGCCGGTACAACGCACAAAGGGCTGGCCTGGGGCGTCGGCCACAACTACACGAGCACATCGAGCACGACGTTGCGGGCGTGGGTGTTCGCGCTGGATGCGACCGGCAAGAAGGTGGTCGATGCACGGCACGGCGATCGATACACAGCGTTCTACACGTTGGCGCCGGCTGGTGACGGGGTGGTCGTTGGCGGGCGTGTGCGCTCGGGGTCCTATTACGGCGCGCTGACTCAGCTGGACGGCAAGGGGCAGCTGACCGGCGTCAAGACGGTCTCCCTCAAGGACGCTGGTACCTATAACTACCCGCGCGGGGTCGCTTACCTTGCTTCGACCAAGTCATTCGCGGCGGTCGGCTATCACTACAAGGGCTCGGCACTGCGCGACGAAGGCTGGTTGATTCGCGTCGACAGCGCGGGCAAACCGACGTTGACGCACCCGAAATCGCAAGCCGGAAACGACCGATTCTGGGCCATCGCGTCCGTCGGCAGCGGCATGGTGGCGGCCGGTGAGACGCAGGCTGGCGATGTCTCGAAGGGATACGACGGCTGGCTCGCGTTCATCGACGCGGCGGGCAAGCTGACCGCTCAGACCGTCGTTGGGGGCTCGAGCTCGGACACGTTCAGGCGCGTCACTACCGGCGTCGTGGCTGGCAAGACCGTCGTGTTGGCGGCGGGCACGACCGGGTCGAGTACGGCCGGGTCCAACGACGGCTGGATCGTCGCGACCGACACCAGCGGCAAGGTCCTGGTGACCAAGACGATCGGTGGCAAGCAGTACGACGCGTTCAACTCGTGCGCCATTGTCAGTGGCAACCTGCACGCGGTCGGCAGCTATCGTTCCGACGGCACAAAGAGCAACGACTGGTGGCACGTCGCGGTGGACATGTTGGGCTCGCCTCTCTGCCTGTGACCTCGTTTCCCCTCTTCGGTGGTCGAATCGCTGACCGGCGTTGTCGGCGTCGTGGCAAAACCTTATCGTCCGACGCAGCTACCGGGCGCGTTGCAGCGCTTGTACGACCAATCCCAGGAGTGACGTGACAGGGCGCCGCGCAGCGGCTGAGCTTCGGTTCGGCACCGCCTCGTATCGCACGGCCCAACGTGTTATCCGGCGGGTCACAGGACTTCGCTACCAGACCGCCACGGTCGCTGGACGACGATGTACGTGGCTGCGCGGTGGCCGAGGCGAACCGCTGCTTCTCATCCATGGGTTTGGCGACCGGAAGGAGACGTTCACGCCGCTGTGCATGGCGCTGTACCGGCACTTCGACCTCATCTTGGTGGATATGCCTGGCTTCGGGGACGCTCCAGTCGTCTCTTCGGCGCACATCACGCCGCCAGCTCAGTCTCGCTTCCTGGCGGCGTTTCTCGATGCTTTGGGCCTGGGCTCCGTGCACGTCTGCGGACAGTCCATGGGCGGGGGACTCGCGGCACGTTTTGTCGACGATCACCCTGATCGCGCCCGGAGCCTCACCATCCTCTCGGGCGCCGGTCCCGACGGCCTGTCCGACGAGTTCGAGGCGTTTCGATCCCGCGGTCGCAACCTGCTGCTGATCCGGAGCCTCGCCGACTTTGAGCAGCTGCTCGACCTCGGATTCAGCCGGCCGTTGCCCTATCCGCGCCCCATCCGTCGCCACCTCGCCAGCCAATTCGCGTTGCGTCGTGCGGAACATGCGGGCCATTTCAATCGCTTGCTCAATCCCGAGCCCGGCGAGGAGTTCGCGCGTACTTACCCGTCGATCAGCGCACGGACCCAGGTGATCTACGGGCGGCAGGAACGGCTCGTACATCCCGACAACATGCACACCTATGCATCGGGCATCCCCGGTGCGACGCTGCATGTGCTCGACAACGTCGGACACAACCCCCACCACGAGGCGATCGGCTTTGTGGCCAAGCGACTGCGCGCGATGCTGAGGTGACCGGCCGCGCGGGACGAAAGCATGCTCCGCACCCAGCAACTCACGAAACGATACGGCGACTTCGAGGCGGTGAGCGATCTCGAGCTCGATGTAAGTCCGGGCGAGGTGTACGCATTCTTGGGCCCCAACGGCGCCGGGAAGACGACCACCATCCGGATGTTGATGGGGATCCTCGTGCCGACATCGGGAACCGCCCGGATCCGTGGGCTCGACTGCCACGCCGATCGCGCCGAGCTGATGCGAATCGTCGGTTACCTGCCCGACACGCCCACCTTCTATGACTTCCTGCGCGGCCGAGAGATCGTTGAATTCGTTGCTCAAATGCACGGCATGGACGACGGCGCCGCGCGCGAACGAGCCGCGGAGTTGCTGGCGTCGTTCAACCTGACCGAGGCGGCCGAAGACTACGCGGTCAACTACTCGATGGGCATGAAGAAGAAGCTCGGGCTCGCCTGCGCGCTGATTCACGAACCGCGGGTGCTGATTCTCGATGAACCCACCAGCGGCCTTGATCCACGCGCCTCGCGCGAGGTCCAGGATCGACTGCTGGCGATCGCGGGGCAGGGACGCACGATCTTCCTTTCGACGCACCTGCTCGACATGGCCGAACGATTGAGTCATCGGGTCGGCATCATCGCGCGCGGCAAGCTGGTCGCGGAGGGTCCAGTCGAACAGCTGCGCGCGGTGCACGGAGGGGAAGCCACGCTGGAAGAGATGTTCCTGGGCGCAACGGCGGAGGCCCCGTGATCCGCTCGATCCGGCTGCTCGTCCGGCTGCGCCTGCGACGCCTCGGTCACATGCTCAGCGCGGGGCTGTCTGCGTTCAAGCGACAGGATTCCGGCGCGTCGAACGGTCCCCGCAAAGCGGTCGCAGGAAAACGTACGCCGTCGTGGCTGGTAGCGTTCTTGTTCGCGCCGTTGATGCTGTTTTCCGCCTTTCAGCTGTCGTTGTACGCGCTGCGCAACCTCGCCCGCGTGTCTGCCGCGATCACTGACGCACCGGCGATGCTCGAGGGCCTCAGCGCCCTGGGAGCACCGGGACCTGTCCCGTTTGTGGTCGCCGCCACCGGCCTCGTATCCATCGTGTGGCTGGCGTACTTCCTGCTCAACATCGCGGCCCGCGGCGAGTTCAGCGCGCCCCAATGGGACCTGGCGTGGCTGGCGACGCTGCCGATTGCAACCGGGCCGCTTCTCATCGCGCGCATCGCCGAGCGGTCCGTGGTCCACGCGGTCGGCTACCTCCTGGTGTTCCCGGCGCTGACGATGTTGGCGTGGCATGGCGGCTGGCGTTGGGCGGCGCCGTTCATCGGAGCGGTCGCGGCGATAATGCTGTTCTTGCTTGGAGCGGCGCTGCGCACCGGCGTTGAGGCGTGGCTCCGACTGCGGGTCAAGCAGCAGGTTCTGCGAAACTTGCAGGCATTTGTCACGATTGCCGGCCTCGCGCCGATGTACGTCGCGATGAGCCTGGGTACCGGAGGCGGCCGCGACCCGAGCTTCTTCGTCTTCGACTGGCTCGCGGCGACCCCCGAGTGGTTTGCATGGACGCCGTTTGGGCTGGCAACGCAGGCCGCGCTCGCGACCGCCCCGTTCGAGGCCGCCGCCCTGCTCGCTGCACTTGCTGTCGAAGTCCTGGCCAGCGTCGCGATCATCGTGGGCGCGCTGCAATGGGTTCTCCGCCACGGCTTCGTCGGGGGCGGACTGCGCGAATCGTCGCGGGTCGCAACGGCACCATCTGTGACGCGAAAGCCCCGGTCTTGGCTCAGTCCGATTCAGCGCAAAGAGATCCTGCTGCTAGCCCGTGACCGCACGTTCCTGATGCAAACCTTGCTGGTCCCGATCGTTGTCGGCGTCGCCCAGTACCTCATCAATCCGGGCGCATTCGTCGGAGCTCTCGAGAGCCCGCGCGCACTCGGCGCGGCCGTATTTGGAGTTGGCGCGTACACCTTGTGCTTTTCCGCGCTGCCGACCCTGAACGCGGAGGGACAGGCGCTCTGGATGCTGTTCGCGGCGCCGATTCGCATGGACAAGGTCGTCATCGAAAAGGGCCTCTTCTGGGGATCGCTCGTGACCTTCTGGCCGGCGGCGATGGCCGTGACGCTCCTCGTCGCGGCGGGAGAGATCACCCCAAGCGCGTGGTTTGTCATCGCGCTGGTCGCGATCGGACTGCCCATCTACGGCGTCATCGCGTCCTGCCTCGGTGTCTTCGCGTGTCGCCCGCTCGAAAAGGACAAGATGCGGCGCGTCCAAGCGACGTGGCTGTACGTGTTCATGCTGCTGTCCTCGCTGCACACCTGGGCGATCTTCGCTGAATCCTTGTGGGCCACATCCGCGTCGCTGGTTCTCAGCTGCTTGCTCGCACTCGCGCTCTGGCAGAAGGCGACGGACCGACTCCCCTATCTGCTCGATCCCACGGCGGCCCCCGCGTCATCTGTTTCACTGGCCGACGGGCTGATCGCCGCGCAAGCGTTCTTCGTCGTGCAGGGCGTCGTCGTGCTCCTCGTCAAGCTCGCCTCCGAGGGTGAGCCGATCGATGTCGGCCCGGTCTTGCTTGCCGCGTTCTGCAGTGCTGCGGCAGTAACGTGGGGCCTGGCGCGGCTGATCTACTGGCGCAATGGGACGGCGGGAGTCCCCGGGACATTTGGTCGGGCGAAAAGCGGCAACATCGTAGCCACGATCGGAGGAGGACTCGCTGCGGCCACGATCGGTGTCGCCTGGCTGACCCTGCTCAAGACGACCGATCTTCTGCCGGCGGCATGGCACGAGGTCGCGCAGAAAGCCTCGTTGCCCGGTTGGTGGATGGTTCCGCTGGCGGTGTTGGCGGCGCCCGTTTTCGAAGAGTTCATCTTCCGCGGGCTCGTTTTTGGTGGACTTCGAAGGACGTTCGGCGCAGCGACCTCCGTACTGGCGAGCGGGGCCATTTTCGGCATCGTGCATCCACCGGCGTCCTTCGTCCCCGTGTTCGCGATGGGGTGCGTCGCGGCGATAGTCTACGAGCGAGCGGGCAAGCTCTGGGCCCCCATGGGTGTGCATGCGATCTACAACGGGGTGATCGTCGGCCTGCCGTTCGTGACCTGACCGTGCCTGGTGGAGGCTACGCTCCGAAGACGTAGACGGCGGTGATGATGCCGCGGACGAGATCGTCGTATTCCTTCCACTGCGCGGCGGTGGTCGGCGGTTTGTCGAGCCACTTCTGCAGGTCGGCGCGCCACGTTTTCAGCAGGTCGACCTGAGCGTCATTGAGCCCGAGTCCCTTGGGGTTTGCGATAACCTTGTCCGCGATCGCGACCATGGCCCGGGCGTCGTCGAGGTGGGGCTTGGGTTTGGCCGAGAAATCCGGTCGATCCTCGTGGTTGGCGACGTCGGCGGTCACGAGCGCTGCGTGACGCGCAGTTGCCAGGAGCTTTGTGAAGTCGACGCTGGACAGCTGGTCGGCGGTGGTGTGGTAGACGCTCGACGATCCGGACCCGAAGAAAAGCACCGGGATGCCCTTCTGGCGAAACGGCAGATGGTCGCTGCGGCCGCCGCCGGGCTGACCGACGAAGAAGCTCGACACGGGCCACGTCTGAAAACCCGTGCGCTTGCTGGCGGCGAGCACGTGGTCCCGCAGCGCCTTGCTGTATTCGGCATCGGTCGCGAACGATGAGGTGTGGTCGGAGAAGATGCGCGAGCCAACGTTGTCGACGCTGAACATGGCCACGATCTGGTCGAGCGGGACGGGCGGGTTGGCGACGAAGTGGTAGCTGCCGAGCAATCCGTCTTCCTCGGCGTCAAACAAGCAGCCAATGACCGAGCGGCGCGTCTTGTGTTTCGCGGTCTTGAGAGCCTTGGCCACCAGCAGGACAGCGGCCACACCCGCCGCGTTGTCGATGGCGCCGTTGCAGATCGTGTCGGCAGAAGGTTTGCCGTCCTTGTCCTTGGCCTGCGGGCACTTGCTCTTGCCCTTGCCGGTCGCGTCGACCATGCCCAGGTGGTCGTAGTGCGCGCCGATCACGACGTACTCCGCGGCCAGCTTCTCGTCGTCGCCGGGGATCGTGAAACAGAGGTTGATGCCTTTGTCGAAGGCTTGCTCAAAGCCGCCGGCAAACGCGGGAGCCAAGCCCAGGTTCTTGAGATCACCAAGCAGCCACGTGCGCGCCGCTTTGCCGCCTTCGGTCAGGTTGTCGCGGCCCTGCATCGAGTCGTCGGCCAGGACGGTCACGCGATCCTCGACGAACGCAATCGGGATGGCTTTCGCGGCCTCGTACGCGGCGGTGCTCCGCTCGGCTGCCGGGGTCGTGGACACCTTGGCGACGTCAGCCTTCTCGTCGTTCGACGGCGGGTCTTCAGTGCAACCAAGTGCGCAAAGAACCAGCGCGCAAAGAACCAGCGCGCAAAGAACCAGCGCGGCTGTCACGATGGCGACGCGGCGCGCTCCTGAGGTCGAAAACACGGGCCCCACGCGGGTACAGGTTGCAAATTGCCGCATCGCGCCGTCCTTTCAGGACATCCAGTCAGCGTCTTTCTGCAACGCCCACTTGGTGGTGATCTTGCGCGGCCTTGTGAAGAAGCGATAGCCATCGATGCCGGTAATGTCGCCGTGCCCGAACTTGCTGCGGTTCCAGCCGCCGAAAGAAAACGGCTCGCGGGGCACCGGAACGCCGATGTTGACGCCGATCATGCCGGCCTCGAAACGCAACGAAGCGTACTCGGCCGTGCCGCCGTTGGTGGTGTAGATGCAGGCCGCATTGCCGTATTCGTGAGTATTTTCAATGGCGAGGGCTTCATCGAGGGTGGCGACGCGAACGATGCACAACACGGGGCCGAACACCTCGTCCCGGTACGTCTTCATGTCGGTCGTGACGTTGTCGATGATGGTCGGGCCGATCCAGTGGCCCTTGTCGCCGACAGTGGCGCCGCGGCCGTCGACAAGGACGCTGGCGCCGTTGCTTTCCGCGTCATCGATGTAGCCGTGGATGCGGCATGCAGCCTGACCGTCGATGATCGCGCCCATACCGGTTCCAAGCTCTACGGCCTTCGCCTTGGCGACGATGGCGTTGACGAGATGGTCGCACTCACCGACAGCAACGAGCACAGACGCCGCCATGCACCGCTGGCCGGCGCACCCCATCGACGACGCCACGACGTTGGTCGCGGTCATCTCGACGTCCGCATCGGGGACCATCACGAGGTGGTTCTTGGCGCCGCCCAGGCACAACATTCGCTTGCCGAGCGCTGTCCCGCGCCGATAGACGATCTCGGCGACGCGTGTGCTGCCGACGAACGACACCGCGGGGATGCTGGGATGGTCGACAAGCGCTTCGACCGCGGCCTTGGTACCGTTGACGGTGTTGAAGACGCCATTGGGCAGGCCAGCTTCGCGCAGGTGGTCAGCCAACCGCATCATGCCGTACGGAACCTTCTCGGACGGCTTGACGATCAGCGCATTGCCGCCGATCAGCGCCAGCGGGATGGTCCACATCGGCACCATCGTCGGGAAGTTGAAAGGCACGATGCACGCGACAATGCCCAGCGGTTCGTAGCGCACCTGGCACGTGACGCCGCGGCTGACCTCAAGCGCGCCGCCCTGGACCGTATTGGGGATTCCGGCAGCGAGTTCGAGGCATTCGATGCCCTTGTTTATCTCCGCCTTGGCCTGCCCAAACGTCTTGCCGTTTTCGTGGCTGAGCAGCCAGGAGAGCTCGTCGAGATCGCGCTCCATCACCTGCTTGAGCCGGTAGAGGACCTGCGCGCGCTCCTTCACGGGCGTGGCTCTCCAAGCACGTGCACCACTGGACGCTGCAGCGACGGCGCGCTCGACATCCGACGCATCGGAGACCACGACGTCACCCATCGATGCACCGTGGCGCGGATTCTCGATGGGCATGGCGCCCGCGTTACCATCACCCCAGCCGCCGCCGATGTAGTTGTGGCACCGGACGTAGGGGATGAAGTCATAGCCATCAGCTGCAAATCGCATGGGAAGCTCCACAAATCAGGCGCGAGGCTGGCCGTCGACCGCTGGCAGGATCGCCGCTCGAGCACGCGGGTGGGGATTGTCGTGCGCTGTCGACCGCTGCGCAACGGGTTGGGCGAACGAACGGTGCGAGCTAGTCGGCCGTTTGCCAGTGTATAAGCCCGCGTTCTTCGTCGCTGCCGGGGATGACGTTGTCGAGGAACAACGCGAGAAACGCGCCGACCGCCATGCCCGTGCCACCAAGCGTGTTCAGAACGTCGGCCAGCCACTGCGGCTCAAACACGATCGGGTGCGCCTTGATGTAGACGGGCACCGACAAGCCCATGAAGAACGCGAAGCCAAGGATGAACAGGTTTCGCGCGCTGTTCAGGTCGACGTACTGCAGGTTGCTGAGACCGACGGCCGCGATCATGCCGAACAGGGCGCAATACATGCCGCCGACGATGGGTTGGGGAATGGTCGTGAAGAGCGCGCCGAACTTCGAGACGGCGCCAAGCACAATCATGATCGCCGCGCCGTATTGCACAACGCGACGGCTGCCCACGCGGGTCAGGCCGATGGCTCCAATATTTTCCGAGTAGCTCGTTGTGCCATTGCCGGTGCCCATGATGCCGGCGACGAGGCAACCGACGCCTTCCATGCCGATGCCCCGGCTGATGACCTTCGAGTCGGGCGTGGGCGCGCCGGACATGCGGGCGGCCGCGTAGTAGTCGCCGATGGATTCAACCATCGACGCGATGTATCCCGCGAGCATTCCCACGAACCCGGCGAGCGTGAACTGAGGAACGCCCCACTGCAGCGGATAGGGAACACGGACCCACGGCGCCGCCTGCAGCTTGTCGAAAGAACAGTGCGCTGGATGCCCCTCGGGAAACACGCCGATCTGCGTCAACAAGAGCGCTACGCCCCACGCGCCGCCCATGCCCAACAGGACCGGGAAGAGCTCGAACATGCGGTGCTTCTTCCGAAGAACCTGCGAGAACAGGACGATGAGCAGGATGGTCAGGCCGCCGATACCCCAGTGCTTGCCGGCTTCCGGGGCGCCGAAGGGGTAGAGGGCGAGACCGATGAGCGCGATGGTAGGAGCGATGGTGATCGGGCCGACGAAGCGAGTGAGCTTGCCGATGAGGCCCGAGTAGCCGACGAGAATCTCGATGATGGCGCCAGCGATGATGGCGCCCTGGACATGCTGCATCCTGACTTCGAAGCCCGCCGTCTTGACCGCCGCCATGCCGCAAATCGCGATGGCCGGGGTCAGGAACGAGAACGTGCCGCCCTGGACGATGGGCAAACGACTGCCCCAAGTGGTCTGCAGCAACGTGGTGATGCCGGAGACGAAGAACATCGTGCCGATGAGCCAGCCGAGCTGGACCGGATCGTCTTGGATTCCCAGCGGGCCTGCCATGATCAGGGGAATCGCCACTGTCGAGCCGAACATCGTCAGGTAATGCTGCAACCCCAGTGCGAGGGCTTCGGCTGTCGGCGGGACGTCATCGATGCCATAGATGAGGTTGTGATTGGGCGCGGCGTCGGGGCTGGCCATTTTGGGGGCTCCTGGGTCGAAACTGCGGGATTCTGCGCGGGCGAACGGGCGTGTGATTGCTATCGCGCGTGGTGGCGGAAAAGGCAAGAAAACGCTGTACGTTGGCGTGTTTGGCGGCGGGCGTAATTCAAGCTTCCGCGTTCGGGGCCTCCGAGAGGAATCGGCCCATGTGCCTCCCCACGGCAGGGCCCGGCGACTTTCGCCGCGCGCGACCCCACCACCACCAGTGGCGAAGACATAGTTGTCCCCGCCGCGGAACCCTCGCCTTTTCAGACGAGCCGCCCTGCCAACCTGCTGATGCCGCACGCCTTGGTACCGACGACGCGTGGATCCCCGCGCCGCTGCGAGGACGTCGCCCTGCTGATTCAAGACACGTGCCAAACCACGAACGCATGACTGCACGCCATCAGCGCCGCGTCCGCATGCGAAAAACCGGTCCCACTGGGAGTCTCACCCGCGATGTGGGACCTCAAACGCAACACTGCGCGCCTGTCCTGCGACAGGTCATGGGACCATGCTGAGACTTGTGGTCGCCGGTCCCCGGCGCCGCGATCACACCGGGGACGCCGCCGTGCAAACGCCGGACGAACGATCGTTCGCTACACTGTTCCGAAGCCGTCCATCGACATCCGTTCGGGCAAGACGCGCTCGACGGCTGTTGGCTCGTTGACTTCGTTCCACCGATTCACGGCTTCCCAGTACGGGGCGAAACAGGGGCGGGGCACGTACTTGCCGCGCCCGCGAACCGAACGCACGTTGCCGCGGTCCCACACGACGAGCCCGCGACTCAGCGTCACGGCGGGGACGCCGGTGCATTCCATGCCCTCGTAGATGTTGAAATCGATGTTCTGGTGGTGCTCGTTGACGCTGATGGTGCGTGTTCCAGCCGGATCCCACACCACGATGTCGGCATCGGCGCCGACCGCGATCGTCCCTTTCTTCGGGTAGATGTTGAAGATCTTCGCCGCGTTTGTGCTGGTCAGCGCCACGTACTCGGTGCGCGTCAGGCGACCGGTGTTGACGCCGTGAGTCCACAGGACCGCCATTCGATCTTCGACGCCGTTGGTGCCGTTGGGGATCGATCGGAAGTCGTTGAGCCCCATTTGCTTTTGTGGCGTGCAGAAGCAGCAGTGGTCGGTCGCGCTGGTCTGCAACATGCCCGACTGGATGCCTTTCCACAGGGCGCGCTGGTGGTGGCGGGGACGGAACGGCGGACTCATCACGTAATGTGCGGCCTTGTTCCAATCCGGGTTGCGATAGACCTCGTCGCTGAAGACGAGGTGCTGGGCGAGCACTTCGCCGAACACGCGCTGGCCGTTGAGCCGGGCACGTGTGATGGCTCCGAGCGAGTCGGCACAGGAGTTGTGAACGATGTACAGAGGAACACCGAGCACCTCCGCGATTCGAATCGCGCGGTTGGCGGCTTCCCCTTCGACCTCCGGAGGGCGCGATAGCGGGTGGCCTTCGGGGCCGGTGATGCCTTTTTCGTAGATCGCCTTCTGCAGTCGATAGACCAGCTCTCCGTTTTCGGCGTGGACGGTGCACAGAGCGCCAAGTTCGCCGGCCCGCAGGAACGAGTTCACCAACACTTCGTCGTCGCACATGATGGCGCCTTTGTAGGCCATGAAGTGCTTGAAGGAGTTGACGCCGTGGTCGCGGGCGAGGATGCCCATGTCGCGCGAAACCGTTTCATCCCACCACGTGATGGCGACGTGGAAGGTGAAATCGCCCGCAGCTTTCTCCGCCCATTCGTTCCACGTCTTCCAGGCTTCCATGACCGGCTGCTGCGGTGACGGGATACAGAAGTCGATAATCGTGGTGGTGCCACCGCACATCGCCGCGGTTGTGCCGGTGAAGAAGTCTTCGGACGCGACGGTCCCCATGAAGGGCAGCTGCATGTGCGTGTGCGGATCGATGCCGCCGGGCATGACGTAGCCGCCCGAGGCGTCGATGACGTCTTCGCCGTTTGCCTCGAGATCGGGGCCCACCTCGACGATGGTCTCGCCTTCGATGCGGACGTCGGCGTGCCATTCGCGTTCGGCTGTGACGACGACGCCGCCCTTGATCAACGTGCCCATGGTGTCCTCCACGGTGTCTCGCGGTTTGCTGCGAGCTCTGAGTTGGCAAGCGGGAGTCGGCTCCCGCGAGCGATTGGCCTGCTGTTGCTACGCGAGGCGCGGGTCGCAGATTTCGTCGTACGCGTCCGGGCGGCGGTCGCGGTAGAACTGCCAAACCCGGCGCACTTCGTCGATCATCGACAGATCGCAGTCCGCGATGACGAGCTCGTCGTCGTGTTCACTGGCCTTGGCCAAGAACTGGCCGCGCGGGTTGGCGAAGTAGCTTGTGCCGTAGAACCTGCCGATATTCCAAGGAGCCTCGGTGCCCACGCGGTTGATAGCCCCGACGAAATACGCGTTGGCGACCGCGGATGCGGGCTGCTCAAGCTCCCACAGGTATTGGCTCAGGCCCGCGACGGTCGCGCTCGGATTGAAGACGATCTCGGCGCCGTTCAGTCCCAGCGCCCGCCACCCTTCCGGGAAATGCCGGTCGTAACAGATGTAGACACCGACTTTCGCGTACTTCGTCTGGAAAACGGGGTAGCCGCCGTCGCCGGGCTTGAAGAAGAACTTCTCCCAGAATCCGGAGGTCTGCGGGATGTGCTGCTTGCGGTACTTGCCGAGATAGCTGCCGTCGGCGTCGATGACCGCTGCCGAGTTGTAGTACACGCCTCGCATGGCCTCTTCGTAGAGCGGCACGACGATGACCATCTCGTACTTCTTGGCGTACTCCTGCATCAGTTTCGTGGTTGGACCATCGGGGATCGGCTCGGCCGCGTCGTACCAGCGGATGTCCTGGCCTGGGCAGAAATAAGGGCCGTTGAAGATCTCCTGCAGACACAGGATCTGCACGCCTTTCTGGCCAGCTTCGTCGATCATGGGCAGGTGCTTTTCGAGCATCGCCTTTTGGACCTCAGCGACGGGCACGTTCTCGTCATTGATCGGGTTGGCCATCTGGATCAGGCCGCACTTGACGATGGTCTTCTTGGGTTGGCTCATGGGCCGGCTCCAGGTGCGTGGTTTACTGCGTGACATGCGCGACCGGCGGCGCATGGTGGGGCGGACCGATCGGTTTTCATGTCGTCTTTTCGAGGCCTGCGAGTGTCCAATCCAAGACGCTTCAAGTCAACGGACACCGCGTTCACCGCGACGGACTGCACGTGCAGCCGACTGCGACATCCAAAACATCGATTTCGTTGACAGCGTGCCAGACCGGTCCTACGGTTCCTGACGAACACGGAGACGCGCTGAATCATTACGTTTTTCACGCAATGCCAGCAACTCACCAAGCTTCGTTCCCCGACTGCAACCGCCCTGAAGGGCACGTGAGGCACCACATGGCCACGAGCAAGACGCGCACCAAGACCGCCCGCAAGTCGGGAAAGCGGTCGACCGGACGTCGCAAGACCTTCAAACCGCGCAACGCCATGACGTTTGAGTTGCCACAGATGCGCACACTCGAACTCGCTGGAGCGTTGGATCGGGTCGCGAAGCTGGTCGCGCGCACCGTGGGCGAGATCGCCAGGAAGCACGGCGCCACCCCCGGACAGCTGCACGTGGTCGAGCGTCTTGCCCGCGCGCCCTCAGGTTTGACTGCGAAACAGCTGGCCGCCGCGCTGGCCATCCGCCCCGGTTCGCTCACCGGCACACTCGATGTCTTGGAAAAGAAGGGCGTCATCGCTCGGCAGGCCGTCACAGGTGACGCGCGACAGCAGCGATTGGTGTTGCTGGATGGCGCTGCGGACCTCGTTGCGTTGCTCCCCGAGGTCGACAAACTCGTTCAGTCGCGCCTCGGGACCCTCAACGACCCGCAGATCGGACAGCTCGGCACCCTGGTCATGCGCGCTGAAGCGGCGGTCCGCGAATCCAGCGCGATGCCCATGCCCGCCACACTGCACGCGACGCCGTCAAGCAACCCGACGCCCGTCGCTGCCGTCGTGGAAGCGCCGGCGCCGCAATCCACGGTCCCACAATCGCCAGTCCCACAATCCATCGCCGCAGCGGCCGCTGCGTCCGACGCGAGCCAGACGACGAACGGAACCTGGCAGTCCGTGCCCCGGCAACAGCCTGCAAAAGACGACGCTCGCAAAGATCCGTCGGAAGGGTCACTCGGTCGCGGGCTGTTCCGGATCGCATCGCGCGTCATCAGCGCAGCCGACAACCGCCGACGACGCGGCTGATTCGTGCACCCCAGCAGGCGCCGACCGTCTTTGTCGGCCCGCGTTATGGCGTTCACCCTCGCGATCGTCGTGACGGCAGCATCCACCACAACGTTCGCCGCGCGTCCCAGGCCCCGCAAGCCGTGGTTTCGCGTCATCACTTCCGGCCTATGCCTCGCCGCAGCCAAGGGTGCCGATGACCGCAACGCAACCGCTGGATGGGCAACGCTGGGTGTAGGACTCGCGGTGTGGGCGATGTTCGACTACTGGGTTTTGCCGAGCCTCGACAAGAGCACCGAGTTCCCACCTGCCCGCGCCGCTCCCCGCGATCCGGCCGACGATCCACTGCGCATGCTCATGCCCAAATTCGGGTCAGGCGCAGCTGGATTACAACTGGTGATGGAGGCGCCGCGCTTTACCCCGTAAGGTGAGCGCCATGCGCCTCGAACGATACGTCAGCCAAAGCCTCAGCCGCAGCCGCAAACACGTGCGCGCCCTCATCGGCGCAGGCCGAGTCCAGGTCAACGGAAACATCGTTCGTGAAGCGGGCTACCAGATTGTTCAACACAGCGATGAAGTCCGGCTCGACGGCGACAAGCTCGGCGGCCCGGGTGGCCACCGCCTGTTGATGATGAACAAGCCACGCGGCTGCATCACGGCGCGCCGTTCCGCCGAACATGCGACGGTCATGGAACACATCCCGACCGACTTGTGGCACGCCAAGCTCTTCCCAGTCGGGCGGCTCGACAAGGACACGACGGGACTGCTGCTGTTCACGACCGACGGCGGCATCAACCAGCTCCTTCTGCACCCGCGCCGACACGTCGAGAAGGCGTACACCGTCACGCTCAAGGCCCCGATTGGCGAAAACGCCGAAGAGGTCTTCGCCAGCGGTCTCGAGTTGAGCGATGGGTCGATCTGCAAGCCCGCCAAGCTGGAACGAATCGACGATCTGCACGTGCGCGTGATTGTGACCGAAGGCCGCTTCCACCAGGTCAAGCGCATGATCGGACACGTCGGCGGCCACGTCGTGGGCCTGCACCGGGAACGCATTGGCGCCGTGACGCTCGATGACGACCTGGGCCCCGGCCAATGCCGCGCGTTGACCGATGCCGAACGTGACGCGCTCGTTGGAGATGCGCGCGAGCGAGGTCGCCGGTCCAAGACGACACCGGCCCCCGCGGATGGAGGCCGGCAGCGTCGCCGTCGTCAACGTCCCGGGCGCGGGGGCCGACGATAATACCCGGCTTTCTCAAGCCTTGCCGTTTATCGCGATGGTGCGCGGTTTCACTTCCTCTTTTTTCGGCAGCGAGATGTGGAGCACGCCATCGGCGGCGGATGCTTCAATCCCCGCGTCGTCGACGTGCTTGGGCAGCCGGAAACTGCGGGAGAATGTTCCGAACCGGCGCTCGACCCGGCGGTAGCCACTTTCGCCGTCTTTGCGCACCGATTTGCGCTCGCCGCTGATGGTCAGCAAGCCGTCGTGAAGCGAGATATCGATGTCTTCGAGCTTCACGCCGGGGACGTCGATGTCCAGCGTGTAGCCGGCTTCATCTTCGTGGACATCCGTTTGCACGGTTATCGGGCTCGCGACGGGCCTGGTGGCGACGCGGTTGAAAAAGCGGTCGAAGTCGCCGGTGACTGCATCGAGCTCGGCCCACGGGTTGAATCGTACGAGTGTCATTCATGCCTCCTGGTACCCGGGGAGATTGGTGTCCCGGGTTCGCTGAGCACAGAAGGAGGCAGCGCAGGATTGTCAAGACCTGATGACTTCTTTTAGATTACTATTTTCATGCTGTTTAGACATATGATGACATCAATCGAATCAACTTAGGACGGTTTGGTCGGTTGTCAAGATGGCGGTCGCGCGATCAGCTGATTTGGCCAACGCGAAAGCGCGTGAACGGCTCACTGAACGTCTTCGCCGAAAAAATCGTCAGGTTTTTTGGCCCGTGAGGCGACGATCTTTGAGCAAAACCCCGATAAGTAGACATGGAACACACCTACATACATACACCCGCCCACACCATGAACCGCCCTGCCCCGGCCGACCGGCTTCTCGAAGCGCTGCGAACACACTTCGGCCACGACTCGTTTCGCGGCGGGCAGCAGCGTGTTTGTGAATCCGTTCTCGACGGGGAGGACGCGCTGCTGGTGATGCCCACAGGGGGCGGCAAGAGTCTTTGCTACCAGCTGCCGGGCCTGCTGCGGAAAGGACCGACGCTCGTTATCTCGCCCCTCATCGCGTTGATGGACGACCAGGTGAACAAGCTCAACGAGCGCGGTCTGCGCGCAGAGCGGATCCACAGCGGTTTGAGCCGGCAACACGCACGGGAAGCCGCCCGGCGGTATCGGGACGGCGAGCTGGACTACCTCGTCGTGGCTCCGGAACGACTGAAGGTGCCGGGTTTCGCGAAGTGGCTCAACAAGTATCCGCCGGGCCTGATCGCGATCGACGAGGCGCACTGCATCTCGATGTGGGGGCATGATTTCCGCCCGGAATACAGGCTCTTGGGCGAACGCGTACCGATCATTCGGCGCGGACACGAAATCCCCTTGTTGGCGATGACGGCCACAGCGACCGTTCGTGTGCAGCGCGATATTCTCAGCCGTCTCGACATCGGCCATGCCCGTCGATTCATCCGCGGGTTCGCGCGGGATGACCTGGCGATCGAAGTCGTCGAGTGCGCACAGAACGAGCGTGTCGACCTGCTCAAAGGCCTCCTCGGGGACGACGCCCGACGTCCTGCTTTGGTTTACGTACTTAGCCGTAAGAACGCGGAAGAAATCGCACAATCGCTCCACGACTCCGGGGACATGCACGCGCTTCCCTACCACGCCGGCATGAGTCCAGATCGCCGCTCGGACGTGCAAACCCGATTCCTCGCCGGCGACGTGGACGTGGTCGTCGCAACCGTCGCGTTCGGCATGGGCATCGACAAATCGAACATTCGCACCGTCGTCCACGTCGGCATGCCGGCGACCATCGAGGGCTACTACCAGGAGATTGGACGCGCCGGACGTGATCGCCAGGGTGCGCGGGCCGTGGCGTTGTTCAACTGGGGAGATCGTGGCCTGCACGAGTTCTTGCTCGACAAGAGCTACCCGCCCGTCAGTCGGCTGCGAGCTGTCGTGGCGGAGATCCCCAGCGGCGGTCTCGCACGGTCCGACCTTCGCCCGGATCCCGATGACGCAACCGCGCTGGACAAGCTGATCGGGGCCGGGGTCGTCGAGGCGAGCGTGGACGGATGGCTACAACGGCGCGACGGCACCCCCAATTGGCAGGAGGACTACCAGGCTCAGCGTGCGTGGCGGACGTCGCAGCTCGATGATGCATTCGGCTATGTCGGTGAAACCGGCTGCAGGATGGCGGCGCTCGTTCGCTACTTCGGCGACCGGCGCGGCGACTCGATGCACTGCGGCATGTGCGATCACTGCCGGCCGGACGCGTGCGCGGTGCGATCTTTCGAGGCACCAGACAAGGACGCGATCGAGCTCATGCACACCATTGTCGACGTCCTCGGCAAGCGCCAAAACGATAGCGCGGGCCGCCTTTTCCGGGAGCAC
Source organism: uncultured Enterobacteriaceae bacterium (assembly GCA_964560875.1). Taxonomy (GTDB): domain Bacteria; phylum Myxococcota_A; class UBA9042; order UBA9042; family UBA9042; genus CAZLMW01. The sequence continues at coordinate 43,527 of CAZLMW010000030.1, forward strand.
GTGGGCGGTTCAGCGGCGCGCCGGAAGGAATACGACCGTGTTCTCGCGGGCCTTGAACGGGCCGGGATTGTGCGCGGCTGGATGGACAGCTTCGAATCCAAGGGGCGGACGATTTCGTACCGACGTGTGGCGCTGGAGCGCGGCGACTGGAGCGACGACCCTCGGTGGCCGACCACTGTCGAGCTCGATCACCGTCGGGCCGCTCAGAAACGAAAGCGCAAGAGGGCCAAGAGCGACAAACAGGACTACGACCTCGCGGGCGCGGACGAAGATGTGGTGGACGCGCTCAAGACATGGCGGCTCGGCAAAGCCCGCAGCGAACAGGTGCCGGCATATGTGGTTCTCCACAACCGAACCTTGCTGCAAATCGCCGCCGCCATGCCGACGAGCGAGGCCGAGCTGCTTGCCGTCAAGGGGATGGGACCGACCCGTGTTGAGCGATATGGCGCCGAGATCCTGGCCGAGTTGAGCAGATGACGGCCGAGGCGATCGCAGCGCCGCGGCGGCTCGAAGCGAATGTGGATCTCGCGCCAAAGACAACCCTTGGCGTCGGCGGAAAAGCTCGATTTTTCGCGACCTTCAATGGTGAAGCAGAACTTCGCAATGCGCTCCTGTGGGCGCTGGCCAATGAGCTGCCGTGGTGGATTCTCGGCGAAGGCAGCAACGTCGTTATCGCGGATGAAGGACTGCCCGGACTCGTACTCCAACCCAACAGCGCACACCTGGTGTTCGATCAGCATGGCCAGGTGACCGTGGACGCCGGGGTCGCGTGGGACTTCCTGGTCGAAGTGTGCGTGGCGCGCGGACTCGCCGGGATCGAGTGCCTGAGCGGGATTCCCGGGATGTGTGGTGCGGCCCCGATCCAGAACATCGGCGCCTACGGTCAGCAGCTGTCCGATGTTTTCGCAAAGGCGCGCGTGTTCGACACCGAGACCTGCACGGTGAACACGTGGTCACGGCAACAGTGCGGATTCGGGTATCGAGACAGCGTCTTCAAGCAGACGGCGCCGGGAAGCCATGTGATCCTGGACATCACTCTTGGACTCCAAACTGGTGGAAAACCAACGATTCGATACCCCGGCCTCCGCGCGCGACTTGGCGCTGATGCGAGCCTGCAGGAGGTCCGTCAAGTCGTGCTCGACGTGCGGTCCACGAAAGGCATGGTGGTCAGCTCGGCAGATCCCGACAGCCGGTCGGCCGGCTCGTTTTTCGTCAATCCAGTCGTGAGCGAGGACGCTGCAACCGCGGTCGCCGCACGGCTGGGGCGCGTCGACATGCCACGGTGGGACGTCGATGGCGGAATCAAGCTGTCAGCAGCTTGGCTCATCGCGGCGTCCGGTATGGACAAGGGATACGGCGACGGCCCGGTGGGGTTGTCCACCAAACACACGCTCGCGCTGGTCAATCGGGGCCAGGGCACGGCCGCCGACATTGCCGATTTTGCACAGCACGTCGCCGACTGCGTGTTCCGGTCGACAGGCATCCAGTTGCACGCTGAACCGCGTTTCCTCGGGATGACCGGGCTCGTCACCGCACCCTGAACCGCCATGGAAGCTGGGCGTCGTCGCCGGCGTAATCGATTCCCACCCGCGGGCCGACCGCCACATCAGCGTCGTCGACAGGCGCGCCGGCTTCGAACCAAACTCCCTGGCTGCCGTCGATCGCGATGCCGTTGTGAGCGCCCGTGATCGCGAGGCCCTGGCACAACTTGGCTGGACCGTCACACCAAAGCCTCGGGCTCGCGGCGACGCGCCGAGACGGTTTGCGACCGCCTTCCGTCCACCCGCGCCGGCTGCGAACAACCCCCAGCACGTCGTCATCGCCGAGCGGTTCGACGCCGCGAATGAGCACAGCCTGACCATCGTCTGCGGGGCCGGTGACAACGTTGAATTGCCAATGCATCCCGTACACGAAGAACACATACGTGATGCCACCGGGCTCGAACATCACCCGTGTCCGCTTGGTGCGCTTGCCCCCAAAGCAATGTGCGCCGCGTTCGGCGTGGTGGTACGCCTCCGTCTCGGTGATCCGGGCACGGACGAGCGTGCCGTCTACGTGGGTGCAGAGCACGCGCCCAAGCAGATCCCGAGCCACGTCGAGCACGTGACGGCGATAGAACTGGACGGGAAGCGGCCGCACGCGCTCGTTGATCAGCTTGCGGCGGCAAGATCTGCGTCGTCGGCCTTCTTCGCAATTTCATGTGCGCGGACGGCCGCGGCGAATGAACGGACGATGTCACCGGCAGGCTCCACCTTGTCGATGTCTTTGACGCTCTTGCCGGCCTGCCAGTAGTCCTTGTAGGCATTGCCCTTGTGCACGGCCTGGCGCAGCTGCCAGATGGACTGCAGCGCATAAAGCGTGCGCATCCAGTGCTTGGTCTTACGCCCGCGAAGCATCCACCGGGCGATGGGGCCGGCTTTGGTGCCAATGCGCTCGATGTACGGCGTCTTGATGACCGCTACCGGCACGCCCGACAACTTCTCGGTGAGCACGATGTCCTCTTGCTGCGCCCGCACGATCGCCGCCTTGTAATCGTTGTGCACGCTGCATTCGGCCGACGCGATGAAGCGCGTGCCCATTTGGACGCCGGCAAAACCAAGCTCGAGCGCATCGATGAAGTCTTGCTCTCCACCGACACCGCCGGCGCAGATAAGAGGCACACCGAGGTCTTTGCAGTCCGCGATCAGCTCCTGCGGCGTGAGCTCGCCAGCGTGACCACCGGCGCGGTTGTTCACGCAAATGAGACCGTCCACGCCGCCAGCGATCGCGCGATCAGCCCATTTCCGCGACGTCACGTCGTGGAAGACGGTCCCACCGGCGGCATGAACTTTCGCAACAACTTCATCGGGCTTGCCGAGGGCGGTCACGAAAAACCGGACGCCTTCCTCCAGGGAGATGTCGAGCCAACGGCGGACGCGATCTTCGTACACCTTGGCCGACTTCTCGAGAATGAGGTTGACGCCGATCGGCTTGTCGGTGAGCTCGCGGATGCGGCGAAGGCCCTTGCGGTACTCGTACTTGTGCACGAACTCGAGGCTCATCGGCTGGACGATTCCGATGCCGCCGGCTTCCGAAACAGCAGCGACCAGCTCCGGGTTGGTGCACGGATACATCGCGCCGCAGATGAGCGGCACTTCGATGCCGAGAAGCTCGGTCAGAGAGGTATTGAGCATGGTGGACATGACGATCCGTAGCGGTTTGGGGGAGACGGAAGTGTGATCTATGTGAAGGACCAAATCGGAGTTTCTTCACAGCAATCAAGTAGCTCACGGGTTCAAGCGGGCGCGAGGGTTGGGTGCAGGGACGCCAGCAGCTTCATCGGAAGCGGCGGCATGCGTTCTAGCAACTTGCCCAACTTGCGCAGGGCGCGAGGATTCCTGCGTTGGTGCTTACGCGCAATGATCAACTCGTTCTTGAGCGAGTGTTCCCACCCAACCAGCTCCGTAGCACGCACCTTGTAGCCGGCCGCCTCGAGCACGAGGCATCGAATCACGTTGGTCAGGTGCGCCGAAAACTCCCGACGATGAAACGGCGTGCGCCACAATGCACTGAGCGGTCCCGCGTCGGCGCGCCCCTTGAGCAGCCCGAAGACCTCGGTCTGGCAACACGGTACGACGGCGATCAGGTCGGCGTCTGAGAGGAGGCCGAGCGTGATCGCGTCGTCGGTCGCGGTGTCGCACGCATGGAGGGCGACCACCGCGTTGGGCGCACGCACCAGGGGTTCGTGACCACCGGATGCAACCGCAGAGATCGCCTGCGAAATCTGCGCCTCGGCAAACGAGAGCCGGGAAAAGCCGAGCCGCCCTGCCCGTTCTGTGGCGCGCGCGACCAGGTCTGCGCGCGAATCCAGCCCGATCAACTCGCCAAACTCGCCGCGCGCCAGGAAGACCTCGTACATCGCGAAAGCGAGGTATCCGTTGCCCGCGCCTGCATCCACGAAGACAGGATTGTCGTGCGACTTCAGGACCTGCTCGATTCCCGGCTGAAGAAGCGTGCAAAAGTGGTTTATTTGCTTGAGTTTACGGCGCGCGTCGGCGTTCAAATCACCGCTTCGTGTGAGCAGGTGTAGCTCCTTGAGGAGCGCGGTCGATTGGGCGCTGAGCATCTCGGTAAACACGCGGTCGGCGCGCACTTTGCGACGCTCTTTTTTTGCGGCGCGAGGTTTGGGTGCGGTGGGCTGATCCGGTTGCCCAAACACTTTGTCTGCCGCTTTCTCTGTGGCTGTCTCCGGCGCGTTCTCCCAGGCTCTCTCCGGCGCTTTCTCGGCTGTTTCGGCCAGGGGCGTTGGCAGCGGATCAGGTTGGTCGTGGACGTCGGTCATGGTTTTCGTCCCGGCGCCACTTGAAATGAGAGGGCGCGGCTCGTCGATTGTGCCGGCGCAGGGGGCTGGGGCACAATCGCCACGTGCAGAACACTCAAGGGCAGAGCGACGCCGCAACGGCGACGTCCACGAAACCACCTCCAAAGGGATACGGGCCCGCCCGCGTGGGAGGCCAGGACTACGACTGGCAGCGACTCACCACATTGGCTGCGGCCCCGTGGACTTGCGTCGAGCTGCCCGAACACGACGGGACGGCGCGCGTGGGATCGGCGGACGGCGGCGAGGATGCTCCGGCCAAGGTGGACGCCGCGGCATTGCGCAAAGCCATGCTGGCCGTGCTGGCGGCGGCGGACTACCGAGAGGCGGTTCAGGTCCTCGAACAGAGAGCTCACCTCGTCGATACGGGGGAAGATGATGCGATCGTCCCCTGGCACGACAAACTGCTCGACCAGCGGATGCACCAGGTTGCGTTCTGGCTGATTCACGTTGGCGCCAGGTTGGCCGAAAGGAACGCGTCCGATGCGAACAAGGGCCTGCGTGCAGGTGGCCGACTGCTGCGGCTCGTGTTCGCGGACAGGAGGATTCGGACAGCCGTCGATCGCGCCGAGCTGCTCACGGGGGCGCTGGCCCTGGCTGCGGCGGGAGAGGTCGTCGAGGCCGCGGAGTCCGTCACCGGCCTCAGAAGCTCCGCGCCGATCGATGCAGCGCTCATCGCACTTCTTTGCGGCGAAATGGCGGTCGCTGGACGCGCCGCACAAGGGGTCTCGATCCGCATGGGCCGCGCCACGCTGCACGCGGTCATGGCGGAGACGTTGGCGCCGATCATCAAGGCCTGCGACCGACATAGCTACGACGATATCGCGCAGTCGTGCGAGCAGCTCAGCGCGATCCGTGAGCGCGCCGCAGACGAAGAAGATCCGTGGGTTTGGTGGCGGGCGCGCTTGCTTCGAATCACGGCACGTTCGATGGCACGGCGATCGCCGATCGCGTCGCTTTCGGGCGCGCTCAGCGAGGACCGTACCGTGCGCCTTTCTCGTGCGATCGCGCGGATCGGAGTCGGCGCACTGCCGCTGCTCAACGACGCCGCGCGGACCGCGGTTGCGGCGAGCGTTGGCCGTGGCGCGCGGATGATTGTGTCGGACGACCCGCGAACCACGTGGCTCTGTGCGGCAAGTTCCATCGTCGCGACTGCCGAGAGGGGGAGCACGTGGGTGCGTGTGGCTGATGCGGCCAGCGGGCGGGCACTCGCTTCTAGGATCGCCCAGCTCGGAAATGCGACGTCTGACCTGCGGGTCGATCTCGTCGGCGGCGATGAGAGCGTGTTGCGCAAGGGCGCGATCAGCATCGGGACCGCCGTCGATCTCGTGTCCGCACGGGCCCGGTCGATCGAGGACGACGGTCAATTGGAGCAACCAACAGGCCTCATTTGCCTCGATCTGCCGGCCGGCGTCGAAGACCCCACTTTGCGCGAAGAAGTGGCACTTGAGGCGCTTGTAGCGGTTGCGGATGCAGCAAAGGCGGATCGCGTCCTTGTTGTCGCCCGCAACGACCGCAACGCCGCGGTCGCCAAGTGGTGGAAAAGAGCGAAGAAGCCCGACGCGACGGTGCGCCGAGGCCTGCCACTGCGACGCGGCGTTCTGTTCGTCACCGACGCACGCGTCCGAATCGCATGGCGCGACGCGATCGGCAGCCTTCAGCCCAGCTGGTTTCAGACGGTGGAGCTCGCCGACAAAAGCCGCACGTTCCCGGTCGGGCGAAATGAGGCCGTGGCCGCTGCCGCTACCCGCTATGCGCGGCTCGGCCCGACTGTCGTGGTTTGCGCCGCGCCCAAAGCGCTCGCTGAGGTTGTGCAAGGAGCCGTGACCGCTGCGCAACTGCGGGAGGGCGTGCTTCGGCCGCACCGCTGGCCGCACGACGAGTGGCAGCGCTTTGACAGGGCCGCCCGAGACGCCGGGCTCAGCGATGAACGGGTCCGCGCAACCCGCGCTGGGTTCGCTTCGTGGTCGCGCACCGACGCGCCTCCAGTCCGGGACGCCATGGAGAGGTTGTTGGCAAGCACCGCCGCTCGCGTCGCCATCGTCGACCTGGACCTGCCCGCGATACGTCTCGCGCCGTACGCCCACGTTCTGTTCACAGCCGCGACTGCAGACGGTCTGCGTCTCGATCCGGCCGCGGTAGCTCGCTACGCCCACCACGCGGGCGTTCCTGGGGTCGATCGGCAAGGTCAGCTGCTCATCGCGGTCGATGGGCGGCGCGCGCGCGAGCAAGTGGTTCGTGACGTCGGCGAAACCGACGCGTTGCTTGCTGGACTGACCTCCGTCCCAGCTTCTGGCGGGCTCTTACACGCCGCGGACGTCCTGGCCTCGACCAGCAAGGCCAAAGCTGCCGTCGCCAACCGGACCTACACCGCGGAGCTGCTCGCCAATTCGCCAGGCGCGGCGCTGGTCGACGCGAAGCACACGCTCGCCGCGGCAGAGTCGGGCAAACCGCGCTCGAAGCTGACGAAGAACCGCCTCAAGGCGCTGGCGAAGGCGCTCGCTTCGTCAACGTGATCGTGGCGGCGACCGGCTGATGGTCGCTAACAACGTCGTCGAGCACCCGGTAGTCACCAACTTCAAGCCCGCTTGAGACCAGGATCCAGTCGATCCGGTCAGCGAGGGTCCGAAACGTCGGTTTCGAGCCGTCGGTAGGCGCAAACGTGCTCAACCCCAGTCGTTGGCAGAACTGTCTCAGCGCGCCGTCGTCATCCGTCCAGCCGGTGTTGAAATCGCCCATGACAATCGCCGGCCTCCCGCGCTGTTCGAGCAACCGGGCAAGCTCGTCGAGTTGAGACTTACGCGCCGCGGACGATGCGAAATCAAGGTGAACGGAGACGACGTCGACCGCGCCCCCCGGCAAGGCCGGCCAGTTCACGCGCGCGACGGTGAATCCCTTGGACAACGTTGGCGGCGAAGGGGCGAACGTGTGCCCGGCGGCGTCCGCCAGGCGGTAGCGCGAGGCAACCCCGGTTCCGTAGTGAAGTCCGAGGCCTTCGACGTTCGCGGCATGAGCCTGGGCGCCCAATCCTGCGCTCTTGGCGATTCGCGCCACGTGGTCGAACGATCCGCTCCACCATGACGGCCGATCCGCCTCCTGGAGCGCGACGACGTCGATCCCTTCGCGGGCGATGACGGTGCTCGCGGCGCTGATTTGCTTGCGGATCTGTTCGCCGCCCTGGACAACCTGGTTGAACCCGTCGCTGCGCCCATGGGCGAGATTGAGCGTCATCACGCGCAAGCTTGTGCCTCGAACCTGTGCCTCGACTTTGGCGGCCGAGACGACGCGAGCCGGCCCGCTCGGGCCATGTGTTGCAGCAGGAACGCCGAGGCCGGCCACGGACAACAGTCCAACAGGAAGCGCAACGAATGCGACAAGGCGAGTCTTTCGTGAGCGCTTGCCCGCGGCCGAACCCGACGCTGCATCCGGCTTACTGGTCTGCAATGCGGTTGCGCCCGACATCTCGCCACTCGCCGTTGGTCAAGTCCGCGCCTGCTGCGACGACGTCAAACCAACGCCGACGCCCGTTGCATTATTCCCGGCAGGCATGGCGCGTTGTGCCGGGGCCGGAGACACGACATCGCGAGACTCAACCGCCGAGGAATGCGGCGGTGGCCTGCCGTGCGGCGTCGAAGAGCGGGATCGGATAGAGGCCGACACCGGCCGTCAGGACCGCGCAGATTCCGATCGCGGCGACGAGCGATGGCGCGACAGACACCTTCTCGGTGGTCTCTCCCTTGCGCATGTAGATCGCCCGCGCCACCTGCAGGTAGTAGAAGAGACCGGCGCTGCTCACGATCGCGGCGACAACAACCAGCCATTCGTAACCCGCTTTCCAGACAGCCATCAGCACGTAGAGTTTCGCCCAGAAGCCAACCGCGAACGGGATCCCACCGAGGCTCAGCAGGAACAACAAAGCGCACATGGCCAGCCACGGCGAACGGTCCGCGAGCCCCGCGAAGGTGCTCATCGCGTCGTCATCATCCTGCTCAGTTGCTCGTTCGCCGCCGGTGATCCGGGAGGCGGAGATCGCTTCGACCACGAAGAACGCGCCCATATTGGCGACCATGTAGGCGCCGAGGAAGAATAGAAGCGTGGCGAGGCCGTGCCCGTTTGGCAGCGATGCGGACGCCGGAGAGCACGCCAGCAACGCCATCAGCGCAAACCCGATCTGGCCGACGCCCGAAAACCCGAGCAGCCGTTTGACGTTCTGCTGCGGCACGGCCATGAGGTTGCCGACCGCGATGGAGACAACCGCCAGCCCGAGAAGCAACGGCGCGACCTGGCCGAAATGCGGCGCGAGTGGTCCGAGCAAAAGCTGCGCCAAAGCGGCGAGACCGGCGGCCTTGGGAGCCACGCTCAGGAACGCAACAAAGGGTGTCGAAGCGCCCTCGTACGTGTCCGGCACCCACATGTGGAACGGAGCCGCACCGATCTTGAAGCCGAACCCACCCAACATCATCGCGATGCCCAGGCCGAGCATCGGCGTGGACGACGCCTGGGCGATATCGACGAAGCGACTCGATCCGGATGCACCGAACACCAAGGTCATGCCGTAGACCGCGATCGCCGACGACACGGCGCCGACGATGAACAGCTTGAGCCCAGCCTCCGCGGGTCGTTTCCACTTGGTCCGCGGCGGCATGAACATGCCGGGCAGCGGCCCCTTGCGGTATGGATACGGACCGGTGCGGGTGAACGCAGCCATGGCGTACAGCGGGATGCTCATCAACTCGAACGCGACGAGCAGAAACACCAGGTCGCGGGCGCCGGCGAGCAGCGTCATGCCGAGAACCGAGAACATCAGCAGCTGGTAGTACTCGCCCTGGCGGCGTTCCGCGTCGCGTTCCAGACGGGCAATCCCGCCAAGAACGCCGAGAATCCCGGCGAAGAGGAACAGCCGCTTGAAGAGCAGCGTCATCGCGTCGCCAACGTAGGCGCCGGAGAGCGCGGCCCCTTCCAGCGGCACAAAGAACGTCGCCGCGAGACAGAGGATCAGCTGGACGAGCGCCGTCCAACCGAGGATGCGTTTGTTGCCGTGCGGCAAGATGACGTCGCCAACAACCAGGGAGAGTCCGCACGCCGCGACCATGGCGTCGACAATGAGGACGTTGAGCCCCTGCCACGCCTGGGCGACGGCGTTCGGATCGAGCTGAACCGCGACGGAAGCGCCATTCATCGCAGCACCTCCAAGGCCGCGACAACCGTCTTGGCGCCGGTGACTTTGGCCAGGTACTCGGTCGTGGCGACGTCGATGAGATCAAGCACCAGGCCGGGCCCCATGCCGAAGACGATGAGGCCGAGGCCGAGCACCCACAGCGCGACCCATTCAGGGCCCTTCGGATCGGAGAGATCCGTCCATTTTTCGTCGGGTTCGCCGCCCCAGAAGATCATCTTCGTCGCGCGCAACACGTAGATCGCCGTTACCCACGCGCCGAGCAGGCCCACGACGGCCCACCAGGGCGATTGGCTCTCCCACGCGCCGAGGAAAACCAGCCACTCCGCCACAAACCCAGCCAGCGCCGGCAGGCCCAAAGAGCTCAAGCATCCGATCGTGAAGAACGCGGCGACAAACGGCATCTTGTGCGCGAACCCGCCGAAATCGGGGATCCACCGGCTGTGTGCCCGCTCGTAGACGAGTCCCACCAGCGCAAAGAACAGCCCCGTCATCAGCCCGTGCGCGAACATCTGGTAGACCGCGCCGTTCCAGCCGTTCACGGTCATCGTCGCGGCGCCGAGCATGACGACGCCCATGTGGGACACCGAGCTGTAGGCGATGATGTACTTCAGGTCCCGCTGCGCCATCGCGCACAGGGCGCCGTACAGGATGTTGATGCAGGCGACCGTACCGACCACCCAGGCCCACTCGCGCGCGCCCTCGGGCAGCAACATCATACCCACGCGCATGACGCCAAACGCGCCTAGCTTCATCAGGACGCCGGCGTGAAGCATCGAAACCGCGGTCGGCGCGGCGGCGTGACCATCGGGTGACCAGGTGTGAAACGGCCACAAACCGGCGAGCGTGCCAAAGCCGATCCACAGCGCGGGGAACGCCCACATCGCGGTCGTGTACGAGAAGTTGTGCGCTTCGAGGTGGCGCATGTCGAACGATGCGCCGCCCGCTTCCCAGTACATCGCCATCATCGCCGCGACGATGAGCCCCGAGCCGATGAGCAGCATCAGGGTCAGCTTCATCGCGGCGTACTCTTTGCCGCCGATATCGAGGAGCTTCCAGACGAATCGGAATGGGCCGGCATCCGCGACCTTGCCAGGCGATCCCCAGATGCCGATGAGCAGGTACATCGGGAGCACCGCGATCTCGTAGAAGAGGAAGAAGACGAAGAGATCCAGCGACACGAAGACGCCGTACACGCCGGTCACGAGCACGAGCAGCATCACGTAGAAGTCGCGCGCCCGGCGCTCAACCGTCCACGACGCAAACGACCCACCAAAGATGATGAGCCCGGTCAGCAGCAGCAGGCTCGTGCCCCAGCCGTCGACGCCAAGCGTGACGTTGATCCCCATTTCCGGCAGCAGCTCGTAGGTGGTCACCATCTGGATGCCACCGGCCTGGATGTCGTAGCTGAACGCCACCGCGATCGCACCGAGCAGCGACACGAACGCACCGGCCACACCGATCGGGCGAATGATCGCCGGCTTGTCCGTGAACAGCATCAAGGCAGCGGCCACAAAGGGCGCGGCGACCGTGATCTCCAGCAGCGGGAGGCTCTGCAACATGCTAGATGGTCCCGGCGAGAGTGATGTGCCGGCTGGGGCGGCGAGGTGCAAGGAAGGTGCGTTCTGCAATCCGCAGGACTGGCAGCGTCAATTCAAGGACTTGGAGGGCGCGCATGCCGCCGTCAGATCGCCGTTTCAGGTGGTGCATCATCGGAGCCGGGAGCATCTAATTGCCTCCGAAGACGCCGAACGCGGTGAGGACGATGAGGCCGCCGACGATGGCGTAGACGTAGTCGCCGACGTTGCCGGTTTGCAGCTTGCGGAGCTTGGCGGCCGCGACGAGGACGGCGTACCCAGCGAGATTCACGAGGCCGTCCATCACGTACCGATCGAACCAACCGGCGGCGGCTGAAACCCGATCGAGGACGCGGCGGTAGAAGAGCTCAAACGTCTGGTCGACCGGCGCCTTGGCGACGAGCCCGGCGAAGATGGTCGCGGGACCACCGAGCGGTGTGGCGCGGCGGGATGGACCGAAACGCCAGATGCCGGCTCCGATCGCGGCGATGCCGATCGCGGACACGGTCATACCCAGCGCGGTGATGTGAAACCCAGCGTAGCCGTCCTTGAGCGCGACGAAATCGCCCATCAGCAGGCCGGCGACGAGGGAAAGAACAGCCAGGAGGGCCATCGGGGCGAGCATCACGGCGGGGCTTTCGTGCGCGTGGTCTGAGGCTTGTGATGGTTCGCCGAAGAACGCCATCATGACGACGCGGGTCATGTAGAAGGCGGTCAATCCGGCGGCAAGGACGCAGCAGGCGAGCGGCACGATGTGGCCGGCGTGAAGCAGCTCCTCGAGGATCAGGTCCTTGCTGAAGAAGCCCGACAACATGGGGAAACCAGCCAGGGCGAGCGAGCCGATGATGAACATCGCAGCGGTCGGCTTCATCTTGCGCATCAGCCCGCCCATGTCGTGCAGGTTGTTGCTGTGAACGGCGTGAATGACCGAGCCGGCGCCGAGGAACAGCAGCGCCTTGAAGAACGCGTGCGTGGTCAGGTGGAAGTAGCCGGCGACCAGGGTGCCGCTGCCAAGCGCCGCGACCATGTAGCCGAGCTGGCTGCAGGTTGAGAACGCGAGGACCTTCTTGATGTCGTCCTGGAAGACCGCGACCGTCGCCGCGTACAGGGCCGTGCCACCGCCGAGCCACGCCATGATGGTGAGCACGGTCGGGGCGCCCTCGAAGATCGGGTACGAGCGAACGATCAGGTAGACGCCCGCGGCGACCATCGTGGCCGCGTGAAGCAGCGCAGAAACGGGCGTCGGGCCTTCCATGGCGTCGGGCAGCCAGACGTGAAGCGGGAACTGGGCGCTCTTGCCGACGACCGCCATGAGCAGCAGGCCGGCGATCCACTCGTGATCGATGGTTTGCAGCGTACTGGCGGGGGTAACGGTCCAGTCAAAGCCGCCGGTCTTCACGTACAGGACCATGAGGCCGAGCATCAGGCCCATGTCCGCGAACTTGGTCACCCAGAACGCCTTGAGCGCGGCGCGGCCGGCCGATGGTTTGGTCCAGTAGTAGCCAATGAGGAGGTACGAAGCGAGCCCGACAAGCTCCCAACACAGGAACAATTGCAGCAAGTTGGGCGCGATGACGAGGCCGAGCATCGAGAACGCGAAGAGCGCGTGATAAGCGAAATAGCGGCCGCGGTCGTTGCTTGGTTCGTGACCGAGATAGCCGACCGAGTAGACCTGCACGCACAGCGCGACCAACGATACCACCACCAACATCGGCGCCGAGATCGCGTCCACGTAGACGCCAACCGTCGCCATGATGTGTCCGCCAGCGGGCAGCCAGGGCCATTGCTGCTGAACCGGGGCCAGGTCGGGATTGCCCGTGAAGTCGAGCGCGAGCAGCAAGGCCGACACCAGCGAAACGGTCGTCGCCAGGATCGTGACCGACGCCGAGATCGCGTGGTTGCGACGCAGCGGGGCGATCACGAGCAGGACCACCGCCGCCGCGAGGGGAGACAGGACGATCGCCTCAGCCAGCAGGAGCTTATCCATCAACCGGACATCTCCGCAGCTTCGTCCACCTCGACGGCTTTGTGCGCGCGGTAGAGCAGGATGATGATCGCGAGCCCAACGGCCACTTCGGCGACCGTTAGAGCGATGGTGAACAGCGCGAAGACCTGCCCAGCGACGCCGCCCCAGTGGTTGGAAAAGGCGACAAGGTTGATGTTGACGGCGTTGGCCATCAGCTCGACCGCCACCAGCAGACCGATCGCGTTCTTGCGCGACAGGACGCCGTACACACCCAACGCAAAGAGCGCCGCGGACACCAGCAAGACGGCGGGCAGACCGATCATGGGTCTTTCCTCCGCGCGACGACGATGGCGCCCAACATCGCTGCCAGCAGCAGGATCGAAAGCGCCTCGAAGGCCAGCAGGTGGGTGGTCAGAAAGCTCAAGCCGATCTGTTTGGCGGTCACGAACTCGCCGGCCGCATCGCCACGGGGTGCTCCCTGCCACAGCGCCGTCGCCATCAAGCCAAATGTGGCGAGGGCTCCGACCGCGGCGGGGATTCGTCGGTGCGACGCGTTGGTGATGCCCGTATCCGTGCCCTGCTCGGTCAACATGACGCCGAACAGCATCAGCGTGATCACGCCGCCGGTGTAGAGGATGATCTGGATCGCCGCGAGGAAGCTCGCGTCCAAGAACGCGTAGAGGGCGGCTGTGGCGACGAGCGAGATCGCCAACCACAACACCGAGTGCACGAGGTTGCGGCTGCTCACGGCCTGGAAACCCGAGCCGAGCAAACACGCAGCGATAATGGCAAACGCGAATTGCGCCATCAGGTCGTTGCCCCGTTGGCGGCGGCTTCGTCGCGCACGGCCTGAGCTGCGGCCTCACCGATGGCTTCGGCCTCTTCATCGCTCTTGCCGGCAGCGAGCGCTTCTTTCTTGGCGAACCGTTTGGCGTTGCGGATCTCGCGCTGCAGCTTGCGTTTAGCGCGGATGGCGGCTTTCTCGGCGTCTTCTTCCGCGGGAGCAGCCGGTTCTTTCGCGGGAACACCCGGCGCGGGGGCCGAACTTTCAGGGCCTTTTGCGGCGTCACCTTTGTCGGAGCTCGCTGTCTCGGCGTCTTTCGCAGCCTCCGCCGCTTTCTGCGCCGCCATTTCGGCCTTCTTGGCAGCCGCCTCCGCGAGCTTGGCTTCCTTGGCCGCTTGCTGCTCGGGAGACAGGCGGTTGGGATCTTGCATGTCGACCAGCTTGGTACCGGTCGCCCAACTCACCGGCTTGGCGGTCTCGTTGGCGTACAGCTTGTCCATCGTCATCACGAGGTCTTCGCGGAAAAACCCAGGCTGCGTCGCCTCCTGGCACATGACGATGGCGTCGACGGGACAGACCTGGACGCACAGCTCGCAGAAGATGCAGGCGTTCATATCGAGGGTGAAATCCTCAAGGAAGCCGCGGTTCTTGCCGGTGACGTTCGACGGCGCCTTTGGGCCCTTGGTGACCGTGATGATGTCCGATGGGCAGATCAGCGCGCACTTGCTGCAGGCGATGCAGAGCTCTTCCGGCTCGTCGATCGCGTTGCCCTGGTGGTCGTGCTTGGACGGGTCATGGAGCAGCGCAAACGAGTTGCGGTAGCGGGCGCCGCGATCTTTGATCTCGCGCCCGAAGTGCTCGGTAATGACCGGTCGGAACAGGTTCTTGGCGGTGATCGCCATCGCCTTGGCGGCGTAGATGAAGTGCTTCACCCGGCACCTCCCGCGCCCCAGTACCAGCCGAAGTGGCTCATGGCGGCGGCCGCGCAAACGCACAGCAAGGAGATCGGGACCAGGTAATACCAGCACAGGCGCATCAGCTGGTCGGCGCGGAACCGAACGAGGCTCCAGCGGATCCAGAAGATGAACAGGAACAGCGCGATCGTCTTGAGCGCCATCCAATGCAGCCCGGGCAGAAACGGTCCATCCCAGCCGCCGAGGAACAGCGCGGACGCCACCGCCGAGGCGATCAGCGTGTGCACGTACTCGGTCATCGGGAAGAGGCCGTACATCATCGCCGTGTATTCGACCGAGACGCCAGCGATGAGCTCGGATTCCGCTTCGGGGATGTCGAACGGGATGCGGTTGGCCTCGGCGAGGCTCGCGAGGAAGAAGATCACAAAAGCGATCGCGCCGGGCCCAAGCGGCGACCACAGCACCCACCCATGGTCGATCTGCCAGCGCACGATTTCGCTGATCGACAGGGACTCAGCCATGACCACAGGGACCATCGCCGCGAGCAGCATCGGGACCTCGTAGCTGATGCCCTGGGCGGCCGCGCGCATCCCGCCGAAGAGGGCGTACTTGTTGTTCGAAGCCCAGCCGGCGATCCAGACCGGGAAGAGCATCAAGCCGGCGAACGCCATGACCCACAGCAGCCCGATGTCGAGGTCAGCGATGAGCACCGATTCGTCGAACGGGATCACCGCGATGGCGGCGATCGTGAAAAACAGCGTCAACGGTGGCGCGAGGGCGAAGAGCACCGGGTCAGCGCCGCGCGGAATGATGATCTCTTTGCGGAGCAGCTTGATGGCGTCAGCAAGCGGCTGAAGCAGTCCGACCGGGCCCACAAATTCGGGACCGATGCGGTTTTGCATGCGGCCGGCGAATCGGCGCTCGAACCAGATCGACCACGCGCTCACGGTCATGAACACCGTGACGATCACGATCCCGTAGAAAAGCCCGCGCGCCCAGACGTGTTCGGTGAGGAATTCGAGCATGAAGCGCAGGCGGATGCCGGGTTCGCAGCGAGCCAAGGGCGGCTGACGCGCGGGCGGTTTAGCCGGAAACGCGGCGGACGTAAAGGCGGATCGGCCGACGATTGCGGGTTGATTTGAGAATGCCGGTCGCGAGGCGATCAGCTGCCGACGATGCGCTTTTCCACGTCGGCGTATTCGGTGAGCGAGACGTGATCGCGCTCGGTCGAGAATGCGAGGTGTTTGGACTGCTCATCAGCGCCCACGACGAAAGCAGCCTGGGCTCTGCGACCGTCGATCTCGGCGCGCAGCTGGTCGAGGTTGACCACGAGGTCGTGTTCCTCGTGCAGATCTACGTCGCCGCCGATGTCGCGCATGGTGGCTTCAAAGAGCGGCCGGATCTTGTCGGCATCGAGCATCTCCTCGGCGTCCTCTGCCGCGTTGGCCAGGGCAGCGAGGCGGCGGATCGGCAGCGTCGAGGTGTCGTCGTCGAGAATCGACCGCTTGAAGATCGCGCGGAAGAGGCGCTTGCGGATGTTGTGTTCGTGTTGCTCGCTGTTCTTGCGCGACACCCACAATGAGCGCACGGCAGGGATCGCAAAGAACAGGCCGAAGATCACGGATGGCACCACACCAAGCAGGCCGAGCAATCCGCCGGCCACGCCGAACTCGACCGTCATGAACAGGGAGCAAACCAGGTTGAAGCCGGCGAGCGCCGCAATGAGTATGTTTTTGCCGACGGTGTTGCCCGTGACCTCGTAGGGCGCCTCGTATTCGTCCCAGTACCAGATGATCGGCTCGTCGTGTTCGGTGCTCGTCGACCGCTGGAGCTCGGGAAACCGCGCGATCAACGCGCCGTCATCGGTGATGTCCGTCTCGCCTTCGAACTCGGCAACGAAGCGCGCGAAAAGGGTCTCGGACTCGTCGCGCGTCAAGCCGGAAAGCGCCTGCACATCGGCGATCGACAGGGCACCGCCACGTTCGCGGACGAACGATGCCAGCTCGCGGGTCTGAGCCCGGTCATCGGGTCGCACGCGTTCGGGGCCAAGCACGAAGTCGTACACACTGGCCACGAACCCCTTGGGGTGTTCTTCGAGCTCTTGGTGCTTCTTGCTCCGCGATTTCGGGGCGGGTTTGCCCTTGCGCAGGCGCATCACCGGCTTCTTGGGTTCGTAGTGCCTGTGTTTGTAGCCGTGGCGGTCCTCGGCGACATAGGTGATGGCTTGGGCGGTGTGGAAATCGAAGATCGCGATGAACACATGCCCGACCAGCCGGAACGCGCCCTCGGCGGGGCCTTCATCTTCGGAGGCGGCGGACGCAGCTAGTGCGGCGGCGAGGATCAACACGACGAAAGTGATGGTGTACGCGACGAGGACGACCGCGAGCGAAGCCTTGTAAACCCACGAGAAGATCTTCCACGACCATTTGCCGATCGACTTGACGATGTCCCGCCAGGTCCTCTTGGTGAGCGACACGAGTTTGCGCCCGAAGTCGTAGGCGAGCGTGCCGTCTTCATGCACCTCGAGGTGGCACTCGTAGCGCAGCATCAGGTCGTAGAGCGACGCCTTGGCGTTGGCGACGTCCAGCCCGGCCCCAGCGGCCACATCACCCTCGGTCACCGTTCCGCCGGCCTTCTCGAGGAATGCCAGGACGCGCTCAGTGGCTTGGGGGTCAGCTTTCATGTTCTGTGGGAAGTGAAGAAGCGGTCGATCAGCGGTCGACTTCGCCCATCACCGGGTCGAGCGAGCCAAGAATCGCGATGGCGTCGCTCAAGTTGTTGCCCGGCAACAGGTACGGGATGCATTGCAGGGCGTGCAGGCTCGGAGGCCGGATCTTGAGGCGGTAGGGCATCGTCGGTTTGCCGCCGGGACCACCTGCGATGAGGTAGTGGCCGAGCTCGCCCCGCGGGCCTTCGACGCCGACATAGACCTCTCCGGTCTTGATCTTGATGGTGGCGGGCCCAATGTTGGGTTTCGCGCCGCAAATCGGCCCTTCCGGCACACCTTCGCAGAGCTGCTTGGCCAGGCGGATGCTCTCCTTGACCTCGGCCACGCGCACCAGGAATCGCGCCTCGTTGTCGCCGGCGGTCATCACGGGAACGCGCACGTCGAGCTCGTCGTAGCAGTGGTAAGGCGCGTCGCGACGCAGGTCCACATCGACCCCGCTGGCGCGACCGATGGGCCCGCCGAGGCCGAGTTCGAGGGCGAGGTCGCGGCTGAGCACGCCGATATGGCGGGTTCGGGCCACGAAGATCGGGTTTTCCGACATGAACCGTTCGTACTCGGGGATGCGCGATTCGATGATGGAGAGCACCTCGACCGCCCGTTTCTCCCAGCCGGTCGTGATGTCGTGACGCTGACCGCCAACGCAGCTCGTGTTGTAGTGAAAGCGGCACCCGGAAAGGTCTTCGAAGAGGTCCAGGATCATCTCGCGGTCGCGAAACGCCCACATGAACATGGAAGCGCCGCCGCCGATCGCGCCGCCGATGTCGAGCGTGAACGTGCCCATGGCGATGAGGTGGCTGGCGACCCGCTGAATCTCGGCCAACAACGTGCGGATCCAGCGACCGCGACGCGGAACCTCGATGCCAGCGGCCGCTTCGAAGGCCATGTTGACGGCCTGCTCGTTGATCATCGGCGAGATGTAGTCGTTCTTGTCGACGATCGGCGTGATGTTGCTGTAGGTCAGCTTTTCGCAGAGCTTTTCGACGCCGCGGTGGAGGTAGCCGGGGTAGCCGACGGCCTTGATGATGACCTCGCCGTCGAGCACCAGCTTGATGCGGAAGACGCCGTGCGTAGACGGGTGCTGCGGGCCCAGGTTGAGCACCATCAGGTCGGCATCTGCCTCGTAGTCGGTCAGATCCAGGTACGGATCGGGCCGAAACATCGGGGTCAACGCGCGGCCGGACATGCCGGGCACTTCGGGAGCATCAAGCGGCATCGGTCGGTCTCAGCGCCAGGGGTGGTGGGGGGTGTCGATCGCGTAGTCGCGACGCAGCGGGTGGCCTTCCCAGTCGTCGGGCATCATCAAGCGACGCAGGTCGGGGTGGTTCGCGAACGTCACACCGACGAGGTCGTATTGCTCGCGTTCTTGCCAATCGGCGCCGGCAAAAAGGCTGACCAGGCTGTCGATCGGCTGGCCGACGTCGAGCTTGACCTTCCACGAAAACGAAAGCGCCGCGCCCTTGACGGGTTTGCGCAGCACCGTCGCGACCTGGAAGTGCTCGGGGACGGGTTCGGGGACCTTGCGGCTCTTCTTTTGCTCGGTGAAATGCGTCGCGATAACGGACACGTACAGGCCGTAGCCGGACGTCTTGAGCAGCGTGGCGAGGGCGAAGTGCTTGTCGGCCGGCACCGTCATGCCGAAGTCGCTGACGTCCGCGACGTCGATGCCAAGCAATGGCGCGATGGCTTCGTTCATGCGTCGCTCCCTGCCGCAGGACTCTCGCCGTTGTGCTGGCCGATCGAAAGCGTTTGGGGGGCCAACATGCGACCGGTGGGATCGTCGTTGTCGCGCATTTCGTTGCCGTCCAAGCCGAGGCTGCGGGCGCGGTCCAATTGCACGCTCGACAACAGCGGATCGCGATCTTCGTCACCGACGCGCCCGATCTCCGGGCGGATCATCTTGTCGCGTTCAGGCCGTGTTTCGGGCGGCGACCACTTGCCTTCCCGCTGCAGGTGGATCTTGTCTTGCAGGCGCATCAGGCCGCGCATCAGCTCCTGCGGATTGGGCGGGCAACCGGGCACGTACACGTCGACGGGCACAACCGTATCGATGCCGGGGATGACCGAGTAGATGTCGCGATAGAAGTCGCCGCTGATCGCGCAGGAGCCCATGGCCAGGCACCATTTCGGCTCAGGCATCTGGTCCCAGAGCTTCTTGACGCGTGGCGCCATCTTCACCGTGATGGTTCCGGCGACGACCATGACGTCGCCCTGCCGGGGACTGCCGCGAACGATCGTGCCCATGCGGTCGACATCGACACGGGCAGCGGCGGCCGCCATGAACTCGATTCCGCAACAGCTCGTCGCCATCGGGAAGATCCACAGCGCGTTGGATGTGCCCCAATCGAGGAGCCGTTCGATGCTGCCGACCGCCACGTCGAGTCCGGGAACCGACAGCAGCTTGTCGAGAAACGGGTTTTCGTAGGTGCGGGTGTCGTCGCTCACTGCCACTTGAGGGCCCCCTTCCGAAGCGCGTAGAGCCATCCGAGCATCAGGATCGCCAGGAAGATGAACATCTCGACGATGGCGAGCGTGCCCACGTCACGGATATTGAGCGCCCAGGGCAACAAGAACGCGGCCTCTGCGTCAAACAGCACGAAAACAAGCGCGACCAGGTAGTAGCGGGGGTGAAATCGAATCCACGCCTCGCCGTCGGGTTCCTCGCCGCATTCGTAGGTGTCGCGCTTGGCTTCGCTGGACGATTTGGCCTTCACGCGCAGCAGCAAACCGCCGATCAGCATCGACGACGAGACCACCGCTGAGAGCAGCAGGAAGATGACGGCGGGGGTCCACTGTTCGGCCATCGTTGCTCCGTCGTGTCCGTTGCTTCAGCTGCCGCTGAGGAGGTCGGGCATGTCGTAAAACCCGGGCTCGCCAGCGACACGCTTATCGTTGGAGAACACGGCGGCGCGCAATGCCCCGCGCGCAAAAACCGCACGGTCACGGGCCTCATGGGCGAGCTGCAGGCCTTCGGCGGGCCATCCGAAGTGCACTGTATGCCGGCCAACAATGTCGGCGAGACGGAGCGCGTGCATGCCGATTTCGCCGCGTGGTCGTGCGCCGACGATGCCGCCGCGACCGTCCGTCTTCACGTCGTCATAGTTCTGCCCGCGCGCAGACGCGACCGCCTTGCCCAACGTGATCGCGGTGCCCGAAGGTGCGTCGACCTTGTGATGATGGTGCGATTCGACGATTTCAACGTCGGCGTGGAGGCCCAGAACTCTGGCTGCGCGCCCTGCGAGGTCGGCCAGGAGCGCAACCCCGACGGAGAAGTTGGACGCCTGGAAAACCGGAACGTGACCCGACGCGACGGCGACAGCTTCCTGCTCAGCCTCGGTCAAGCCGGTCGTCCCCAGGACCCACGCCACGTTGTTGTCGGCGCACCATGCAGCGTGAACGGGAACCACTGTGTGGTGCGAGAAGTCGACCATCACGTCGGCGACGCTTCCGTTGACCGTATCGAGGAGCACGCCGCCTTCTTCACCGGGCGGAATCACACGAGCGACGACTGTCAGCCCGTCGTCTGCGTCGGCAAGACTGCACACCTGGGCGCCCATGCGGCCGTTTGGCGCGACGACGACAAGGCGGATTGGATCGGACATAAAAAGTGCGTCCGTAGACTGGACTAGAGTGCCGCGGCGACCGGTGCTGCGAGAGCGTCGAGCGCTACCTGCAGGCGATCCATCGCGGCGGTGAGGTCTTGACGGCTGACCGCACCGACCGAGAGCCGGTACCAATCGGTCGCGTGACCGGCGCCGAATGCGGTGAACGGCACCATCGCGATTCCAGATTCGTCGAGAATGTATGCGCGCACGTCGTCGGGCGTCTCGAGCACCTTGCCATCGTGCACGTAGCCGCGCAGGCCCAGCTCAACGCTGAGGTAGATGGCGCCTTCTGGGGCGAGAGCGCGAACCGGATAGCGCTCGCCCAATGCCGTGATGCGATCGTGCAGGAGCTGCAAACGGTCGTTGGCCTCGTTGCGAATCCAAGCCAGGTACGTATCGACCGCACCCGCGTCATCGAGCAGCCGAGTGGTCGCCTTCTGGCACGGATGCGGCGCCCACGCCCCGACGTGGCCGAGCACGCGGTTCATCGCCTGGGCGATCGGTTTGGGAGAGACGCCCCAGCCAAGCCGCAAACCGGTCGACGCAAAAGCCTTGCTGATGCCGTCGACGTAGATCGTGTAGTCGGCCATCTCGGGGCACACGCTGACCGGATCGACATGCTTGACGTCACCAAAGGTCAGCAGCCAGTAGATCTGGTCGTACATCAGGAACAGCGGTCGGTCGCCGGTTGTTTGGCGGCGCATGTTCTCGGCGACAATCTGCTCGCACAGGCCCTTGAGCGCGTCCGCATCGATGCACGTTCCCGATGGGTTGAGCGGGCTGTTGACGGCGAAAAGACGCGTGTCACGTAGGTGGGGCTCCCACAGCTCGGGCTTGGGGAAGAAGTTGTCTTCCGGCCCGACTTTCAGCTGCACCTCGTTGGCGCCGAGCATCTTGCTGTAGTGGTTGTTGTTCCACGACGGCGCGGCATAAACGACCTTGTCATCCGGCGCCACGAGCGCGCGGTAGCACGCATACAGCAGAGGTCGCGCACCGCTGGCGACGGTGACCTGCAGCGGATCGGCTCTCCACCCGAGGCGCGCCTCGTAAAAGTCGGTGATCGCTTCGCGCAGCTCGGCGATTCCGTTGCTCGGCGGGTAGTTGGTGTAGCCGGACTCGAGCGCCTCGACCTGTGCGTGACGAAGCGCGTCGGGGATCGGGTACTCCGACGGCTTGAAGTCGCCGATCGTCAGGTTGCAGATCTCGCGACCCTGGGCCACCAACTCCCGGACGCGCGCAGCAATAGCGAGGATCGAGGACGGCTTGAGCACCGACGCCATCGGCGACAAACCGGTGGCGATGAAGTCCGTGTTGGACATCGTATTTCGTCCCGTTCAGAGATTTAGACGCGCACGAAGCGGCTGCCGAAAAGCGGCAACGCCGAAGTAGCTCGGTCGCCTAGTAGCGATAGTGGTTGGGCTTGTACGGGCCGGCAGCGGGGATCCCGAGGTACTCGGCCTGCTTGTCGGTCAGCGTCGTCAGCGAGACACCCAGCTTGCCCAGGTGCAGGCGAGCAACCTCTTCATCGAGGTGCTTGGGCAGCACGTGCACGCCGAGCTCGTACTCATCGGTCCACAGCGCGAGTTGCGCCAACACCTGGTTGGTGAAGCTGTTGCTCATGACGAACGACGGGTGACCGGTCGCGCAGCCGAGGTTCACGAGCCGACCGCGGGCCAGGATAATGAGGGTGCGGCCATCGGTGAACTTGAACGCGTCGACCTGCGGCTTGATCTCGTCCTCGGTGACGTCGGGGTTGTTCTCGAGCCACGCGATGTCGATCTCGGTATCGAAGTGGCCGATGTTGCAGAGGATGGCCTGGTCTTTCATGACCGCCATGTGCTCGCCGTGGATAACGTCGCAGCAGCCGGTCGACGTCACGAAGATGTCACCGATGCTGGCGACCTCCTCCATCGTGCGGACCTCGAAGCCCTCCATGGCGGCCTGGAGCGCGCAGATGGGGTCGATCTCGGTGATGATGACGCGGGCGCCGAAGCCACGCATCGACTGGGCGCAGCCCTTGCCGACATCGCCGTAACCCGCGACCACGACGACCTTGCCGGCGACCATGACGTCGGTGGCGCGCTTGAGGCCGTCAGCCAGCGACTCACGGCAGCCGTACAGGTTGTCGAACTTGGACTTGGTCACCGAGTCGTTGACGTTGATGGCCGGCACCTTGAGCGTGCCCTTCTCGAACGCTTGGTAGAGCCGGTGCACGCCGGTCGTGGTCTCTTCGGACAGTCCCTTGATGTCGTCGAGCAGCTTGGGGTGCTTTTCGTGAATCCACCAGGTCAGATCGCCACCGTCGTCGAGGATGAGGTTGGGGCCCTGGCCGCCCTCGAACGCGTAGATCTGCTGCTCAAGGCACCAGTCGTATTCCTCTTCCGTCTCGCCTTTCCACGCGTAGACGGGGACGCCGGTGACCGCGATGGCCGCAGCGGCGTGGTCCTGCGTCGAGTAGATGTTGCAGCTGGTCCAGGTGACCTCGGCGCCGAGCGCGGTAAGCGTCTCGATGAGCACCGCGGTCTGGATGGTCATGTGCAGGCAACCAGCGACGCGGGCACCCTTGAGCGGCTTGCTCTCACCGTACTTGGCGCGCAGCGACATCAGGCCGGGCATCTCCTTTTCGGCGATGTCGATCTCCTTGCGGCCCCACTCGGCGAGGGACAGGTCGGCGACCTTGAAGTTTTCGGTGGGCTGGGCGACGGCGACGGCGACGGACATGGTTCTCTCCAGGCTGGACGTGCGTTTCGGGGCGCAAAAAAGGCGCCTGCGTTTGCGCTATTCGCAACACCGGACCGTGGTTAGCTGGCCCCGGAATCGCAAGCGCGCGGCATTATGCAGATGCGCTTGTTCCTTGCCAACCATCAATTGCTTCCGTAGCTTGCGCGCCCCCTCCCTCCCGACCCTGCTGGGACACCGCTATGCACCGACTGACCGCCCGCTTCCTCGCCGTTTTCCTCGCGCTCGCCACCGTCAGCGCGTCCGCCGGATGCGGCACAGACGACACCGACGACAAACCGTCCAACGAAGCCGATGGCGCCGCGGGTGCCGACGCGTCTGGGTCCAGCGACACCGCCGCGGCCAACGACACCGCCGCAAGCAGCGCCAACCCGTGGCTGCCCGACGGCGACTACTTCATCGGCGTGTCCTTGACCGAATTCCAAGGCCTCAAGCTCAAGATGAAGGCCAAGATCAAAGGCGCTGGGGAGAAGGGAAAGGCGAGCAAGATCGCGCATGTCGAGCTGCGAGCGATGAGCTTTCTGGACGGCGACTCGTGGACCCAGGACAAGCCGCTGGGCACGCTCAACGACGTCGCCATCGACGAAAAGGGCGCGTTCATCGCGGACTTTGGCAAGGTGGTCGTACCCGGCAAAGGCCTGCCCACCGGCAGCCCGACCGATGTGGTCATCGTCATCCACGGCACGTTCAAGGACGACGACACGTTCTGCGGCCTCCTCAAGGGCGAGGTGCCGGTGTTCAAGGCGAAGCTCGAGAAGTCGACGTTCAAGGCGCTGCCCTTCGGCAAACAGAAGGATCCGGGCTTTGACGTGAGCTGTGAGGGCGCCGCGCAGACCAAGAAGTACAAGCACATCGACAAGTGCCCGACATTCGTCGCCGGCCCAAACAAGATAACCAGCGCCGAGGTGGAGCGCACCTTCATCGTCGACCTGCCGGCGTCCGCGACCGGCACAAAGCCCCTGCCGATCGTCTTCAACTTCCACGGCGTCGGCGGCAGCGCGGCGAAGTTCCGCCAGGAGACCAAATTCGCCGACTTGCTCGGTCCCAAGACGGCCGGCGGGTCCAACGACTTCATCTTGATCACGCCCGACTCCGCTACAATCGACGGCAAAAAAGACACGCTCGACTGGTTCTTCCAGGGCGAGCTGTTCGACCTCGACAACCGCGACCTGGTGTTCTTTGACGACCTGGTCAAGTGCGCCGGCAAGGCCTGGCCGATCGACAGCAAGCGCGTCTACGTCACCGGCATGTCGGGCGGCGGACTGATCAGCACCTTCATCGCGATGCATCGCGGCAAGGTGGTCGCGGCGGCGGCTCCGTTTTCGGGCGGCTACAACCACACCTGGCCCGAGAAGACCGAAAAGACGCCGTTTTTCGTGATTTGGGGCGGTGAGAAGGACTTCGCGTTCAAGCAGAACTTCCACAACCTCGCCAACACGCTCATCGCCAACCTGAAGAAGACCGGCAACCCGCACCTGTCCTGCAACCACGGCCTCCAACACAAGTACCCGGCGACGGGAGCGCAGGATGCCTGGGAATTCCTCAAGCAGTTCACGCTTGGCGGTGGCGAAAAGCCCGACGCGTCGAAGCTGCCCGCCTACTGCAAGTAGCTGCCTTTCGAGTTGGTTTCGGGAGTCCTGGCCGGACGCTATCGGCCGCCGACCATCGCCTGGACACGCTTGAGGGCGCGGTACGTTCCGGTCTTGTGCGACAGGTCCAGGATCGCCTGGCGCGCTTCGTGGTAGCCGAGCAGGCGCATCCGCATCTTCCATGCGACGTGGGCGATATCAGCCGGCGTTCCGTACATCTTTGCGACGCGCACCATGTTCAGCGCGATCTTGCGGTTCATCGTGATCCAGCCGTTTTCGCCGGTGACGTAATAGTCGACCACCAAGTCATCCACGACCACGAACTTGCAGCCCTGTGACGCGGCTCGGGCCCAGTACTCGATGTCGCCGCATTTCATGTCGAGTCGGAACGGCCCAAGGCGCTCGACCGCTTTTTGCGACGCGAACAGCGCGACGGAGTTGAGTCCGGTCAGCTGCCGAATGATGTTGCGCACGGTGAGATCGCGCGAGGGAATCGGCTTGCTGTGGCCGAGAATGTAGGGCTCTTTGTTGCCGTCATCGTGCCAGGTGGCTGCCTGTCCCCAGATGAAGTCGGCGTCGGGGTTGGCCACGAAATGGTCGGCCATCGTCTGCAGCGCGCCGGGCCGGAGGCGGTCGTCGTCGGGCAGCCACTTGATGATGTCGCCTTCGCACATCGCGGTGGCGCGATTGAAGCCCTCGTACTCGCCGCTGTCCGGCTTGGACAGCCACTTCGTGATGCGGCCGCCGTAGCTCTCGAGCAGCTCGGGCGTGCCGTCTTTGGAGCCGCCGTCGGACACAACCAACCCGAAGTTGTCGTAGTCCTGGGCGAGCACGCTATCGATGGTGAGCTTCAGCCGGTCTTTTCGGTTGAAGGTTGAGATAGCGACTGTGATGCGCGGGTTCTTCGACATGGCGGCGCACTATGGCCGAAGCTGTCGGCGCGTCAACGAGGACGTTCTCAAGTCGCGTCCAGTGGGACGGAGCGCAGGCGCAAAGCGTTGGCGATGACCGACACCGAACTGAGACTCATCGCTGCGGCGGCCAGCATCGGGCTCAGCAGCAGGCCGAACACGGGGTACAGGACGCCGGCAGCGATCGGCACCCCCAACGTGTTGTAGCCGAACGCCCAAAACAGGTTCTGCCGGATATTTCGCATGGTCGCGCGGCTGAGCTTGCGAGCGCGGACAATGCCGCGGAGGTCGCCTTCGACGAGGGTCACACCAGCGCTTTGCATCGCGACATCGGTGCCGGTGCCCATCGCGATCCCGACATGTGCGCGGGCCAGTGCTGGCGCGTCGTTGATGCCATCGCCTGCCATCGCGACCGTCCGCCCGTCGTCTTGCAAGCGCGCGACCGCTGCCGCTTTCTCAGCGGGCATGACCTCAGCGACGACGTCGTCGATTCCAAGCTGTTTGGCCACGGCTTGAGCCGTCGTGGCGCTGTCTCCGGTAAGCATCACGACCTTCAAGCCCTCAGCCTGCAACGCGCGAATCGCCGCACCGGTGGTGGCCTTGATGGGGTCGGCGACGGCGACGACCCCGCAGAGTTGACCTTGGACGGCGATGAACATGGCCGTGTGCCCCTGGGCACGTTCCGCTTCGGCCGCGACGGTCCAGCCGCCGACGTTAGCGCCGATCTGCTCCATCATCGCCGCGTTTCCGAGCGCGACGGTGACGCCATCCACGGTTCCGCTGACGCCTTTGCCGGTGACGGATGCGAACCCTGTCGCCTCGCCGAGCGTCAACCCACGGGCGGTCGCGCCGCGGATGATGGCGTCTCCAAGCGGGTGCTCGCTGCCTTTTTCGAGGCTGGCGACGAGCTGCAAAAGGCGATCTTCGTCGCCGTCGTTGGCCTGGACGGAAACCAGCGCGGGGCGGCCCTCGGTCAGCGTCCCCGTCTTGTCGACGACAAGCGTATCGACGTCACGCATCACCTCGATCGCCTCGGCATCGCGGAACAAGACGCCCGACGAAGCGGCGCGGCCGGTCGCCACCATGATCGACATGGGAGTGGCGAGTCCAAGCGCGCACGGGCAGGCGATAATGAGCACCGCGACGGCGTTGACGAGGGCATACGCCATCGCGGGATCGGGTCCGATCAGCGCCCAAACGACAAAGGTGAGGATCGACGCGGCGACGACCGCCGGCACGAAATACCCGGCGACGGTATCGGCGAGCTTCTGGACAGGAGCGCGACTACGTTGGGCCTCGGCGACCATCTGCACGATCCGCGACAGCAATGTATCCGCGCCGACACTACGGGCTTGCATGACAAACGCCCCGGTACCGTTGATCGTCGCGCCGACCACCTCGTCTCCCACCGCTTTGGTGATGGGCATGGGCTCGCCGGTTATCATCGACTCGTCTACCGTGCTGCGACCGTCGAGGATTACGCCATCCACCGGGACCTTCTCGCCAGGTCGGACGCGCAGTTTGTCGCCAACTTGCACCTGGTCGAGCGGCACATCGGCTTCTGTTCCGTCGTCTGCGATACGCCGCGCCTGCTTGGCCGCCAACCCCAACAACGACTTGAGCGCCTCGCTGGTTTGGCCACGGGCGCGCAATTCGAGCACCTGTCCGAGCAGCACGAGCGCGACAATAACGGCGCCAGATTCGAAATAGACCGCGACGTGGCCGCCATGCGCCTGAAAAGACGTCGGGAAGAGGTCGGGAGCGATCGCCGCGACCAGGCTGTAGATGTAGGCGACCCCGACACCGAGCCCGATAAGCGTGAACATGTTGGGGCTACGCGCCTTGACCGACATCCAGGCCCGCTCGAAAAACGGCCAAGCCGCCCAGGTACAGACGGGCGTCGCCAACAACAACTCGACCCATACACGCGCCCCGCCCAACCACGTCGAAAACGGTCGACCAGGCAACATGTCGCCCATCGTCAGGACGAGCAACGGGCCCGCAAAAAGCAGCGCCACCTTGAAGCGGTGGGTCATGTTCAGCAGCTCGGCGTCTTCGGCGTCGTCATCAGCGGCGGCGACGGCCCAATTGCGCTCCAGCGCCATGCCACACTTCCAGCAGGTGCCGGGCTCATCCGCTTCCACGCCGGGACACATCGGACAAAACCACGCCTTCGTGACAGTCGCCGGGTCGATGCTGTGGTGGTTTCCGTCTGCGTCCCCGTCGCGGTGACCGTCTGCGTCCGTAGACGCGGCCTTGCTGTGGCAACAAGACTTCACGGGTTCGGGCGGCGGCGGCGACTTGGCCTTGGGGTGGCAGCAACCACCGGTTTTCGGAGGCGAATCGGCGGTTTCCGCCGACGCAGGCGGCGATTCCACAGCGACAGGCTGCACCGGTGGGGCGCTTTCGTGACAGTGGCCATCGGAATGGCTGTGACCTTGGTCATGCATGGCCGGTATCCAGTGCTATTTGCGGATCAGGCCGGAGAATCGGCTAAAAACATCCATCAATTCGGTGATCTTCGCGTCGCGCTGACCGGCATCCGGGTCGGCGAAAGCGTTGGCGACACAGGTCCGCATGTGGTTGCGCAGGACCGCCTCTGCGATCTTGCCGAGCGCGCCCCGAGCGGCGGCGATTTGCACGAGTACGTCCACGCAATAGGTGTCGTCCTCGACCATGCGGCGCACCGCGGCGACCTGACCTTCGGCGCGAGCAAGGCGCGCGAGGAGTTTCTTCTTGTCTGCGGGCGAAAAGCGCATTCGAGCTCCCGATTCGAGCGTGTGCAGTTGGCGTGGAGACCGGCCGTCAGCGCCAATATATACCGCAGGGGGGTATATGCAACGTACAGCTTTGCCAGGTTCGATCGGAGTTCGCGGGGCGCGAGGATCCGCGGGTGCTGCCGCACTGCTCACCGGCCTGATTCGCAAGCACCGCGGCACCCCCTGAGGGCGTGAGTTCGGGTTCGGGTTCGGGTGGCCCGGACCGGGTGTGATCTTTTACCCGGTCAGCTGTCGCTGTCCGGGCCGATCACACCCGGGGGCGTTGTTTCGTTTCTCCGTGGTGCAAGCACCACTGCGCGCCAGGACAGCCTTCGGCATGTCCGCTTGCCCAGACCCCTGATGGCGGTCGTGACCGGGTAATGAATCACGCCCCCCGGACCCGGCCTATCGCTCAGTCAGCGACTTCCAATCGGGCCTGACAGCTTTGCGACGCCTGTCGGTTGAATCGCGGTCGCGCCCGGCTTGCTTGGCCTTCGCGCCGACGAACCGAGCGACGGCGGTCGACAACCATGAAAACGAGGGACACCACCAATGAGCAGCAGCCAGGTCCGTGCCGCGTACTTCTCCGACGTCCTGTGCGTCTGGGCATATGTCGGCCAGCGGCGCGTCACCGAGCTCAAGAAGCAGTTCGGCGATCGCGTCTCGCTCATCTATCGGTTCATTCACGTCTTCGGCCACGTACCTGACAAGATCGCCCGCAACTGGGCGGACCGCGGCGGCATCGATGCCTATCGTGACCACGTGCTCGGCGTCGCGGCGCAGTTCCCGCATGTGGACATCAGCCCGCAGGTGTGGACCCGCAACACCCCAGCGTCCGCGGGCCCGGCCCATGTTTTTCTCAAGGCGGTCGCGCTGTCCTGCGACGCATCGCGCGAAGCCCTCTCCCCGCAAGAGCGCTGGCAAGGTCGCGACACCGTGGAGGAGGCCGCGTGGCAGGTGCGCCTCGCCTTCTTCCGGGACGCCCGCGATGTCTCCAAGCGCGGCGAGCTGCTCGACATCGCCCGCAGCCTCGACCTCGACGTCGACCGCATCAACCGCCACCTCGACGACGGCACCGCGCTGGCCGAAATCTGGCTGGATCAGGCAAGAAAAGAGCACCACGGCGTGGTCGGCAGCCCCACCTGGGTCCTCAACCGCGGACGCCAGAAGCTATTCGGCAACGTCGGCTATCGAATCGTCGAAGCCAACGTGGAGGAGCTGCTGCGCGGCAACGCTAAAAACCTGAGCTGGTGCTGACCGAGCGCGGACCGCGTGCGCAGGGTTAGTCGTCTTCGTGCGCAGACTTAGGGCCTGTCCCTGAATTGCGCACAATCCGACCGGTTTGTCGCTGGGTTCTATTGCTGGTCCCGTAACAGTTTGAAATAACTACTCTCTCCCCGGCTCCCCGGGCAGAGATGGCCCGCAGCGCGCCGTGGATCTTCGTGGCCGACCAGCTCTGCACGCACAAGTCGGAAACACTGGTCCGC
>CAZLMW010000031.1:0-53474 GCA_964560875.1 uncultured Enterobacteriaceae bacterium
TCCCGAGGGCTGCAGCCGCATCATGGAGGGCGTCAAGGAGCCCGGCTTCTTCCTCGCGCGGACCTCATCCACCGGCGCGTTCAAGTGCAGCCAGGACAGCACCAAGTTTGGCGATCCCGGCACCGTAAACGACCTCTTCGGCTGCGGAAACCTCGGCTGCGGGACTCCGCAAGGCGCCTGCACCGGCAACAAGAAGGGCTGCGATCCAGCAGCCGACTGCGCGGGCTGCACCCAGGGCCAAAAGTGCGCCGACAAGACCTCATGCACGCCCAGCGTGTGCTTTCCCCTCAACCGGGCGAGCCACGACCTCTGCAAGACGCTCAAGCCGATGAAAAACTGCAGCTGCACGTTCACCGACCCCGCCAAGACGAAGGTCAAGTGCGCCCCGTCCAGCGGCGGCTGCGGCTGGTGCAAGCCCGTGAACTACTACGAAAAGCTGATGGGCAAGAAGTTCCCCGATGCCTGGGACTGTGGCACCAGCGGCAGCAAGGAAGCGGTCAACGTGGTGAAAAAAGACGTCGCGCTCGGCGGCGTGCTCTGCTGCAGACTGTAACTGCCTTTCCCCGCGAGCCAGGGGGAGCCAGGGGGAGCTACGGGCGCTTATCGCCGGTTGGGTTCGCGAGCGTCTGCAGGGCCTTGGCGTCGAGGGCCTGGGCGAAGAGGGCGACGTCGTCGATGGCGAGCTTGGCGTGTCTGGGCTGACTGGCGCGTCCGAAACCACCGACCCAGAGCGTCTGGCGGTTGTCGACGGGCGGCGTGGTCATCGATTCGCTGGCGATCTGTTTGCCATCGAGGTGCACGGCGAGCTCGCGACCGTTGTAGGTGGCGGCGACGTGGTGCCATTTGCCGTCATTGACGGGGGCCTTGGCGCCGATGCGTGCGCCGGGTGCGAAGAAGGTGACGCCAACATCGCCATGGACCCACTTCGGGCTGACCCCGAGGTAGTAGTTGCGATGGGTCCAGGGGGCGCCGCTGTGGTGGTTTTCTTTGGCCAGGATGGCGTAATGCTCCGAGACGTCCCTGGCGCAGCGAATCCATGCGGCGATGGTGAACCGGTCGAGGTCGTAGGCAGCTGACTGCGCCATCTCGATGTGGCCGTGTCCGCCGAACGTGTAGCCGAAGCCAAAACGCCCCTTTTCGTAGCCGATCGTGCCCTTGAAGGTGCCAGGGTGTTGTTCGTCGCCGGTCCAGGAGCGCACAAGGCCCCAATCGCCGGTGCGGTGGTGACGACGGAGCTCGGCGTGGCTCAGCGCGCGGCTGTGGATCTGGACCTCGTCGACGAGGCCGTCGATACCGGCGAGTCGGAGCACACCGGCACCCCGCTTGGGCAGGCGCATGGTGCGGGCGTCTTGTTCGTCGACCCGGCCATCGATGTAGATGCGCGCCTCGCGGCCGTCGAAGGTGGCTGCGACGTGGTGCCATTTGCCGTCGGCGATCGAGTTGGCGCCGCGCAGGATCTTGCCGCCGATGCCGAACTCGACGTGACCGTGGGCGGCTTTCTTGGAGCGATCGGCGACCGAGAGGACGAAGTTGGACGCGGGACCGACCTGCACGCTGGCCACATCGCCGCCGTTGGATTTCTCGTCGAGCTTGAGCCACGCGGCGACCGTGAACCGCTCCAGACGGAGCTCGGGGTGGGCCTGCATGACGACCAGGGATTGGCGCGTCGACTGCCACGCGGTGCCGACCTTGCCGTGTACGTATTCGATGCCCGAGATGCGGTCGACCTCGAAGCGGCCGTCGATGTCGTCACCGCTCATCGCGGCGGGCCATGCGCCGACGAGGGCGTCCAGAACCGGGAGGGTCGAAACCGGCGGCGACTTGCGTTCGATTCGCAGCGGGACTTTGTCGGCAGGCAGGTCGGCGGGGGCGATGGCGGCGGTCCCGCCCGCTTGACCTGTGAACTGGGGACCGAGCGTGCCGATAGCCCCCGCGGCCACCAGGATCAGGGCCACGAAGAGCCACTGGCGGCGAAACGACGGGCGGTCTTCGCTGCGTTCGGCGTCGAGTTGTTGTGTGGGCATCGCGTTGTTCCCGGTGCACGGTCAGGTTAAAGGCCCGTCTGGCGGCCAGCAAGGGAAAAACCCATGCGCTCCAACCCGGTTGCGATCTGTCGCGAGGTCGGTTCGGTGAGCGGGAGCAGCTTCATTTCGAGCAGCCGAGAAGCGTGCAGTAGCCCTTGTTCTTGCACGGGCTGTACGCGGGCATGTGCTTGTTGAAATCGCAGCCCTTGCCAGGGTTGCAGACGGTTCGCTTGCACGGGTCCGACTTGCTGCAAGACGTCCAGGAGATGTCGGCGCACACGCCCGAGTTGTAGCACCCCTCGTTGCCCCACGCGTCGACGCGCAACAGCCACCCGTCGCGCAGGCCCAAGGTGTTGTATTCGTTGGCTCCGGCGATGAACGCGCCGCCGTCGGGCAGGATCACGATCGCGTTGGGTTGCTGCACGTCGCCGGCGCCGTAGTTGTAGGCCCAGTGGGACGTGCCGTAGTCGTTGAGCCGCATCAGGCGCATGTCGTGCACGTTGAGCCACGCGCGCCGGCCGAACATGAGGCCTTCGGGCGCCGCGGCGACGGTCAGTCCGCTCGACGGCAGGTGGTCGGTCCAACTCTTCTCCCACGCGATGCCGCCGCCGCTGTCGAGCCGCACCATCCAGGGCTTGATCTTGGTGCCGTGCGGGGTCTGGCCGACCATCACGTAGCCGGCGCCAAAGCGGGTGAGGCCGAAGCACTGTTGGTCGCCGCCACCGCCGAACGTGGCCGTCTTCACCACGCCGCCGTCGTGCTTGATGAGCATGAAGAGGCACTGCTTGCCGAGGCTACCGACCTTCGCCGTGCCCGCCGCAGCCATCGCGCCTGCCGCCAAGCCGACGCCGGCGTTGATCTCGCCGGTGACAGTGCCGTGGCGCTTGATCCACGCGGTCGCGCCGTTGGACTTGAACCCGATCATGGCAGGTGATCCGCCAGCGACGCCGAGCGCCACCACGCCCTCGTTGAGCCCGGGGACCGCCGCGCGCGCTTCGTCCTCGCCCTTGCGCGCGATCGACTTGACCCACGCGATCTTGCCGGTGTCGCCAAGACCGACCGCCTGGATGTCCTTGCCGGTGCTTGCCGACGTCGTCCAACCCACCGCGAGCGCGTCGGAGCCATGAAGCACCACGCCGGTCAGGCTGTCCCTGGTGGCGTCGTTGACCCGCGTCTCCCACACCTTGTCGCCGGCCCGATTGACCCGCAACAGCCACCCGTCGCGGCCGCCTTTTGCGTTGCCCGACTCGGTGTAGCCGACGATCAGCGCGCCTTGGTCGATGTGCCCGACCATCGCCAGGAATTCGTCGCGCGACGTGCCGCCGAAGTTCTTCTCGAAGAGGCGCGGTTTGCCGAACGAAACGCACTTGCCCGCCTTGCAGATGCCGCCTGCTGAGCAGGTCTTGCCGTCCTCGCAGGGCGCGGTGTTCGGGACGTTCTTGCACGCCTTGCCGCCGTTTCCGGTCGGATCACAGCTGTCGTCGGTGCACGGGTTGCCGTCGTTGCAGCCGAGGTGGTCGCCGGGGATGCATTGGCCGCCTGCGCATCGATCGCCGCCGGTGCACGGGTTGCCGTCGTCGCACTTTTCGGAGGACGGCTTGTACTTGCAGCCGGCCTTGGGGCCCGCGCCATGCACGCAGGAATCGACGGTGCAGACGTCCTTGTCGTTGCAGTCCTTCTTCACGCCGGACTTGCACGCGCCGTCTTTGCAGGTGTCGGCCACGGTGCAGAGGTTGCCGTCTTCGCACTTGGCGGTGGATGGCAAGGACTTGCAGCCGCCCTTGTCGCAGCTGTCGATGGTGCAGAGGTTGGCGTCGTCGCAGTTGGTGGCGGGGCCCGAAACGCACTTGCTGTTGAGGCAGGAATCAAACGATGTGCAGGGGTTGCCGTCGTCGCATGTGACCTTGACGGGCAGGTGCGCGCAGCCGAGCACGCCTTTGATCCCCGGTGGCAGCGCCGAGGTGCACGAGTCGTGGGTGCAGGGGTTTTGGTCGTCGCAGCTCTTCTTCTGGCCGGCCGCGCAGGCGATGCCCACGCAGGTCGTGTTCACGGTGCACGCGTCGCCGTCGTCGCAACCTTTGCCGGTGAGCTCCTTGCGCGGGGAGACGACGCATTTGCCGTCCTTTTTGCGGCACGCCACGGTCGCGCAGGTGCCGTTTGGCTTGGGGCAGGTCACCTCGGACTTGGGTTTGGGCGCGCAACCGTAGGGGGCCACCGACTTGTCGCAGTGGAACACACCGTTGCACGCGTTGCCGTCATCGTAAACGGCGCACTGCTCGTCCTTGGTGCAGGCGCAGAGGTTCTTGCCGGACTTGCATTGGCCGAGCCAGCAGCGGTCGCCGAACGTACAGACCTCGCCGTCGCTGCACGCCGAGTTGTCCTGCAGCTGGGTGGGTGTGCACTTGCCGGATAGGGGCGCGCACTGGGGGGCCACGCAGTCGTTGGCGTCGGTGTCGGCCGGGCACTGGATGACGGTGGTGGGGTCGACGTTGCAGCGGAAGGGCAGCTTCGCCTTGTCGCAGTAGAGGGTGCCGTTGCACTTGTTGCCGTCGTCGAGGGTGGCGCAGTCGGCATCGGCCGTGCAGGCGCAGACGTTGGTTCCGGCGTGGCAGCTGCCCTTGTCGCACGCGTCATCGGGGGTGCAGGCGTTGCCGTCGGCGTCGCAGGGTTGGCCCTGGTTGACGTTGGCGAACGGGCACGAGCCGGTTTTCGGGTCGCATCGTCGCGAGCGGCAGGTCGAGTCGTCCCCGTCGGGGCAGGTGACCTTCGTGGCGGGGTTGACGTTGCACACCGGCGGTTTGGCGAGCTTGTCGCAGTAGAGGGTGCCGTTGCAGAGGTTGCCGTCCTCGTACTTGGCGCACGCCACGTTTTCCTGGCACTTGCAGACGTTGGTTCCGGCGATGCAGGCGCCCTTGTCGCAGACGTCGGACTTGGTGCAGGGGTTGCCGTCGGCGTCGCAGGGCAGCTGGTTGCGGATCGCTTGCATCAGGCACTTGCCCGACTTTTTCTGGCAGCGATTGGCGAGGCATTTCGTGTCTTTGCCCGATGGGCAGCGAACCACCGAGTTGGGGCGCACCTTGCAGACGAAGGGTTGTTGGCCCTTGTCGCAGTAGAGGGTGCCGTTGCAGAGGTCGCCGTCTTCGTGTTTGCCGCAGTCCGCGTCGGTTTTGCACTGGCAGGCGTTCTTGCCGCTGTGGCACGCGCCGACCTTGCACACGTCGCCCTGGGTGCAGGGGTTGCCGTCTTCGCAGCCGCCGAGGTGGTTGATGGCGACGACGCTGCAGGTCGCGGTCTTGGGCGCGCACTTGCTGGCTTTGCATATTGTATTGGCGGCGGTGGGACAGCTGACGACGGTCGCGGGGTTGACGACGCAGTTGGGGATCTTCAGCGAGAAGTCGCAGTAGAGGGTGCCGTTGCAGAGGTTGCCGTCCTCCTTCTTGGCGCAGTCCGCGTGTTTCTTGCAGGGACAGATGTCGGGTCCGGGCACGCAGGCGCCGCCCGCACAGAAGTCGCCGCTGGTGCACTTGTTGCCGTCCTGGCACGGGGTCTTGTGCGGGAGCGCGGTTAGTTGGCAGACCCCGTTGACCTTCTGGCAGAGGTTTTTGCGGCAGGCGGTGTCCTTGTCGGGTTTGCAGGTGACGACCGACTTGGGGTTGGTCTTGCACTTGGGCGGAAACGTCGTGTTGTCGCAGTAGAGCGTGCCCGTGCACGGGTTGCCGTCTTCCTTGGCCTTGCAGTCGGCCGTGGTCTTGCAGTCGCAGATGTCGGCGCCCGCCAGGCACAGGCCGGCGAAACACTGCTCGGACTTGGTGCACTTATCGCCGTCGTCGCAGGGCGTGAGGTCCTTGACCTTCTGCAGCGAGCACTTGCCTGTTTTCGGCGCGCAGATGTTGTCCTGGCAGAGGGTGGTTGATTTCGGGCAGGTGACGACGGTCGATGGGTTGACCTTGCAGGCCGATGGGCTGGCCTTCAGATCGCAGTAGAGCGTGCCGTTGCAGAGGTTGCCGTCCTCGAGCTTGGCGCAGTCGGCGTTGGACGTGCAGCCGCACGCGTTCTTGCCGCCGTCGCATTGGTCGTTGTTGCACTTTTCGCCGACCGTGCAGCTGTCGCCGTCGTCGCACGTGGCCTTGTGGGGCAGCTGGACCCAGGTGCAGAAGCCGTCGGGTGCGCAGAGGATGTCGGCGCACGGGTCGGGCGACTTGGGGCAGTCGGCGTGTTTGCTGCACGAGGGCAGCGTGAACGTGTCGGCGACGGTGTCGGGCTGGACGGTATCGGGCTGGACGGTATCGGGCTGGGCGGTGTCGGACTCGGTGCCGGTGTCGGGCTTGGTGCCGGTGTCGGGCTTGGTGCCGGTGTCGGCCAGGAGGTCGGCGATCGCGCCAGTGTCGGCGCCCGTATCGGTGTTGGCGACTGTGTCGGATTCGCTGACGGACGCGGCGTCGTCAACGGCGGAGGAGTCGGGGTTGGCGTCGACCGAGTTGTCGTCATCGGCGCTGTCCGAACAAGCCGGCAGGACGCAGATGGCGCAGGTCGCCGCGAGGATGAGCGCGACGTATGGGGTGCGGTGTGGGCGCATTGGCTAGGGCTTGACGTCTTGGGCGCAGCGAACGCCGATCGTCGGTAGGGCGGCAGTTGGAGCGGTGGGGTGCCGGTTGCCGGCGCGGACGTCCGACGCATCGGATGCGAAGTGGCCGCCGCGCACGACGCGCATGGTAGCGGTTACCGGGCCGGGGGGATCGGCCGCGGGGCTCTTGGCGTAGTAGCCGGCGTCGTACCAGTCGTTGGTCCATTCGGCGACGTTGCCGCCGAGGTCGCGGATGCCCAGCGCGCTGCTGTCCTTGGTGTAGGTGCCGATGCCGCGCGTGGTCCCGACGCCGCAGCCGTCACCGGCGTCCGATTTCATGACCGTGTACGTGCAGGTCGCGACCGAGAGGCCCCATGGGAAGCGCGGCTGGGATTTTTCGCAGTCGGTTGGCCAGGCCTTGCAGCCTCCGCGTGCGGCGATCTCCCACTCGGCTTCGGTCGGCAGGCGTTTGCCGAGGTGGGCGCAAAAAGCGGCTGCGGCGGCGTGATCGATGCAGTTGATCGGGTGGCTCAGGCGCGCTTTCACACCGTGGTTGCAGGTTTTGCCAGAGCCCGAGGGTGCCTTGCAGTTGCCCGCGTCGATGCAGGCCTTGTAGTCGCCGGCGGTGGCTTCAAAGCGGTCGATCCAAAAGCCCTTGAGCGTGAGCTTGTGCTGCGGCTTTTCGTCGGCGCTGCAGCCGGGATCGAGCGCCTTGTTGCAGCCCATTGGCAGCTCGCCGGCCGGCACGAAGACCATGCCCTTGGGCGCCGCGGTGCACTTTCCGGTGACGCAGAAGCCGGCCTTCTTGGCGCTCGTGCAGGCGATGCCATCGATCCCCGGGTTGTTGGAGCATTGGCCGTTGCCGCCGCACACGTCGACGGTGCACGGGTCTTTGTCGTCGCACTTACCGTCGTTGCTCGCCGCGCTGCACTTGCCGGATTTGGCGTCGCAGGTGGCCTCGATGCAGCCGCTGTTGAGCTTGGGATCGCAGCTGACCACGGTGTTGGGTTTGAGCTTGCAGGACGCGGGTTTGGCGGTCTTGTCGCAGTAGAGGGTGCCGTTGCAGAGGTCGCCGTCGTCGAGGCAGTCCGCGTCGGCCTTGCAGGCGCACAGGTCGGGGCCCGCGGTGCATTTACCTTTCTCGCAGACGTCTCCAATGGTGCATTTGTTGCCGTCGTCGCAGGCGCTGAAGTCGCTCTTCTTGGCGGTTGAGCAGGCGCCGTTGGTGGGGTCGCAGGCGGCGATTTCGCAGCTGCTCGCGGGTTTTTTGCAGGTGACGACCGTCTTGGGGTTGACCTTGCAGGTCGGCGGGTTGGCCAGCTTGTCGCAGTAGAGGGTGCCGTTGCAGGCGTTGCCGTCTTCGTGCTTTGCGCAGTCAGCGTTTTGGGAGCAGACGCAGACGTCGGTGCCGGCGATGCAGCCGCCCTTGCCATCGCATGTGTCGTCCACGGTGCACGGGTTGTTGTCGGCGTTGCAGGTCGCGAACTTGGCCTTGTTGTCCGCCACGCACTGGCCGGTGGGTTTGTCGCAGCGGATCGGCGCGCATTCGGTGCCCTTGGCGCAGGTGATGACCGTCTTGGGGTTGGTCTTGCAGGTGCCGGTCTGCACGTCGCAGTAGTCCACGCCGTTGCAGACGTCGCCGTCATCGAACTGCGCGCAGTCGGCGGTTGTCTTGCATTGGCAGGTGTCGACGCCGGGCTTGCACACGCCGGACGCGCAGGTGTCGGACTTGGTGCACGGGTTGCCATCGCTACACGGCGCGGCGTCGGCGGCCTTCTTGGCCACGCACTTGCCGGTTTTCTTGTCGCACGTGTTGCTGACGCAAGCGCCGGACTGGTCGGGGCAAGACACAACGGTCGCGGGGTTGAGCACGCATTGGGGTTTGGGCAGCGAGGTGTCGCAAAAGAGGGTGCCGTTGCAGGCGTCGCCGTCTTCTTTGGCCTCGCAGTCGGCGTGTTTGGTGCACAGGCACGTGTTGACGCCGGCTTCGCAGACGCCCTTGAGGCAGGAATCGGCCTTCGTGCACGGGTTGCCGTCGTCGCAGGTCTTGGGCGGGAACGTGTCTTTGACCTGTTTGGTCGCGCATTTGCCGGTCTTTTCGTCGCACGATGTCGTGGCGCAGACGTTGCCCGACGTTTTGCAGGCGGTCACGGTGGCCGGGTTCGTCTGGCACTTGTGGGGCACGATCACGGTGTTGCAGTACAGCGTTCCCGTGCAGAGGTTGCCGTCTTCCTTGGCCTTGCAGTCGGCGCTGACTTTGCACTCGCACAGGTCGGCATCTTTGGTGCATTTGCCGCCCTGGCAAGCCGCCGTGGTGCAGGGATCGCCGTCGTCGCATGGCGTCTTGTCGGGTTTGGCCGCGCAGGGATCGCTGGGGCCGGCGTCTGGGCTTCCAGTATCCGAGTTGGCGGTGTCGGCGTTGGTCGCGTCGGTGCTGGTTGCGTCTGGGTTGGTCGTGTCTGTCTTGGTCGTGTCTGTGCTGGTGGTGTCTGGGCTGGTGGTGTCTGGGCCAGTCGTGTCTGGGCCAGTCGTGTCTGGTTTGGTCGCGTCTGGTTTGGCCGCGTCTGGGCCGCCGTCAACCGCTGTGCCGGTGTCGGCGTGGGCGTCCAGGGAAGTGGCTGTATCGCTGGTGGCGGTGTCGGCTTGTTCGCCGTCGGCGAGGGCGTCTTCGGGGGCGCCAAACTCCTTCGCGTCGGGCACCAGGTCGTAGCAACCCGCCGTGACGGCGATGGCCAGGAGCGTCGCGAAACGCAGATGAAGGCGGTGTGCACCCATCAGAAACGGACCCTCACGAGCGCGCCTCGAGCGGACGGTACCAGCGCCACTTTGTCGGGCTCCCCGGTGACCGCCCATACGATCCCGGCGGCGGCGAGACCTGCGGCGACCAGGCCGATGCCCATCGCGTGTTGCTGGTTGATGGCGTCTTGGCGGCTCATCGCTTCGGACTGGGTCATGCTGACGATTTTGCCGCCCTTGACCTCAGGCTCGAGATCGGACTCCAGCTCGGCGGCCATCTGGCTGGCGTCGTAGATGAACCAACCGCCGCCAACCGCGGCGACCGCACCGAGACTCACCCCGATGATCCGCGCCATCTGGCGGTCGGCCCGGTCTTCTGCGAGGCGTTTTTTTGCCTTTTCGGCGGCGATCTTGGCTTTGCGGGCTTCGTCGGCTTTGCGGGCGGCTTCCTGCTGACGGGCGATCTCCGCTCGGCGCTCCGCTGCACGTTTTTCGGCCTTGCGTTTGCGCGCCTCTGCGGCGGCTTTTTCGGCCTTGGCGTCCTTGGCTTCCTTGAGGCGGTCGGTGGCCTTGGCGAACAGCGGATCGGTCGTCGTCACCATCGACAGGAATTTCTGGTAGGCGGCGATCGCGCCGTCGAGATCGCCGGCTTTGTCCAAGCAGCGCCCGGCCGCGTACAGGTAGGCCATCACGCTCTTATCGGTCGTCCAGGCCTGCTGGTAGAGCTGCGCGGCGAGGGCCATGTCGCCTTTTTTGGCCTTGCCGTGCGCCACGTGGGAGATCGCGGCGGCTTCCTGGTGGCGTTTTTGGCGCGGATCAGCGGCGTGCACATCGGTCGCCGAAACAGCGCCCACGACCACGCACAACGCGGCGGCGCAGAGGCTGCTGGATCGGCTGAGCGGCTCTCTAGTCATCGAAGATCTTGGGCTTCAAAATCGGCGCTGCGGGCGGCGGCGTGGGTGTTGGTTTGGATTCGGCGGGCTTGGAACGTGCTGGTCTTCGAGCCGCGCGCCTCGTCGCTCGCTTTGGCGCGACTTTGCGCGTGGCGGGTTTGGCGGTCGGCTTGCTGGGGGCAGCTGGGGGTGCGGCGCTCCCCGCGTCGGCTTGAGCGACCGGCTCGGCGGGCTTGTCGGCAACTTGCTTGGCGCCGGGTTTGGCGCTGTCGGTCGGCGTCGGTGCGGCGACGGCGTTGGGCGGCGTGGCGGGCGGAGGTGGTGCGCCATTGGCGACGCCGGCGACCGGCAAGCTCGACGGATTACCGCTGTTGGCGCCGGCCACGTACGCACCCGCCGCTGCCAGCACGAGGATGACCGCCGCCGCGGCCACCCAGCGTACGCCATTGCCCGATGTAGGTTCGACGATTGGCGCTGCGGCTACGTGGCTCGACGATGCCCGCCTGTCAGCACGACGTGCGCTTGGGGTGGCGCTGATGCCGATCGGGTTGGGGGTCGTGGCGAAGGCGGTCGGGTCGATGGCTGCGGTTGGTTGTGCCGGCGTTGTCGCGGCTGCCGCCCGCAGCTCGGCGCTGCTTTGGTCGATCGTCGTGGGTGTCTCGGTGCGGACGCTGGCCGCATCGCCGCCGCTGGTCACCTCGGCGCTTTCACCGCTGGCATGTGCGGCATGGAAGTCGGGCCGGTAGACATCGGTGTACGCGATCTCGGACTCCTTGAAGTCCTCGGGCGTGAGATCGGACGCCGCGTTGGCCCTCGACTCTGTGCCCTCGCGATCCGTTGTGTTTTCGATCAACGGACTGGCGACCTCGCTTGGGCTCGACTCGGTCACGTCGCCGCTCATGACGGCGCGCGCGCGGGACGCCCGAACATCGAGCACGGCGGCCAGCTCGTCGTCGTCGATGTTGTAGGCGGTCGTCACGCCCCCGTCGCCGCCTATCTGGCTTGGTTCGCTCTCGGTCGGTACGCGTGCCCAGCGGTCATGGGGGAGCCGGTTTTCGTCGGTCACGCGCACCAGGGACGCCAGCGTCTCGCCGGGATCGGGCGAATACGACCCGGAGATCATCGTCTTGCGGCCGCTCTTTCGGGTGCTGTGGCCGGCAGCTCGAGACGCCGTCCGCACGGCACGCAGCGCCTTTCGCATCTCGGCGGCGTCCTGGTAGCGGTCGGCCTGTTTGCGGGCAAGCGACTTGAGCAAGACCTTGGCGAGCGGCGCGCTGATCTCCCGGTCGCAGACGTCGCGTGGGTCGGGCGGGTCTTTGGACGTGAACTGGTACAT
This sequence comes from uncultured Enterobacteriaceae bacterium, assembly GCA_964560875.1. Taxonomy (GTDB): domain Bacteria; phylum Myxococcota_A; class UBA9042; order UBA9042; family UBA9042; genus CAZLMW01. The sequence goes on from CAZLMW010000031.1 coordinate 11,554, forward strand.
CAGCGCCATGCTCTGCGCCGCGACGAACGGCCCGCGTCCGGTGATGCAGTGATAGAGGATGACGCCGAGCGCGTAGAGATCGGTGCGGCGATCGACCGGATCTCCGACGATCTGCTCGGGGCTCATGTAGCCCGGTGTGCCGTACACGTTGCCGGCTTTGGTCAGCTCGGACCCCTGGATGTAGATGCAGCCGAAGTCGAGCACCTTGACCACAGGCACGTCGCCGGGGACCTCGTTGAGCATCAGGTTGCTCGGCTTGAGGTCGCGATGAACCAGCCCAGCTTCGTGCGCTTCGGAAAGCGAACCAAGCACCTGCAGCGCGAGATCGATGGCCGCCATCTCGCTCATCGCCATCTTGGCGCGGTTGAGCGACTCCAGCACTTGTTCGAGGGTTGGACCGTACAGGCGCTCCATGACCAGGTAGAGCGGGCCGCCCTCCTCGCCGCCGCCGACGTCGAAGAGGCGCACGGTGTTGGGGTGGCGCAGCGACGCGGTGATGGTGGCTTCGCGAAGGAAGCGGTCGACGGCGTCATCACGCAGCGCGGCTCGGTCGGCGTCGAGCACCTTGATGGCGACGTGTTGGCCTGTGCGCAGGTGGCGGGCCGACCAAACGACGCCGAATCCACCCCGGGCCAGTACCTCGTTGAGACGATAGCGGCCGTCGATGTCGCGGCCTTTCTTGAACAGAATCGTGTCGGTCATGGGGTGGTTTCACGCCGGGATGTGCCGTCTTGCACGCCGCGTTGAGAGCCGGGGGAAGCGGCGACGCCCGCGCACGCGTCTGAGTATCCGCGCAACGCCCGTCGCCGCCAGAAAGTTGGCTGGATCGGCGTGGTTTTGCCGTGTTTTTGGGGGCAAAATGCCCGTAGATGCCCCTGGCGGGCTCCAGGACGCGTCCTGAGGTCGAGTGGCTATATCAAGGCGGGCAAGCATCGATCGCCCGTTAGATCGAGCGCTACGGGCTTTTGCCTTTTGGGGCATTGCGACAAGCAGCATGCTTTTTTGCCGCCGTGGCGGCGTCTTCGCCGAGCCATCCCTGCCGGTCCGCGGCCGACAAGCAGCCCGGAGCCTTGGCACGTAGCTTGGCCAGGATCGCCGCCCAGTCGACGAGCAGCGTCTTGGTGCGTGAACCGCAGCGGTGCACAAGGTGGCTGGCGTCCGTTGAAAAGCGCGTGACGGCGGTCTCCGAGCAGTCGGGGAGGGCGGCGACCATCGGCGCGCCCCGGCTGTCGGTCTTCCACACGAACACGCGGTCGGCGAGCGCCGTAAACGCGCGCGGTGTCGACCGGTGAATCGTCAAGGTCGTTATGTCGGGCGGGGTGTCGCGCAGTACGGCACCGGCGGCCGGTCCTGCGCCGATGCGTACCGAGCCGTCCGCGTCGCGGGTGAACGGGGCCGCGACGGGCGGCGCGATCGCTGTTTGTCCTGCGGCTTGCCAACCGAGCATCGTGTGATGTCGGCGCGAGGTGTTCCAGACCCGCACCATGCCATCGATATGGGCCGTCGCGAGGCGTTTGCCGTTGCGGGCGAATCGCTGGCTGGTGATACGCGCGCCCGTCAACGTCTCGCCGTCGCCTTTGCGGGGGCGCAGGACCGTCTTGCCATCGAGCCGGCGCTCGACGAAGAAGCGCGCGGATGGATCGAGCGCGATGTCGTGTTCGCTGGTCTCGTAGCGGCGCCAGTCGGCGCGCTCGAACATCCACAGCAGGTGTTTTGTCGGTTGGTTCGCGTCGCGCACAACGCGTACGAGATCGGCGATGGCCACCGAACCATCGTCCGCCAGCGCCACCTGGGCTTTGAGCGTGCCGACCCGCGCCTGGCGCAAGAATCGCGCGCGCAGGTTCCACCAGTAGCCCTTCGAATTGCGGTGCCAGACGGTGATGGCGACGCGGTCCGTGTCCGGCGCACCGGGCGACGGACCGACGTCGGCGGTGACAAGCATCCGGGCGCCTTCCGTCATCGTGGCCGCCAGGAAGCGGCGCTTGCGGTTGGAAAACGAGATGCGGTCGATCAGGCGGTCCGACGGTCGCCCGTCGCGCCATTTCCACATCTTCAGCACGTTGGCCGACGTGCTGATGGCCACAAAGCGGCCCCCCGCCGTGCGGACGTCGCGGATCTTGCCGCTGCCGATGAGCTCTTCGTGGGGCGGCTTCTTCCCGTCCAACTGCAGGCGGGTGAGGGTTCCGCGCGCCACAACGAGCGCCGCGCTGGCGTCGGGGCTGAACGCCGCGTGACTCCAGCCTCGGCCAGGCTGCGGAGGTCGCGTGTCGCCCACCAGGATCGGCGCGGCGTCGAAGGTTGGTCGCCAGCGAGCTTTGCCGTCGTCGTGCAGCGTCAGCAAGCCGGTCGCCTTGGGTCCGATTCGCGCGTCGACGAATCCCTCGCCGTCGAGGCGAGCGACCGTCGTGTTGGCGTCGGCATCGAGCACCACGACGCGCTGCTTGTCACCGGCGACCACCAGTTTGCCGGTGCTATCCCAGCGGACCACGTTGAGCGGACCCTTGGCGGCCTCCTCCTCGGCCAGCGGCAGCGCCTGCATGTCGAGCTTGAGGGCGGCCCGCAGGCCATCGCGTGGGTGTTGTTTGTCGTCGAGCGATGTCAGCACTTGCAGCGCGGTCAGCGGCGACTGCGCGGCGAGGATCCGCACCACAACGCCGGCCTGGTCAGCGGGATCGGCGGCGTCGGCCGGCACGGGCGGCGTGTCGTCGGGTGCGTCGGACTCGTCCGCAGTCGGCGCTTCGCTGTCCGCCGCCGCGACCCGTGTCGGTGCTGCCGGAGGTGCGGTCGGTGAAGCTGCCGAGGGCGCAGGAGCCGGTTTCAATGTCTGCGCTTCGTCCGCCGTGACCTCGCCCGCGGTGAACTTGGTAGCCGCTGTCGCCGCCGCGGTCGCGGTCGAGGCGGTGGCGCGGTCGGATGTCGTGGCGTGTTCGGTGTCTGTTGCGATCTTCGGCGCCGGCTTCGAGCCCTGTCCCGCTGTGTGCCACATGTATGTGCCGCCCGCGCCGACCACGGCCAGCATGCCCAGCGCTACGGCGAACGCTCGACCACGGCGCCCGGCGAGGGGCGGAACGGCCGATGACTGGTAGGCCGCAAGGCGCAGACCGGGTATCGACGGCGCCATCGGCGGCGGGGGTGGCGCCCATTGGGCGACCGCTGGAGAGAGCGGCGCCAGCTCTTCGATGGGCTGGGGCGGCGGCGTCAGTCGCGCGTCCTCCCGATGGGGAGCGGGCGGCAAGTCGGCCGGCGTGGCCGGCACCTCTTCGGGTGCGGGCGGCGGCGTGCTCGGCTCTGGCGCGTCCCAAAGCGTGGGCTCCGGCGATATGTCGTCCCGTTCGGTGGGCCCTTCCACCATCGGCGCGGCGGCGTCATCGAGCGCTTCTTCCTGCTCGGCAGCTTGGCCGGGCACCGGGGCGAAAGCCGGCGTGGACGCGACCACGGCAGCGGCCTCCGTCGACGACGCTGTTGGGGCCTGCGTCGGTTCTGAGACCGTGACGGCAGGCGCGATGACAGGCGCCGCGGATGGCGACGTCGCGGGGGCCTCGGCGGCCGCGATTGTGGCCGACGATCGGGAAGTCGGCACGTCCACTTCAGCGGCCGGCATGCCCTGTGACGGTCGCGTGCGACGCTCCTCGATCAGCCATTTCACAGCTCGGGGCCAGCTGGCGAAGAGCGCGCGGGGTACTTCGACGTGGCCATCTTCGTGGCGCACAAGCAAGCGCCGCTCGATCATCTTCTCGATCGCCGTCTCGCCGAGGCCAGCCACCTCTTTACCCGCGACGACCATCGGCATGGCCCGTCGCAAGCGGTCGAAACGAACAACACCACATACCGCGCGCCTCGCCGCGACGGCGACACGCGGGTTGCGCGGCGTCACACCGAGCGCTTTTTCAGCCGCCTGGCCGATCACGCGTGGCAGCGGCCGCAGCGCTTCGTAGTGGGAGCGCCCGATGAAACCTTGCGAGCCGTGCTGGCGCCACATTGTGTTGAGCGCGTAGGCGACGCTGGCCTGGCGCAGCTCCGGATCGCCGATGGTCATCGCGTCGGCGAAGATTCGTTTGGTCAGCCCGCGCTCGAGTTTGACCCCCGCGACGTCTGCCGGCCCCTGCATCGCTGTTCGCAGTTGGCTCGGCGATAGCGGCTGGATGGCGACAAGTTCGTTGGTCAGCCCGCGCATCGCGTGATGGACCTGCAGGTCGCGCACGTAATCCGAGTCCAGCGTCGCGATCACCGTCAACGGCCGGTCCGGTGCGTCCAACAGGATGCGCATCAGGCCCAGGAAGCCCCGCCCGATCGCGTCGTCCGCGACCAGCAGCCGTTCGAGCCGCGGGCAGAACAACAACGGTGTCGCTTCGAGCCGGCCGGCGACCCGGCGCAGGCGACTGCCGATCTGTCCGGCGAGGCGTCGGGTGAGGCGAATGGCGGTGCGCGCGTCGGGATTGGTGGCGGCGGCGCGCAGACCGTCGGCGAGCGAGGGCTGGTCCATCGGCTCGCCGTAGCGCTTGAAAACGCCCGCGATGGCGGCTGCGAGGCCGGTGAACGGGTCCGAGTCGAGCCGCAGCGTGTCCAAGGGAATGAAGCGTTGACTGTCGCGGGACAACCGCGGCAGAAGCCCGGCGCGCACCAGCGACGATTTGCCGGCTCCCGGCGGGCCGACCAGCGTCATCATCCGCGCGTCGCTGGTGCGATGCATCGTGTAGAAGCGGCCAAGCGCGTCGCGCACATCGGCGTCGCGACCAAAAAACACGGCGGCGTCGTCTTCGTCGTAGCCGGTCAGACCGGGATACGGCGATCGCGTTGCGTCCCAGTCGAACGCGGCGGGTCCACCGAGCCCCGACACGCTCAGCGCGATCCACAGCTGTTGCCACGCGTTGTGGCGGTCGCGTCGCACATCGATGACGTCGTATTCGCAGACCTCGGGCGCGAGCACGCACTCGTCGAGCCGCACCGCAAAAACCGCCTTGCCCGCCGCGCGAACATGGGCGATCTCCGCCGCGATCCAACGCGACCCCATCGACGTGTCGCTGCACAACACAACCGCGGCGACGCAGTCGGCCACGCGCCGGTGAACGTCGAGCCCCCACTCGTACGATTGGGGGGTGTCCGCCTCGGGATCGAAGTCGATCGACACGAACTCGACGTTCTGAGACTCGGCGAGCGCGACGAGCTCGGTCGCCGCAATCCGATCGGCCTGGCTGTGGACGAGGTAGACCTGGCTCACGTCAATTCACCCGCACCGGTGCACGAATCGGACAACCGCCGCAAGCGTGACATGGCCGGTCCGTTCGACCAAGCCTCACCGCCTTGGCCGCAAAGTCAATTTCCGCCAGCGGTCCGGGCGCTGACCCTCCGAGTCCACGCCCGATACCGACCCCGGGCGTGCCCGCACGCGCCCGCACTCGCCGGCCGCTTGACGTCGTGCCGTCCACCCGCCTATTCCGCTGCCATGCCCTTGGTCCCTGCGCCCGTCCCATTGCTGCCCGATCGCGCCGACTTGCGCCCGCTTGTGGTGCTCACCGTCGCCGTCGTTGCGATGGCCGCGAGCCGCTTCGCTGCCTTGACGCCCGATTCGCACCACTACCTCGCGTTGGTCGGGCATTTCGAGGGCGCCGCCGATGCCTCCCTCGTCGCGCCGTTCGTCTACCGCGTGGCGATTCCGTGGCTCGTCGCCGCGCTCCCTCTTGCCGACAACGCCGTCGAATTCGCCGTCATTTCGACCGCTGCGACCATGCTCGGCCATCTCGTCGTGTATCGCCTCGCCGTGGCGTTGACCGGCCGGCGCGACCTGGCGTTCATCGGCACCCTTGCCTGCGCAGTATCCCCCGTTGTGTTCACCTATGGTGGCCGCGTCCTGACCGACGGTCCCGCGTTTCTTTTCGCCGCGCTCAGTGTCTGGTTGATCCGCTCGGACCGCGTTGTCGCGCTCGTTGTCCTGCTGGCCGCCGCGATGCTTGTGCGCGAGGCGATCATCGCCATGTGGGTCACCCTCGGCGCGATCCGTCTCACCCGCGCCCTGTCCAGCCGATCGATCCGGCCGCTGCTGGTCCTGGGCGCCGTGGCGGTCCCGGTCGCCGTCGTGCTGGCTGTCCGCGCCGCGTTCACCGACGTGCCGTCTTACACCTGGGCCCCGACGATGCAGCGCTTGGTGGCCAACCTCACCCGCCCGCTGACCTGGTCGGCATGTCTCGCCGCGGTCGCACCCTTCGTGGTCGTGTTCGTCATCGCCGCGGCGGGGGGTGGGGATTTGCGTCCCTGGCGGCGCCTCTCGCCTGACGATTGCGTCCTGCTGTTGGCCCATCTCTTCGCGGTGTCCCTGCTGGTTGTCGCCGCGATGACGTCCGCGTTCATGAGCCCCCGCTTCTTCTGGCCCGCGTTTATTGTCGTGGCCCCGCTGGTCGGCTGGATGGTTGACGGCACCTTTCTGCAGCGTTTCGCGGCTCGTGTGTGTGGCGGCCAAGCGACCGTCGTCGAGGCCCGACCATGACCGACTCGCGCCCGCGGCGTTCGTGGCGATGGCTGGCATTGGTCCCGATCAGCCTCGCGGCGATCGGCGCTGACCTTGCGGTTCGTCACGTCGCCATGAGCCACTGGAACGCCGCGCACTGGGCACGTTTTTCGGCGTCCGCGCTGGCCTCGGTCCTCGCCGCTGCCTGCCTGCTGCCGATAACCGCGATGACCATCAAACGCTGGCCGCGGTTGACCAGGGCGTTCGTCGTCGCAGCAAGCTTCGCGTGGACCTGGAACCTGCTCTTGTCGCTCGGCTATTTCGTGGTGCTTGACGCGTGGCCCGTCGCAACGGCCGTCCAGTACGTCATTCACGAGCCGCGCTCCAGCGTCGCTCTCGCGTTGCCCTATCTCGCCGGGTTTCCGCTGCTGATCGTTGTCCTGGTCGCCGCGCCCGCCGCCGCCATCGCCGTTTGGGTGCGCGCGCTTGCCCTCGTTTCGCCGCCTGGACGTCATCGCTTTTGGCTGATGCCGGTCGCCGCCCTCGCCATCGTCATTGGCCTCTCGCTCAAGCCACCCACCTACCGCTTCTCGGTAGCCGACGTGCACGCGGTCATGCTGACGACCAACCTTGCTCGGCTCGCCGTTCGCGGCGACGCCTTGCGTCTGAACAAGCCCCACAGGATGCAGGTCCCGGCCCTCAAGCCGCGGCCCGACCCACCCAACGTCCTGCTCATCGTCAACGAATCGCTCGGCGCTGACGGCATCGGTGCGTTCGGTTGTCCGCACCCGGTTTCGCCGCAGATCGACGCGCTCGCCGACGCCACCGCTTTGCCCGCCGGCGCCACCGTCGTGCTTTTTCACTATGCCCAGGCCAACGCGAGCTCGACCCTCGTCTCGGTGCCGACGCTCTGCGCCGGTCTCGCGCCCGACTCCACGGCCGTTCGCATGCATGCGCAGCCGCTGCTGTGGCACTACGCCAAGGCCGCTGGGTACAGCACGTTCATGCATACGCCGCAGCGCTACGAGTGGATGGAGTTCGACCAGTACCTCATCGACGGCACGCTCGACCACGTCTTCACGGCCGAGAGCACCGACCACGCGCTCGCCAACGACGTCGGGATCGACGACGTGCATATGATCGATGAGACGATTTCGCGCATCGACAAGCTCCTCGCCGGCGACGCGCCGTTTCTTGGCGTCATCCAGTTCAATGCCACCCACAAGCCCTTCCTGCCCCACCCGGACAAGGCGAAGAAGTGGCCTGGTTTGCGCGATTTCGAGTCCGACCGGTTCCTCAACGCCGTGCACTATGTCGACGACCTGACCGGCCGCGTGGTGGCTCACTTGCGCAAGAAGGGGGCGCTCGACAACACGGTGATCCTGCTGACCTCCGATCACGGCCAGGGGCTTACCGGTCGGCGGATTCGGGCGCGGATTCACAACTACTACGACGAGGTGGCGATTATTCCTTTCCTGCTCGCCATGCCGCCGCGTTCCGGTTCGTGGCTGAAAAAGGACGGCCGCCTCGCCAACTTGCGGGCCAACCGCGACCGCCGTGTCAGCAACGTCGACATCGTGCCCACGCTGCTCGACGCCATCGGCGTGCTCGACCAGGTTCCCGACGCGATCCGCGACCACTTCGGGGGGCACTCTTTGTTCCGCCCGCTCGACCCCGACCGCCAGATCGCCTTCGTCAACGTCACCGAGTACCGGCAGTGGAGCCAAATCGGCATGTCGCTCGTGGTCGGCGATCTCAAGTACCTTCTGTACGAGCGCGATGTCGGCTGCGAAGAAGCGGTCTACAACTGGCGCGCCGATCCGGCTGAACGCACCAACCTCTGGCCGGCGATGTCAGCCGAGCAGAAGCAAGTCTGGTTCGACCGCTTCAAAAAGCGGCCGTGGATGCAACACGTCTGGGACACGGCGGCGTGCGATCGCTGAGGCACGTGGGCAGCTCGTGAAGGCTGGTAACCGCGGCGTGCGTTGTCTTTGCCATGCTGTCGGGCGATGGTAGGGCTCGATCAATGCTAGGAATCGAGCAGGGGAGGCGCGTATGGCTGAGCTGGTTATCGTCACCGGCGCATCTTCGGGCATCGGCGAGGCGGTCGCGCGGGCCTTTGCGGACCAGGGATATCCGGTTGGACTCATCGCGCGTCGCGCTGACAAGCTTGAGGGCATCGTCGCGTCGCTCCAGTCCAGCGGCAAGACCGCGGCGTACGCGACTGCGGATGTCACCGACCGTGCCGGCCTCGAGGCCGCGGTCGCCGAGCTAGAGAAGGCTTGCGGCCCCTGCGGAACGCTCATCGCCAACGCCGGCATCCTGCTTCTATCGACCAGCCATCGAAACCGCCCTGAACGCGTGCTGCAGCAGATGCGCGTCAACTTTGACGGCGTCGTTCACAGCATTCACGCGGTCCTGCCCGGGATGCTCGAGCGGCAGCGCGGTCGGATCTGTGCGGTTTCATCGGTGGCGGGCTTTCGCGGCATCGGTAACTGGGCCGGCTACAGCGCCACCAAGGCGGCCGTCAACGCGCTGATGGAGTCTTATCGCATCGAGCTCGGCCCCGAGGGCATCGTCTGCACGACGGTTTGTCCCGGCTACGTCGCGTCGGAGATGACCGACGGGTTCGGCGGTCCCAAGCCGTTCATGATCTCGGCGGATGCGGCGGGCAAGCACGTCGTCCAGGCGGTTGAAAAGGGCGCGTCACAGGTGATCTTCCCGTGGCAGATGGCGGGCGTGATGTCGGTCGCCAAGGCCTTGCCCAACTGGGCCTGGGATCGCATTCAGAGGCAGTCCGTGCGCCGCTACGACCCGAGCCAGGACGGCTGATGAGCTCCACCAACATGCGCTGGATGGGCCGCGAGCTCGACACCCGCTACCTCATCGGCAAGCGGCTCGGTGAGGGCGGTATGGCGGTCGTTCACCGGGCTCGCGATCGGCGGCTCGGGCGCGAAGTCGCCGTGAAGATCATGCGCACGGACGTTGGGTTCGGCGACGAATACGGCGAACGACTCTACCGCGAGGCGCGCGGCCTGGCCCGGCTCACCCACCCGCACATCGTCAGCATTCACGATGTCGGCTATGTCGAAGGTGTCATTTACCTGGTCATGGAGCTGCTCGAGGGCAACGACCTCATCGACGTCATCACCGAACGCGGCCACCTCGGAATGGCCCTGACCCTGCAGATCGGCAGCCAGGTCGCCGCCGCGCTCGCCGCCGCGCACCAGATCGGCATCATCCATCGCGACATCAAGCCCGATAACGTCTTCCTGGTGCAGGCCGTAACCGGCGCTTACACCAAGCTGCTCGACTTCTCTTTCGCGTCGCTGCCCACCGAGATGGGCGGCGGCAAGCTGACCGAAGAACGCATCGCGTACGGCACCGCCCACTACATGTCGCCCGAACAGGCCCGCGCCCAGGACTGCACGCCGCTGTCGGATGTTTATGGGCTCGGTGTCCTGCTTTTCGAGCTCATCGCGGGTCAGCTGCCTTACGACGGTTCGGTCGCCGAGGTCCTCGAGTCGCACCGTATCGCGCCGGTCCCGCGCCTCGTCGAGTACGTGGACACGCTGCCCATGGGCCTGAGCGACCTCATCGAGCAGATGATGCAGAAGGACCCCAACCGCCGTCCGCATTCGGCGTTGCAGGTCGCGCAGCAGCTGTCGGCGATTCGCGAGTCGTGGCTTGCCGAGCTTGGTCGCGCCGCCGTCAACCAGGCCCGCGGCGGTGCGGTCGGTCACGGCGCCGGTCGTCACGTCAAAGAGCTCTACGACGACGAGGCTTACACGTCGGGCGAAACGGTCGAGATCCGCTACGACAGCGACTGGTTCAAGCGCGACGACCAGGGCAATCCGGTGTCATTCACCGACACCGCGCAGGTTAAACGGCCCGACTTCGAGTAGCCATGGGCCTGCAATTCAGGGACGGGCGAGCTTGACGTGTTTGAGCTTGGACCCGGCGACGCCGACGTCGACGAGCATCGGCGGACAGCCTGCGATGACCGCTACACACAGCCCTGAGATGGCGATCACTGCCGCGCGAACACGCATTGGATGGCGTGAATGGGCGGTCATCATGCGGCCGTCATGAAGCCGCGGGGATCGACGCGACGGACGCGCATGCGGCACGGTCACCGAGCAGCGCATCCATGCACGGCTTGATGACCCGCAAGCGTGCCCGCTCACAGACATCGTGCCACTGCGAGGCGGTCAGGCGGCCCCAGGCGTTCCAGCTCGTGGCGTCGAATCCGTCGACCGTTGGATCGTGACCAGCCGGCACCTCGATCGGCGCAGCGAGGGCCTCTTCGAAAGCGACCTGCGCGGCCGCGAGGACCGCATAATCACCCTTGTCGATGGCCCAGCGCACGAAGCGCCAGGCGAGCTCGGCGTGGCGGGTTTCGTCTTCCGCGATGGTGGCGAGCGCGTCGCGAACGTGCCCATGACGGGCTCTTCCGGCGGCGGTTTGCGCGAGCAGGGCGGCCGTCGTCTCGCCGATGCAGCCTTCGACGACGGCGGCGGCAACAGCGTCGGCCAGCGTCGCGCTCGGTTGCGCGCCAGCAAGATCCAGCGGTCCAGGGCCGAACACACCGTCGGCGAGCGACGAGGCGATTCCAAAACACAGACGCGCGTGTTCCACCTCGTCGATGGCGGCGCGATGGGCGTCCGTGACCAGCTCCGGCGGGGCTCCACAGACGAGCAGGTCCATCGAAAAGCGCGCAAACGAAGCGATCGAAGCGTGCTCGGCGGCCGCGTCGGCAAGCCACGCGTCGCGCAGTCCGGCAGCGGTTTTCGCGTCCGGCACCGCAGCGTCCGACTCGCGGTGGTCAGCCCAGTCGATGCGCGCCACGGCGTCGGCCAAACGCGCGTGCCCACCGATCAGCAACGGCCGCCCGCAACAGGCACCGACGCAGTAGTAGTAGCAGCACTTGTCGCCCTCGAGCCCCGCGAATCCAGTCGCCGGGTTGCAGCAGCCGTCCTTGACGACGCCGGGGATCGGGCAGCCATGGGGCGGCATCGGGTATTTCGTTTGGTCGGGCGGCAGCGGCTTGCCGAATGGATGGTTGGGCGACGCGGCATAGAGCAGCTGCTTGGTCGTGTAGCAGGTCTTCGTCGCGTTCTTGCCGTTCTTGCACACCGGAGCCGGGGTCATGATCGGCGGCAGCACCGGTCCGCCTGCGTCGGTCCCGGTTGAGCCCGAATCTGCGGCCGTGCCTGCATCGACTGGGTTGGTCGTGCCGGCGTCCGTCGGGTTGGTCGTTCCCGCGTCGCTTGGGCTGGTCGTGCCCGCGTCGTTGGAGGTCGGCGAGCCAGCGTCTTGCGGGTTGGCTGTTCCCGCGTCTTTGGCTGTCGTCGTGTTCGTGTCGGTCGGGCTGGACGCATCGACGGGAGCCGCTGCATCGGTGGCCGAGCCGCTGTCTGCCGTCGTGGTCGTGTCAGCTGAACCCGCTGTGTCCGTGACTGTGCCGGAGCCGGAATCCGTCGCCGACGTAGTGGTCGTGTTGCCGGTCCCCGAGGTGCCGCAAGCCGCGGTCAACGCTGTGGCCGCAATCGCCGTCATCAAACGCCGATAGAGGCGCCCTTCGATGTCAAACATCGTGTTCTCCGCATCCTGCCTGTTGTCAAAACCCGCCGGAGGGTAGCGAATCCGCGGTCATCCATCCACGCGCGCGGCGGTGAAAGCTCGCGTCGCGCAGAGCGCACGGCTACCTCCAGGCGCGGCTGAGGCTGACTCCGAAGACCCGCCCGCGACGCCAGGTCTGCGTGACCTCGTTGCCCTGACGACGCTCCACCGCAGGATCGAGCAGGTTGCGCGCCTTCAAGCCGAGCTTGAAACCATGCCCGGCGTTGATCTTCACGACCGCGTCGAGCTGGTGCACGGCCTGCTCATAGACATCCGGGGCACCCAGCGCCCCCACCTCGGCGATCCGCGGCCCGAACGCGTTGTAGAGAAGGGTCACGCTGTGGCCGAAGTCGACATCGTCCCAGCCGACCTGGAAATTGACGAGCCACGGCGATTGTCCTTGCAGCGGTCGGTCCTTGCTCGTCTGGATCGTTGAGCCATCGCTGGGCAGCGTCACCGTCGACGAAATCAGCGCGCCATTGGCCGATACGAAGATGTCCGACAGGCCCTTGTGTAGCCAGCCAAGGTGTTTGCGCGCCTCCAGCTCGATGCCGAGATTGTGGGCGGCGTCGGCGTTGGCGAACGTCACCGAAAGCTGCGCGCTGGGCACCACGATGGTCTCGATCGGCTGCTGAAAACGCTTGAAGAACAGACCCGCGGACAGCACCTCGCCCTCGCCAATGAAGAACTCCCAGCGGGCGTCGACGTGATCGATCAGCGTTCGTTGAAGCTGCGGATTGCCGAACAGCTGTCGGCCGCCCGTGACTTCGTTGAAGGTCGCCGGCGATAGCTCGCGCAGGTCGGGACGAGACACGGTTCGCGCGACGGCAAAACGCACCAGCATCGCCTCGCGCAGGGTGTAGGTCAGCGACGCGCCCGGCAGTACATCGTTGGTGGTCAGCGCGGAGGTGACCGGCTCGTGGTCGGCGTTGAACGGCTCGTAGGTCTGCATCGCCTGGTTGCTGTGTTCAAATCGCAGGCCGCCTTCGACGCGCAGCTTCTTCGTCAGCAGCATCCCGGCCTTTGCGTAGACGCTGATCATCCGCTCGGCACCGTCGTAGTTGTCCGTTTCGAGCGTCGTCTCTTCGAACTGAAAGCCGTCCTTGCCGATGTTGGCGGGCGTGAAGATGCGGTCGGGCTCCAGCCGCAACACGGCGTCGTCGTTGCTCCGCGGCCCCTTGTGCAAGAACTTGTAGCGGCGCGTGTCGACATGGCGGCTCTTGAGTCGGCCCGCGGTGCCGACGTCGAGGTGGACGGGTTTTCCGTGGCGCCGAGCCAGCGTCCAGCCGACGTTGAGCCCGAGGTCGTGGTTGACGTCGGTCAGGTCGGAAAAGACCCGGCGGTTGCCCTCGGGTCGGTCGCTCAGAAACCACTCACCGGACACCTGGTCGAGGTCATAGCGCACCTGCCGCCGGTCGGGCTCGCCGCGCGTCGCTGCGAAAAGGGCGTAGCGCCAGGTGAACTCGCCGTCCTTGAGCCACGGCAATGGGTGGGTGCCCGACAAGATCTGGCCCGCCAACATGCGCTCGACCCAGCGCAGCCACGACACGCGGATATCGGTGGCCACATCGCGGTTTTCGCCTTCGTAAATGCGCGCTTCATCATCGGACAAGCGGGCTACGACGGCGGTTGTTCGCAGCTCGTGGCCGGATTTCCACGCCAGACCCGCCGTCAGGAACCCGCCGAGGCTGACGGTGTTGTTGAGCTCTTCGAAGTTGTAGCGGTGCGCGAGCTCGAGGTTGCCGCCTTCGCCGACCGTGAAGATGCGCATCTTCCGCGCCTTCTGCTGCCAGTTGTTGCCATAGCTGACCGACGCGAGCCAGCCGCCGTCGCCTCCGAGCAGGGACATGGGCTTGCCGAGGGTCGCCGAAAACCCGACGTCCGGCGGCGCGATGCGTTTGCCGATCGCCCAGTCTCCGGCGGCCGCTTCGCCGAACGCCTCGAGCTCTGCGCCCGTGTATCCCCGCGAGCTGAACATGTCGCGCTTGAGCAATGGCGCGTTGCGGCTTGCGTTGTCGACGCTCGCAGGCAAAGCGCGATGGCCGCCGTCCAATCCCAGCCAATCGGTGCCGCCTCTTGCGCCGGTCAGGCCCTCGGTAAAGGTCGTGCCCAGTCGGAAACCAACCGAGAAGCCCGCCGACGCGACAAGACCCTTGGGAAACGCGCGGGTCCGCAGCTGGACCGAACCGCCGCCGAAGCCTCCGGGGCGATCCGGCGACCACGTCTTTTGGATGACAATGCCGCTGAGCATGCCGGTCGGAAAGAGGTCGAGCGGGACGACGCGGCGCTCCGGATCCGGGCTGGGCAGCGACGAGCCGTCGAGCGATGTGGACGAGTACCGCTCGCCAAGGCCGCGCACGTACACGTAACGACCGCCCACGATGGACACGCCGGTCACGCGTTTGAGGGCGCCGGCCGCGTCCCCGTCGCCGCTGCGGGACATCTGCTCGGCGCCGATGATGTCGCTGACCGCCCCGCTGTTCTTGCGCTCGGCCAGCAGCTCGACAGTGCCGCCGACGATGCGCGGCGCCGCGATGACGAAATCGTCCAGCGCCACACCGGCAGGAGCGAGCGCCACGGTGACGGTGACCTCGCCGGCTTCGGGCACGGCAAGCGCTTCGATCCGTGCGGTCGCATAGCCGGGCCGGATGACGACGAGATCGCGCTTCCCGGCGGCCACCATGACGCGGAACCGACCCGCACGATCCGACGCCGCCGACGCCGAGCTGCCGCGGACATAGACCCGCGCGTTCGCGATGGGCCGCTTGCGTTGCACGTCGTGAACCCGCCCGGCGATGAGGCCCTTTGGACCGGCAACCTCCTCGACGGGCGAGTTGTCGACGCACTGCTTGGGTGGCTCAGCCGCGTCGACCGTGCCGATACTGAGCCCAGCAAGCACCAGCGCCAGGCACATTGGGGCGACCATGCGGCCCATCCTGTCTTTTTCAACAGGGCCCGCCCCGAGCAAAGTCATCGCGGGCACCTCGAGGCGTCTTCCTTGCAAGCGGCCATGACGCGGCGCAGCTCAGTGGCTCGGGCGAAGAGGTCTGCGTCGTTGATCCCGTGCAACGACCGCTGCGCGTCCCGATGGCGACCGCTTCGGAATTGCGCGTACGCGAGGGCGTAGCGGAGCTCGTCGTCGCCCTGCAGGCACTGTTTTGCGAGGGCCGGCGCCATGGTCGCGGCCGCTTCGTACCGCTCGAGCTCGATCAACAGGCCGATGCGCTGGCGAAGTTTTCGCGCGGGATCGAGGACGCGGGCGTTGGTGCGGAGCGCGCGGTTGAGCATTCCTGCGCGCCGGTACAGCTCCGCTGCCTCGACGGCGAGTTTCGGCCACCGCATCGAGGCGGCGTCCAGGCGTCGCGCAGAGATCACGATCTTGCCCGCGTCGAGCCAGCAGCGGGCCAGCAGCACCGCGGTGGCGCGATCGTGGGGATAGCGCAAGCGGGCGTCTTCCAGCAGCGCGGCGGCGCGCAGATGCGCTCCGGACCGGCGCATTCCCTCGGCGACGGCGAGGCGATCGGCCGCGGTCGCGTCCGGGTGGGCGAAGAGCCGCTTGCCGATCTGTTGCGCGGCCTGAAAGAGGCCGAGTTCGACCAGCAAGAGCACGCGACGTCGCGCAAACACGATGCTCTTTGGAAACATCGTGCCCCCGGCGACCAGCGCGGCGTACGCCGCTTTCTTGTCGCCCAACATCCGCCAACAGCGGGCACGCAGCATCCAGGTGCCGACGGTCTTTCGGCCAGCCTCCCCCGCCGCGTCGAGGGCGCCGAGCGCCTCCTTGTAGCGCTTCGAACCGGCATACGCCTGCGCCAGGAAGACGCGGGCAAGCGGGTCCTTCTGACCAGCCTGGATCGCGGCCTGCAAGAACGCGGCGGCCGGCGCCCACAGTTTGCGCCGCAGCGAAATCACGCCCCGAAGCGTGTAGTACTGCGCCTTGTCGATCGTCTCGCCGTTGGCGCCCTTGTCGTCGGGGCTGATCTGCTCCAGCTCGGCCGCCGCCCGATCGACGTGTCCGTCGCGCAACAACATGGCGGCGAGGGCCACACGGTCGGGCTCGTCGTCAGCATGGACCGACGTGGCCCCGACGCTCGCGATCGCGAAGGCGACCGCGCCGACGACCGCCATCTTGTGCCGGTAAACCGCGTTCATGTGAGCTTGAACCGCAGCGTTTGCCGGGCCCACACCTTGACCGGCCGCCCCTGGTATTCGGCGGGCACGAAGCGCCACTGGCGGACCGCGTCCTGCGCCGCTTCATCGAACACCCCGGCGGGCTGGGCCTCGAGCACTTTGACGCGCTCGACCTGCCCCGAGGCCCCGACCAGCAGGCTCAGCACGATCTTGCCCTGGACACCGCGGGCCCGGGCGCGCGGCGGGTAGCGGGGCGCGACCCGCTGGACGGGCCGCGGCGGCCGGTCGACGGAGCCCTCTGTCATCACGAGGTTCTTGGCGGCCGCCCCCTGCGCCACAAGCTCGTCCGAATCAAGCCCGAGGTCGAGACCGCCCATAGCCCCACCGACATCGACCCCCGACAGCCCTGTCTGCAGCTTTGGAGCCGGCGCGCGTGCGGTCCGGCGAGCCTTGCTGCGGCGCTTCTTCGGCTTGGGAGACTTGGGTTTAGGGCGGCGTTTCCTGGGCGCCTTCACCGCCATGGCGACGGCCTTCTTGTGGTCGTGCTGGGCCTTGTCGACCTCGCCGCGACTGATCACGGTCATCAGGCCGATCACGCCGATCGTCCCGCAAGCCATCGCGATGAACGCGCAGATGTGTCGGAACACAGCCATCAACCCGCTTCCTCCTCGGTGGCGCGGCGCGGCACCGCGCCACAAGGCGTTGTTGCGTTTCTTCGCACCGCAAGCGGTGCTGCGCGCGAAGCCAGCCTGCG
The DNA here is from genome assembly GCA_964560875.1 of uncultured Enterobacteriaceae bacterium. GTDB lineage: Bacteria > Myxococcota_A > UBA9042 > UBA9042 > UBA9042 > CAZLMW01. The sequence goes on from CAZLMW010000031.1 coordinate 28,503, forward strand.
GCATGGCCGCTTGCTGGTCGCCACATACGGGGTCGGCGGCTTCATCAGCCCGCTTCCTCCTCTGTGGCGACGGCGACGTCCTTCGCGCCGGCGAGGCGACACTTGTCGACGACATCCACGAGCTTTTCGGCCGGCACCTGGCGGTCGGTGATGACGAGCACCTGGCCGGAGGCAGAGCCGCGCAACAGCTCGCGAATTCGGCTTTGCAGCATCCAGGCCTTGACCGGCGAGCGGTCGACGTAGATGGCGCCGTCCCGCTCGATGTGGACCCGCAACGCCTTGGTCGACGCCCGCTGCGCGCTTGCGGCGCTGGGGCGTTGGATGTCCAGCTTCATGTCCTTGACGAAGGTCGTCGACACCATGAAGAAGATCAGCAGGATGAAGACCATGTCGATCAGCGGCGCGATGTTGACCTCGGCCTCGGCCTCCTGGCGGCGCATTCGTCGCATCAGTTCATCTCCCCGCCGCCGCCGCCGATGCGCTGACTGGCGTGTTCGGCGCAGAGCAGGTCCTTGAGCTTGTCCAGCTCGTTTTCGAGAACGCGCTGCTTGCGGGCCAACAGGCCGCCGGCCACGAGGCCGGGGATCGCGACGACGAGGCCCATCTCGGTCGAGACGAGGGCCTGCGAAATGCCGCCGGCAATGCCACCCGATTGGGCGAAAAGGGCCATGTCGCCGAGCGCGTCGAAGGTCGCGACCATGCCCGAAACGGTGCCGAGCAGTCCCGCGAGTGGAGCGGCGCCGACGATGGCCTTGATGAGGGTGTCGCCGCGAGAAAGGTCGCGCTGAATCGGTCCCAGCGCCTCGTCGAGATGGGGGCGAGCTGGATGACGCAGGCCGTCGACCGCAGCCACCGCTGCGTTGACGCTCCGACCGAGTACACCTCTGTCGGCCAGTTGCCCCGCGCGCGCCCGAGCCACGAGCTTGGGCAACGACCCGGTGGCGCCGCGGAACAACCCGACGAAACGCCAACCGAGGGCGTACCAAAGCAGCGCCGTCGCCGCGAGCAGCGGAGGCATCACAAAGCCACCCCGCGCGATCGTATCGGCGGCCTGGTCGAGCAGTATATGCAGCGTGGCTGTCATCGCTTCGTCCGTCTCGGCTCAGGGCAGCAGCGCCGCGGCGGCGACATTTGTGGCGTTCACGCCGGCGTTGTTGACGGTGGTCCTGACATCTGGGGGCGCGTCACCGTCCGTCGGCACGGTGCGCTCGTACGCGTTGATGACGCGCAACGCGGCCTCTTCCATCCGCGTCTCAATGCGGCGCGCGTAGCCGCTCAGCAGCGTGCCCAGCAGCAGCGCGGGAATCGCTACAACGAGGCCGAGCTCGGTCGTGATCAGCGCCTCGGAGATGCCGCCCGACAGCATTTTGGGATCGCCCGTCCCGTGCTCGGTGATGACGTCGAACGTGGCGATCATGCCGGCGACAGTACCGAGCAGACCCAGCAGCGGGGCCACCGCAGCGCACACAGAGATCGTCGCTCCAAAGCGCTCGATGCGTCCCGATTGGGCGAGCATGCTCTCGCTTGCGACGTCCTCGATGATGGCCCGCGCCTCGCCGAGCCGACCGACAACGGCCCGCACGGTCGCGCCGACCGCACCGCCAGCTCGCGTCGCGGCGGCCCGCGCATCGGCCAGCTCCCCGCGCCCGACCAAGTCCACGACGCGATCGGTGGCGCGGCCACCTCGCGCAGCCACGAGCAGCAGGATCGCGCGCAGCAGGGCCAGGACGGCCGCGACGGCGCCGAGCCCAACGATGACCCACGCCACGATGCCGCCTTTGTCGACGAGCTCGAACGCAGTCTGCTCTTTGGGTGGATTGATGGCCTTGTCGAGGCTGCCGTAGACGAAGATGGGCAGCATCCCCCCGCGCTCAGCTTCGTCCGGTCCGGTGCTGGCGTCGAAAAGAGGCGCCGCGTTGGCGGCAGACTGGGGCCACACCTTGAGATGCCCGCCGCCCGCGGGCGCCAACGCAGCGGTGGTGCCGTCGTGATGGACATACGAAGCGATACTGCCAACCCGCAACAGGTCGCCCTTGCGTTGCCGGCCGTCCGAATCGAAATACGTCCCGCGCTCGCGACGAACGGCGGACGCCTGGCCGAGCAATGTGGCAGCGGCTTGGGTGATGGCGGCGACCTTGGCCAGCCGCTTTCCGGGCACGGCCAGCTCGACACCGGCCTCGTTGAGCGTGTCCACGGCGCGCTGGACGGACTCGCCAAAGAGGTCCTTGTTTTCGTCGATGGCCTCGCCGTCGCGCTCGAGCTCGCGGATCTTCGCGTCCATCGCGTCGGCCTCCCGGCGCGCTTTCAGGATCGTCCGGGACAAGCCGGCGATGGCCGCCTCCGCCCGACCGCTGCGCGACTTCTGCTCACCCTTGAGCGCAGCAAGCCGTTTGCGAAGTGACGCGGCTTCGGCCTGCACGAACGCGATCTCCCGGGCATAGGCGCGCTGCAGGGCCCGGTCGGCGGCGACTGCGGCGACCTTGTTGGCGCTCGCCACCGAATTTGCGGTCTTCGAAGCCGCGGATACCGAAGCGCTCGCGACCGAAATGGCCACGACCGCGAGCGCCAGCAGCAGCCTCATCATCGTCGTCTTTTTCATGGCGTCACCTGCGCGCCCCGGGTCGATCCCGCGCTCTTGAGCACCCATGGCACCTCGAAGAAGCCCGCGCGAACCTGCTGGTCAAAGCTCACGAAGAGCGCCTGCACCAGCGCCTTGTGCCGCTCGTCCTTGACCTCGACGAAGCGCCAGCCACCGGCCTTGCCCGCGTCCTTCGCCGCGTAGCCGAAGCGCTGGTCGCCGACCCGGAAGAAGAGCATCACCGCGCCGATATGCACGACGTCCGCGAGCACTTGCCTGCCGTCCAACGTCACGACCTGGCGGTCCTTGGCGCTCTCCTTCGCGAGCCGCCGCTCGTCCTCCACCGCCGACCACAGCCGGGCAAACGCCTTGGCGGGCGTCAATGTGCCCTCGTCCAGCCGCTTGCCGAGACGCTCGAGATCCTTGAGCCGTTCGTCGCGGCGAAACGGCAATCCCACCGCGACCACCGCAACGATCGTGGCGATGGCGCGCTTGACGGCGGGCTTGAGGGCCTCTTGCGCGGCAGCGGCGGCGGTGATGCGCTTCTTGTGCCGATCCATGGCCTCCGCGAGCTGCTTATGGCGCAGCTGTTCGCGGCGCAGCTCGAGCTCGAGATCCGCCTTCTGCGCTGCCAACGCCCGGTTGCGCATCCGGGCGGCGTCCTTGTGGTCGGCGATGTCCGTGGCGAGGCGGTCCACCTCGGCGCGCAGTTTTGCAAGCTTCGTCGCCTGGTCGCTCGAGTCGGATGCACCCGCCACGATGGGCGTCGACACAAGGGCCGCGACGATCACGACCAGCCCAAGCCGGCTGCGGACAAAGGTGTGCTGCATCATGGTGTTGCCTCTTTTTGGTTGCGGACTACGAGCGTCCCTACGCCCCGAACCGACCGTTTCCCCTGAAACGGACCGCTATTTGCGCGCCGAGGTGGTCCATCCCTTCGTCCAGTCATCGGCGGGGTCGACCGCGCCCCGGAAGGTGACGGGCGTGAAGAAACTGTCGGCCGCCTTCAGGCCGCCGCTTGCCGCCTTGCTGCCCTTGACCGGGCGGAAGTCGGGGGACGTCGTCTCAAACGGTTTTTCGAGCAGCGTCTTGGCGTCGCCGACCTCGTTGCCGGTGTTGTGCTTCTCGATGAAGTCCTTGAGCGACCACGGGTCCTTCTTCTTGTTGCCCGCCTTGTCCTTTTCGTCGTCGGTCTCGTAGGGCGCCTTGCACGCGAACACCGAGTTCTTGATGACCAGTCCACCGGTCATCTTGCCGCCCTGCATCGCGTTGTCGTACGTCGCCTTGTGATCGATATCGAGGCAGGCGTCGTTCCATCCGATGACGACCGCGTTGGTGATGCTGGCGCCTGTTCCTTCGCGCAGCAGCAGGCCCATGTCCGACTTGCTGCTCGTTTCCACCCCGATGAGCGTGAGGTTTTCGAGCATCGGGTTGGAGCGGGGCGTGGCGTCGTTGGCGTCGCCGTTGTTGTCGGCCTCGATGCCGTTGTCGCCCGCGTCCTCGTACTGCTGCGCGACGAAGAACTGGCCCTTGCCGCGCCAGCCGTCGGTCCAGTCGAGGTTGTCGTCGGAGACCCCCGTGGTCAGCACGTACTTGAACGAGGCGGTGCCGCCGAAGAACTCGATGCCGTCGTCGGCCGCCATGTGGATCTGCAGGTGCTCGATGGTGGTGCCGCTGCCAACGCCCTGGAGCGCGATGCCGTTGAGCTCGTTGTCCTCGGTGATCGGGTGGCCGGCGAATTCCACGCGCACGTACTTGATGACGCCGCTGTTGTCCTTGTCGTCGGCGCCGCCGTACTTGCCGGTGCCACCTTCACCTTCGGCCTCGCAACCCGCCGCGCTCTTTGCCGCGTCGCAGCCGTTGATGGTCGCGTTGCCGTTGATGACGACCCCGCCCCAGTCGCCGCGGGCGCGGTCGCCCACCGGCTGGCTGGATGTGAAGACGATCGGCTTGTCCCGGGTGCCGACGGCCATGATTTGGCTGTGGCGGCGGATCGCGACAAACGCCTTGGTTGAGGTCTCGCCGTAGACGGTCGTACCCGCCTCGATGGTGAGCACAGTCTTGGTCTTGTCGTCGCCGATGAGCACGCCGCCTTTGAGCAGCCACTTCTTGTCGGCCGTCAGCGTCAGGTCCTTAGCGATCGGGTTGGTGGCCGGCGCAGCGATCTCACAGATATCGCCCTTGCACTTCACCTGGCTCGGCAGGTCGGCGCTATTTGTGGCGGCGTCGTTGGTGTTGGGGGCGGATGAGCCGTCGTCGTCTGCGCAGGCCGAAAACGAAATCAGCGCGCTCGCCGCTGCGAGGCGTCCGAGCGTCTTGAACAACGTGTTCATCGTAGAGTCTCCGTCGGGGTCCGGTGTGAAGCGCTTGGCCCGCGCTGCTGTTGGCGGGCTCCCGACGACGATCTAGAGGTGCCTTGTGGCGGGTGGGTGGCGTTGGGTGACAGCGTCGTGACGAATCGGCGACCGGTCGCGGTGCGATGCGAGTTCTCACCGCCGCGTCACCAAGCCGACGCATTTGTCGCACGCCCGTTGCATATGGAGTGTGTCAGTCACGGAAAATGGGGCACGGCGACCTGCCGTGAGACGCTGACCTGTAAGAAGACTCAGGACTGCGCGCTGCCGCAAGCAAGCGACTGCCATGCCAAGTGTCTGGCGGCGATGGACAAGAAGCATATCGATGTGTTCGTCAAAGAGCAGGACTGCTCGCGGCAGGCGATCAAGGCGTCTTCCCGCCGCAGACCATCGCGTTGGGCGCTGCGGTGGCGCGACAGATACCGCTGGCCGTCTCCGCGGCAAAAGCCGATATGACGTGGATATCGTTGAACTTACGATCGCTGATGTGCACGGAGAAGGACGCGAGCGGGTCGCCGTCGAAGGTGCAAACCGATCTACTTGCTGACCGCGTGGGTCGCGGCGCGTCGGCGCAGTTCTGCAACCTTGGAGGCCACGTCGGTCGTGAGTTCGATGGTCCGCCCCGCCGCGTCCGCCCGGAGCTTCAGACCAGCGATGTAAAGCGGGCAGTTGGGCATTTGCGCGAAGCCTCGGGCGCGTCCAAACGCAAAATGGCACTGCGCGTGCGCCTTCAACGCCGCGATCGGTACTCCCTTCGCGACTTTCAGGCGCACCCCGCCTGGGATCTCCTCGTAGTTGACGATCGGCCCGCGTACCGGGCAAGCGCTACGGGTCTTGGGCGGGAATCGGTGGCATGCGCCTTGCTCGAACGCCTCAAGAGCCTTGGCGGCGGCGAGGTGCTCAGCGGCGAGCCGACGATAGTGGGCCGCGTGGTCGGTGTGTTGCTCGGTGGGGTTGTACACATGCAGCGGGAAGTCGTAGATGCCGCCGGCGCTGCCCACGGGACCCGGGATCTCCGTCGTCTGGGCCTTCGGATTGTACTTCCGTGCGTGCTTGTCGGCCTTTGACCGTTCGTGCGCCGCGTGTTCGCGATGCTCCTTTGCGCTCATATCGTCGGGTTCGGTGCCCTGAGGCCCGCTGCAGGCGACCGCGATCAGGATCGCTGCGAGCGTGGCGATTTGCGCCGGGTTGTGTTTAGGGTTGCGTCTCATGGTGTTCCTCGGGTGGGTTGATGATTTCCCATGCTGCACCGATGCTGGGTGCGACAACGCGGTTCATGCTGGACGGATGCTAGGTCATCGCCCCCCCCTGACAACCGTCGTTCACGCCAAGGTGGGTGAAAAGACGCAGAAGGCGGCGATGAGCATCCACCGCACCTATCACGCGCTGACGTCCGCGTCGGGACGCATTGCTCGATGAGGTCGATGCCCGCCAAAATATTAATCCGTCCGTACGAGCGTGGTACAGACGGAACGTCCCTTCCCCCACTGGAGCGTCCCATGCATCCAATCCCCGTCACGCTGGCGGGCTCGCCCATGGTCCTCGCGGTCGGTCTGTGCAAATAACGTTGCGCGGCGGGCGCGCCGAGCCGTCCTGGAGTGCTGCTGCCCTGTTGATGTGCGCGGCGCTGGCTTGCGGCTGCGGCGACGACAAAGAGACCGATTCGCCACCCGAGGTCACCGTCAGCACGGTCGACAGCGGCTTTGTGCTCGAGGATCACGGGCTGTCGTTCAACAACTTCGCGGGGTACGTCGAGACCGCCCTGTACAACTCCAGCGCCGCGCGCCGCATGTTTGGCGACGGCGTTTGCAAGACGATCAAGAACGGCAAGTGCCGGCTGGTCAAGGAAGCCAAGCTCTTCGCCGGCCAGGTCAATACGTCGACGCAGGGTGGGCTGTGCGAGGGGTTCGCGGTGCTGTCTGCGCTGCATTTCGAGGGCAAATCGGGGCTCGACAAGCTCGGCATCAAGGGGCCGCTGTTTCACGTCGACCGGGACCTGCGACCGATAATCGACGCGGAGATCGCCTATTGGTTTGGCACGCAGCGCCTCGACGCGGTCAACGCCGCGACCAAGCAGTTGTCCGCCAACCAGGTCGTGGAGACGCTCGGCAAGGCGTTTGAGAAGAACAAGGCAAGCGGCGGCAAAGAGGGCGGCACGTTTCGGATCGGCATCGTCAAGCGCGACGCCAAGGGCAAGGCCAAAGGCGGCCACGCGGTGATGCCGTACGCGGTCGAAGAGTACGAGCCCAAGAAGTGGCGCATCCACGTCTACGACAGCAACCACCCGGGGCAGAAGCGGTCGATCGAAGTCGACGCTGAAAAGGACACGTGGAGCTTCCAGGCGTCGATCAACCCGGCGGAAGAAGAGAGCATCTACACCGGCGGCCCTGGTGCGAAAAACCGCATGTACCTCGTGTCCAATGACGTGCGGGTCGGTCAGCAGCCGTGTTCCTTCTGCAAAGGCGGCAAGGGTGCGTCGACGCAAATCACGTCCTTTGGCTCGGTGACGGCGTCGGTGCAAGACGACAAGGGCAACGTCCTCGACTCCGGCGACGAGGGGGACGGGGCCAAACCTGGCATCGAAGGCGGGACTGTCCAGCCGACATTCTCGCGCAAGCTCTACGGGGACGACGCGCCGATCATCTATCGCATCCCGGCTGCCGTGTCGTTTCGTCTGCTGGCCAAAGCCACGAAGGTCGATTCGGGCGGTTCGGACGTGATGGATCTGCTGGCGCTACGGCCCGGTGGCGGCTTCGCGTTCGTGCACGGCAAGGGCCTCGGCGGCACCCACGAGCTGGGGCTGACGACCGCCGGTGACGCCGACTACAAGACCACGACAACCAACATCGGACCGTTTGGGCGCGGGCGGTACATCGCGGACGGTCGCCAGGTGACGGCAAGCCTCGAGCTGCCCGGCGCAGACACCGCCAACAAAGACGGAAAAGGCGAAAAAGGCGGAACATGGGGACTGCGCGTCAACGCCGATAATGGCCGAGCACGGCTAACAGCAAAGCAGGAAGGTTCCGTCGTCGCGCGCGTCGGTGTGGAAGACAGCGCGGGCTCTGAGAAGGTCTTCACCGCCCGCATCCAGCTGACAGCGCAGGGCAGCGCGACGTTCAAGACCGACCAGTGGCAGCCCGGCAAGGACATGCCCGTCGATTTCGATACCGATGGCGACGGCACCGTTGACCTGACCCTTGCCGTGACGCCCTGCGACCAGGACCCGCTCTGCCAGCCGCACAAGGGCGACGGCGATATCGTGCCCGACGACGAGGACAACTGCCCGAGCGCCAACAACGTCGACCAGACCGACACCGATGGCGACGGAAAGGGCGATGCATGCGACGACGACGCCGACGGGGATGGCGTGCCGGCCAACCTCGACTGCGACGACCTCGACAAGACGGTCACGAGTGGCTGCGGCGGCAAGGACACCTGCAAGACTGACGCCGATTGTCCCAAGGCAACCGGCTGCTGGGTGCCCAACTGCGAGGCGTCCGGGTCGTGCGTGTCCAAGCCGGCCCAAGACGGTGCTGCGTGTGATGATGGCGACGCGTGCACGGCCAAGACGTCGTGCTCCGACGGCGGTTGCGGGGCCGGCGTGGCGGTCGACTGCGACGACGCCAACCCGTGTACGTCCGACGGCTGCGACAAGGCGAAGGGGTGCGTGCACCTGGCCGTGTTGGCCGTGTGCGACGACGGAGATGTGTGCACCGCTGCCGACCGTTGCGAAAGCGGCGTCTGCAAAGGCGGGTCCAAGACCCACTGCGACGACGCCAACGCGTGCACCGACGATGCGTGTGACAGCAGCAAAGGCTGCGTATTCGCCACAAACGGCAAGGCCTGCGACGACAGCAACGCGTGTACAAAGGGCGACACGTGCAAGCAATCGGGCTGCATCGCTGGCGGGCTCGTGACGTGCGACGACGGCAACCCGTGCACGGTCAACTGGTGCGTCCCCAAGTCGGGCTGCGCCAAACAAGGCAAACCCGAAGCGTGCAGCGACGGCGACGTCTGCACCTACGGTGACCTGTGCAAAGCCGGGGTGTGCACGCCTGGCGCGACGCTTGTGTGCGACGACGGCAACGCTTGTACGACCAACGGCTGCGACAAGACCAAGGGCTGCCTCGCCATGGCCCAGGCGGCGACGTGCACCGACAACAATGCGTGCAGCAAGGGCGATAGCTGCGCGTCGGGCGTGTGCAAAGCCGGTCCCGCGCTCGACTGCGATGACAGCAACGCGTGCACCCAGGACGCTTGCGACGCCAAGAAGGGCTGTACGAATACGGCGACCACCGCCGCGTGCGATGACGGCAACCCGTGCACAGAAAAGGACGTCTGCAAGGCCGGCAGCTGCGTCGGCGCCGCCAAGACGTGCCAGGCGACCGAGGTTTGCTCCACCTTCAAGGCGACCGCTGGCCAGTGCATCAGCATGTGCGTGTCCGGCAAGAAGGAGGTCTTTGAGTCCGACGTCGACTGCGGCGGCGGGTGCGGGCCGACATGTGGTGCCGGCAAGAAGTGCAACAACGACTTCGACTGCGCGACCGCCAAGTGCCTGCCCACGAAGATCTGTGCGACGCCCAAGACGTTCACCGTCACCACGACAGCCGACACCGGCGCTGGCTCGTTGCGCGAAGCCTGGGCAAAGGCCAACGCGTCGGACACCCACGACATCATCGCGTTCAAGATCGGCACCGGCGCGGTCACCATCAAGCTCAACACCAAGCTCGGGGACGCCAAGAAGCCGGTCACCGTCGACGGAACGACGCAGCCCGGATACACAAGCGCCAACCTGGTCACGATCGACGTCAGCAACCAAGCGGAGGGCTTCACCAGCGGCAAGCCTATGGTGCTCAAGGCGCTCACCATCGCCAACGTGAGCAACTACGCGGTCACGAGCGGTGGCGCCCGTTCCAGGTTCGAAAGCCTCGACGTCTCCTGGACAGCGGGCAAACCGGCCAAGGGGCTGGGCCTGTTGGTCTTTGGCGGCAGCGACGTGAGGATCACAGGCTGCATCGCGAAAAACCGCGTCGAGGGCGCACAGCTCAAGGGCAGCACCAGGGCGACAGTCAGCTGCTCGACTTTCGCCGGCAACACCACCGGCATCACCGCAGACAACCTCATCGCCAGCGGCGCTTTGACGATCAACAGCTGCCGCATCGCTGGCAACACGACCGGCATCAAGGGGCCCAAGACGGCGCCGAAGGTGCTCGCTATCGGAAACGACTGGGGCGACGCGTCCGGCAGCAAGTCCGACGGCGGAAAGGGCGACTCCTTCTCCGGCCAGGTCGATGCTTCCAAGCCGCTCGCTGCCAAGCCGGGCTGCGCTCCTTGATCTGGCTCACGACACCTTGCGCGCCGATCCGCGGCGGGCAGATCCACCGTCGAAGTTCGCGAGTTCACGCCATTGGGGGTGAACTTACTTCACAACCCGTTACAACATGCTACCAAAGACGGGCCTTTCCGCACCCATGGAGCCTGAGAATGCATCGACCGCCTGCCCTGATCATAGGCGCACTTGTCGCCTCATTGGGCCTGATTACAGCGTGTAGTGATGAACCCAGCGGCGACGCGAAGGACGACACGACCGAATCCGCGCCCGAATTCAACTACATCCCCGACTACAGCAATGCGTGTCTGCCCCAGACGACGGCGGATATCGCCCAAGCGTTGACCGAAGTGGCCGCGCAGACCAATGGTGATGTCTTTCTTGCGGCGACGCACCTCGAAGTCTGCAGCGACCATATGACCAGCAAATGCGCCCCATGTTCCTGGGATCCCGAAAAGGACGAATACAACGCGCTCGGTCATCTCCTCGGCGAATTTGGCACCTGGGGACACGCTTTTTATAAGACCGGATTGGCCGATCAAAAGGTCGACACCAAGGCGCTTGAAAAACATGTCAGCCAAGCGTTGTCGTACCCGTGGCGACAGCTCACGGTGCACGGCAAGGCGGGGGATGCGACGACGATTCGGCTCTCGCCAACGCAGGCGTCGACGTGCGAGTTGGCCCACCAAGGCGGCGGCGCACCTTGCAAGGGTGCTACCCACTACTTCACCACCGAAGGTCTCGACAAAACGTGCAAGGCATTCCGCGACACCGTGCCAGGCAAGATCGCGGTCGAAAAAGATGCATCCGGCGCCGTCACGAAAGCGACCGTTGAGAGCACTGGGCCTGGCAAGGGCAAGTTTGGATTCCAGGTGCCCCTCATCACGCCGCTGCCGCCGACGAGCGCGTTCGAATCGACCGGCACGCTGCAGGCGTTCATCAACCGCACGCCCAGTATCACGATGCAGGTCTCGGCTCCCCAGGTGAGCGTTTCAACGGCCTCCGACGGAACTCTGTGCGGTCGCCTGACAGGCAAGATCGCGCCGTCCGTTTTCCAGGGGCTCGCCAAAGATAAGGCCGCCTTGGTCGACTACACCGACGACACCGGATTCATCCCGGTGATCCTCACCATGCAACTACGCGCGGTCAGCGTGTCAAAGGCGGGCAACCCATGAAGCGTCTCATCTCGATGTTGTGCATCTTCGTCTTTTGCTCTGGCTTCCTCGGCTTCTGCAACAAAGACAAGACTCAAGACAACGACCCGAACATCACGGTCTCGGGCAAAACGCATAAAGGCAAGTGCCGCCGCGATGGCAACAAGTACCCCACGTTCCCCGGCGAGTGTCCCAAGGAGATCGAGCCGGTCGTGATGATCGACAAGACCCGCTGCGCCGAACTCAACCCCAAGGCGTCAGATTATCCCTACCACGGCGCCAAGACCGCGTTGTTCAAGCCCGGCGAGACCGTGCAGTTGAATTGTCCGAGTAGAGGCATCTGGCGCGACGTGCGTTGGGCGAAAGCAAAACGTGTTCACCTGCGCGAGAAGAAGTGCCCCGCCAATCAATCCGACAAGATTTGGGTGCTCGACCACGAGGCGATCGCCGACACGGCGTGGAACAAGATCGAGGACACCGAAAGCCCGGGGGGTTGGACGTTCAAGATTCCCGCCGGTGTGACCAATGCGAAATGTGCCGGTCTGGATGGCGGCCCCAAAGCCGAAGCGGTTATCCTCGAAGTTGGGTGTTGGTTGGCCACGGTGAATAACTCGGACGGCGGTGAGGATTCATATCCGCGGACACGTTCGACGATCGTGCTGTGCGAGTGACGCTTTCCCCAACGCTCCTAACACATGTAGTTGTGCATCCTCAGCGGCTGCTGATATGCGCCACCTCCCTTCGCGCTTACCGCCGTCCGGCGCTGCCCGGCGACCGACGCTTGCGCGAGACACCCATCACTACGGCGCCAGCGGCAGCGGTTTGGTCGACGCGCCAAGGCGGTTGATCAAGAACGCGTATTCGCCGGCTTCATCGGCCAGGTTCTCGTAGCGACCGGACGCGCCGCCGTGCCCGGCTTCCATCTTGGTCTTCAGCAACACGAGCCCACCCTTGGCCTTATGCCGCAGCCGGGCGACCCACTTGGCGGGCTCCCAGTAGTGCACGCGCGGGTCGTTGAGCCCGGCCGTCACGAAGAGATCGGGATAACGAACCGCGCGCACGTTGTCGTAGGGCGAATAGGCGCGGATCACGTCGAAAAACCGCTTCTTGTTGGGGTTGCCCCACTCTTCCCACTCGACCACGGTCAGCGGCAGCTTGGCGTCCATCATCGTGTTGAGCACGTCGACGAAAGGCACATTGGCGATCGCGGCGCCGAAGCGCTCCGGATAGGCGTTGATCGTCGCCCCAACCATCAGTCCGCCGGCGCTTCCGCCCTGCAATCCGAGCTTGCTGGCGGTGGTCCAGCCCTCATCGGCGAGCATCTTGGCCACCGCGGCGACGTCTTCGAACGTGTTGCGCTTGTGCTCGAGCTTGCCGTCTTGCTTCCACTTGCGACCGAGCACCGACCCGCCCCGCGCATGGGCGATCGCCACCACAAACCCGCGCTCCAGCAGCGCGATGCGTTCGCGGTCAAAACGCGGCTCGTAGCTGTATCCGTAGGCCGCATAAGCCTTGAGGTGGCACGGATGCTTGCCGCCTTTTTTCACGTCGCGCCGCCGCACGATCGACACTGGGACCTTCACGCCGTCGTGGGACGTCGCCCACAGCCTCTCGGTCACGTAGCGGCTGGCGTCGTATCCGCCGCGCACCGGTTTGACCTTGAGGATCTTCCGCGTGCGTTTTCTCATGTCGTAGTCGAGCACCGTTTGCGGCGTCTTCATCGACGTGTAGGACAGCCGTAGCGTCGTGGTGTTGTAGTCGCGGTTGTCCTTCAAACCGACGGTGTGCACCGGCTCCTCGAACTTGATGGTGTGTTCGTCGTCGACTTTATTCGCGCCCTTCTCGCCGCCCTTCTTGCCGCCCCTTGTCGCGCCGGCCATGACGCGCACCCGAATGCGCCGTTGTCCGTCCTTGCGCTCGCGCAGCACGAGGAAGTCCCGAAACGACCCCACACCCTCCAGTAAGACCCCGTCGCGGCCCGGCACAACGACCTTCCAATGCGCGACTGAAGGCTTGTCGAGCGGCGCGCGCATAAGCTTGAAGTCGATCGCGCCGTCGTTGGTCTTGATGTACCAGTGCTCGCCGTGGTGCACGGCGCTGTACTCGATGCCCTGGCGTCTCTTGGCGAGCAGGCGGGCCTTCGAACGTGGCTTGTCGGCGTCGACGAAGCGGATCTCGGAGGTGATCGCCGACTCCATCAGCGCGGTGACGAACCGCCCCGACCGCGACTTGCCCAGGTAGAGGTGAAAGCGCTCGTCGTCCTCCTGGTGCAGCGTCACGTCTTTGCTGGCGGGTTCGCCGAGCACGTGTCGTCGCCACCGGTAGGGCCGATGCGCGTTGTCGGGCGTGGTGTAGAAGAGCGTCGCGTTGTCGTTGCCCCACTCGACGCCGTAATAAACGCCGGGGACGCGGTCGCCCAGGTCCTTGCCGGTGGCCAAGTCGCGCACCCTGAGCTCGAAGATCTCGCTGCCGTCAAAATCGACCGAGTACGCCAGCAGCTTGTGATTCTCGCTGACCTCCAGGCCGCCGAGCGCGACGTGTTTGTGCCCCTTGGCGAGCGCGTTGACGTCGAGCAGCACCTGTTCGGGCCCACCCGCGGCGGGTTTTCGGCAGTAGATCCGATAGGCGCGGCCCTTTTCGGTGCGGTCGTAGTACAGCCATGGGCCTTTGCGCCACGGCACATCGGCGTCGTCCTCTTGCAGGCGCGCGATGAACTCTGCATAGAGCGCCTTTTTCAGCGGCGCGTGGGCCTTTTCCCAGGCGGCGGTGTGGCGGTTTTCGGCCTCGAGATAGGCGCGCACCTTCGGGTCTTTCTTGGACCGCAGCCAGTGGTACGGATCGGGGATGGCGACGCCGTGGTACGTGTTGACGTGCTCGCCGCGGCGGGCGATCGGCGCCTTGTTCTCGGTCGGCGCGTCGCCCGCCGCCGTTTTTTTCGTGGACGGCTTGGTCACGGATTGCCCCCCTTTGGTCGCGGCCGCACAGCCGGCGCAAAGCGCGATGATGAGCATCAGGAGCACGGCGCCAGCGGCCCGCGTCACGGTAGCGAAGTCAGACATGCCGCGACCGTAGTCGGACGCGGCCGAACCGACAACGGTGGGCGATCGCTTTCCCGCACCCCGAATCAAACTGCGACGTGACAACTACGCCGGGACAAAATATACCGGCGCGCCATGGACCCCGCCGCGCTGCCCGTAGATCCCTCCGCCGGATGGCTTTCCCAAGCCGTCCTCATGTGGATGTTCGGCGTCACGATCGGCGGCTGGTATCTGCTCACGCGCCGCTATGCGGGCCAAAAACTCCGCTCGTCCAGCTTCGCGATCTCGCTGCGGGAGCGGGAAGAGCAACCGGCCCTGGTGATCATCCTCATCGCGGCGTCAGTCTGCGGCCTGGTCGTCTACGCCGCCGCCCTGACAGGCGACGAAGCGTCCAACCTCGAGCCGAATTTCTGGACCAATTGGTACCTCGCGTGGGAGTCGCGCAGCAGCCCGCCGCTGTTCCGGTTTCTGATCCACGGCCTCGCTCTCATCGCCGAAGAACGCGTCCTGATGCGCCTGCCATCGCTGGCCTGCGGTCTCGCTTCGCTTTGGTACCTGTACATCTTGCTGCGCCGCCGCACCTCCGCGCCCAACGCCCACTGGATGCTCGGCATGGTCGCCAGCTCCGCGCTGTTCGTCGGCTACGCGACCCAACAGAAGGCCTACACCCCCTGGCTGCTGCTGCTGCTCATGGTCCACCGCTGCTTCGCTTCGGCCATGCGCGGCCGTCGTACGATGTGGGCGCGGTTTTCGGTGCTCGCCACGCTGAGCGTGCTGACCCACTACCTGTCGGTCGGGTGGCTGCTCGGTTACGCGTTTTGGGTCTGGCAGTTCTCGCGCCGCGACGTGCGCGACGTGGCCCTGGCGCTGCTGCCCGCTGCGCTCGCGGTCCTGCCGATGCTGTGGCCGATCCTGGCCGTCAACGAACCCGTCTCGGAAGGGCCCGGGGTGCGCTTGCTCGGCGACTGGCTGAGGGACTCGATGTCGGCGGCCTTTGTGCCCGGCGGTCTCATCGCGACGATCCTGTTGTTCGTGCCCCGGCCGATGGAACACGTTCGCGGCACCCATCACGGTGACGGCGCGCTCAGTTGGGCGATTCTCGGCGGCCTGATCGCCGCGTTTGGGGCGTCCGTCGGCGGTTCATTGCACGCGCGTTTTCTGATGCCGGTTGTGCCCTTTGCCGCGCTCGCGCTCGCCGGTCGCATGCCGCGTCCAACCCGCGATTGGAGCCGCAATGACCGCGCCATGTTGGTGCTCGCCGCGCTAGGTAGTCTGGCGATCGGCACTGCGCGCATCGGTCCGATGTTGGTCGCGCCGTCGATGAACCCGGTCCGAACCGCGCTTGTCGAGCTCGAAGATGAGCCGCCGCCGAGCCTGCGCCTGGTCTTTCCGCCATGGGCCCTGCACGGCGCGTTGTTCGAAGCGAGCGGCCGGCGCGACCTGCTCCACAAACCGATGCCCGACGGGGCGTTGCGCTTGTCAGCGAAGGTCGATGGCGCGACCTGGGGCGTGTTGCGGGGCAAGCCGGACACCAAGACCTTCGACGCGCTCGTCAAGAAGCATCAGACGGTTGAAATCTGGGCGCTCGCGGGCGGCGACGGCAACACAGACCTGCCGCCGATCAACGCCTGGACGCGCGGCGTCTGTCATGACGCGGTCGATATCGGCGAGATCCGACCCGCGCTGCCGGGCCCATGGGTGCGCGTTTGGCGATGTGGTCGTTGACCCGGCGCTCCTAACTTGGTCTTCTGCGCGCCCTTTTGCGGCCGACATTGCGGCCTACATTCCGATTCCGACCATCGCGCATTGCCGATGCGCAAGATGTGGAGCTCTCCAATGTTCGCAGCTCGAAGCCGCCCCGACGTGCTTGGCACCATCGTCATTTGCGCCGCGTCCCTGACCCTCGGCGGCTGTCTCGGCGACCAGGCCGGAACCAGCGTCGCTCCTTCGGGAAACGACGCGGGCGGCACGGCGACCGACGGCGGCGGCACGTCCAGCGGCGGCACGTCCAGTGACGGGGGCGCGGCAACCGGCGATGCAGCTTCGGCGAGCAAAGACGCCGGCCCCGCCAACAACTGCCCCAAACCGACCGGCCAGCGGCCCTCGCGTCGCAGCGAGCAGTCGGGCGCGTTCGATCCCATCAGCGGCAAACTCGTGATGTTCGGTGGCAGCTTCGCGGTGCCTGTCAACTGCGGCTTCCCGGCGTCGACCTTCGAGACCGAGACGTGGATCTACGACACCAAGTGCGACAGTTGGAGGCTGCACAAGGGCAAGACACCGCCGGCACGTGCCCGCAGCGCCGGCGTCTACCGCAGCAAGGGCCCCAACCCGATGCTGATCGTGACCGGCGGCCGCTACAGACCCGGCAAATCCGGCTCGTACACCCTGCGCGACGACCTGTGGGGCTACGACTTCGGCAACGAAGCCTGGATCGAGCTCGCGCAGACCAAGAAGCGGCCCGCCGCGCGCGCCAACGCGTCGATCGCCTACGACTCGACCAACGACGCGCTGCTCCTCTTTGGCGGCAACACATCCAAGAGCGGCCTGCAGATCAGCGCCCAACAAGACACCTGGCTGTTCGACTTCGAAAACTCGGCCTGGAAACAGCTCGCCGCCGCTCAGCCACCCAAACGACGCCTGTGGGCCGGCACGCTCTACGACCCCAAGCGCAAGCGCATGGTCATCTTCGGCGGCGGAGACGCAACCGCGTTCGCCAACACAGCCAAGTACATGGACGACCTCTGGGCGCTGTCCACCGATGGCACACACGCCACCTGGAAGCGCATCGACATGGGCAGCAACACCCGCCCCGACGGCCGCTTTTGGGCCGACCTCGCCTACGACGCCAAAAACGACCGCTACATCATGTTCGGCGGCCACGACGACAAGTCGCTGGGCAACCGCAACGACCTGTGGGCCTTCACGCCCAAGGACGGCCAGTGGATCGTCATCAAGCAAGGCGACCTGCCCAACAAACCCGCCAACGGCTTTTGCAGCTTTCCGCCCGACTTCACCAAGCTCGAAGACGGCTCCCCCGAGCGGCGCTACGCCGGCATCTTCGCCGCGGGCCCCAACACCATCTGGCTCGCCGCCGGCAAGACCGACTGCGGCGTGATCGACGACCTCTTCAAGCTCGATCTCAACGGCTACAAGTGGACCGAAGTCACGTCGTCCACCGTCGGTAACAGTTGCATCCGAAAGGGCGGACTGACCTGCAATGATTACTGCTTCTAAGCTCGTCTGCGTCGCCCTCTTTGCAGCCGTAACAGCCCTGAGCGGCTGCTCGGAAAACGGGACCGACGAGCCGGACACCAGCGCGACCGACACCGCGTCAACGGCCGACACCGGCTCTGGCGCTGATTCCGCCGCAGTCAACACGAATAAGGGCGACACGAATAAAGACGGCCCGGTCTTCATCCTCGGCACCAACAAGACCGGCAAGTCGACGCCCGAGTTCTTCAAGCCGGTGCCCGAAAACAGCGAGCTCAACGTCGAGTTTGGGCCCCAAGGCCTGTGGATGGTCGTGCTGGCCTTCAAGACCAAGGGCTTGCTCAAGCCGCCCATGCTGCTCGGTGGCCGGG
The DNA here is from genome assembly GCA_964560875.1 of uncultured Enterobacteriaceae bacterium. Classification (GTDB taxonomy): domain Bacteria; phylum Myxococcota_A; class UBA9042; order UBA9042; family UBA9042; genus CAZLMW01. The sequence continues at coordinate 46,537 of CAZLMW010000031.1, forward strand.
TCGAGATGGACGGCGCGCTGCTCGGTGAACTCAAGCTCGCCAAACAAAAGCTGCTGCCCGGCGGCGATGACCATCACTACTACTACAACTTCTTCCTGGTCGTGGCCCCCGAAGGTGTCGCCGGCAAGAAGGCGATCATCACTTTCACGGCGTCGGACAAGGACGGCGAGAAGGTGAATATCAAGCACCCGGTCATCCTCACGGGCGGTAAATGACCGAGCCCGGCGAGAAACGGCGATCCGCTTTGCCGCTCCCCCTCCGCTCCCTGTACCACTGAAGCGCTGGCCGAAAATTGAGAGATCGCGATTGCCGCCTATCCTGATCCTCCGACCCGCGGAGTTCAGGATGAAGACGACGACCCCAGCGATCCTCACAGTGTGCTTGACCCTCGCCCTGGCCGCGTGCGGCGGCGACGAAAACGAAGCGAAGGCCGACAGCGGCGGCAACGACAACGACACCGGCACCATCGCGGACAACGATACGGCTGCGGCGAGTGATACGGCGACGGCGAAAGACACGGCGACGGCGAAAGACACGGCTGGGGCGACCGACACGGGTTCGGCGAAAGACACGGCGACAGCGAAAGACACGGCTGGGGCGACCGACACGGGTTCGGCGAAAGACACGGCTGGGGCGACCGACACGGGTTCGTCGACAGATACCGCGACAGCGACGGATGCGGGTTCGGTGACAGATACCGCGACGGCGACCGACACGGGTTCGGTGACAGATACCGCGACGGCGACGGACACCGGTTCGGCGACAGATACCGCGACGGCGTCGGATACGGCTACGGCCCCAGACACGGGCTCGGCAGCAGACACGGGCTCGGCAGCAGACACGGGATCGCCGGGCGCTGATGACGGGCACGTTTCGCCTCCTGACGCAGGCGCTCCTCCGACCGATGCCGGAACGCCCACAGGCAAATACAACTGGTACAAGACGTGCGGCGACCCCGTCTGCAAGGGCTGGTCGGCCAAGCCGGGCGTCGCGCTGTGCACCACCGAGAAGGTCGGCGACAAGTGCGCCACCATGGCCGCCAAGTGCGACCCCAAGGACGGCTGCAACGCGACCTACATCTGCAGCGACAAAGACCCCAAGGGCGGCCCTGGTGGCTGCCCCATCTCGCTGCGCGCGGCCAAGAAGCAGATCCGCTACCTCGACGCCCGCTGGGAGAGCCGCTACGCCGCTGAGCTCTACGACATGAAGCTCGCAACCTGGCGCTACAAGGCCGGCGACGGCAGCAAGAAGCTCGGCATTATCATCGAAGACGCCCCGCGCAGCATCGCCATCGACGGCCGTGGCGACCGCATCGACCTCTACAGCTACACCTCGCTCGCAATCGCCGCCATCAAGCAGCAGCGCCGCCAGATCGACGCACAAAACCGCCAAATCGACGCGCTCCGGGGCCAACTCCACCAGCTCCGCGCCCAGGTCGAGCAGCTGCGGAAATAGCGCCTGCCAAAAAGCCGCCCGCCAATACCTGTTGGATCATTTCGGCTTACACGACACCAGCGGAAAACGACCAACTTTCGGGTACTTTTTGGCCGTCGAAGGTGTTGACACGGCCAGCGCACAGGCATAGATACCCGCGTCCGGCCGAGGTCCGTGGCGACTTTCCGTCCCTCGACCGGATATCCCTGAAATCCACGGCATCGTTTTCGCGCCGTCGGCGTGCGTCCCGAGCTATTCGGGCCGTCGCTCCGACGTCGCAGGAGGTAGTTATGTTGCGCAAGTGCATGATCGCTTCGGTGTTCGCCGCGATGCTCCTATCCGGATGCGCCGACCTGTCTTCCGACCCCCGCGTGGGGCCGCTTCCAACCACCAAACCAGTCCCCTTGGTACGCTATTGGGACGGCGTTGCGTTCACGACGACTGAAGTTGAGGCGGTGCTCGCCTATGTGAACACGGTCGACGTGGACACGCTTGACCTCGATGTCGGCCTCGACCGGCGTGCGGCCAGGAGCATCGTCCAAGCCCAGCCCATCACGACGATGAACCGGCTCTCGAGCTTGTACTTCGTTGGCAAGGTGACGCTGCGCAAACTCAAGGTCGCCGTCAAAACCCCGCCGCCACCCGTCGGATAGCGCTCGCGAAGCGCTGCCGTGAACGGTCGCAGCTCCGAGTCCAACGCGCCGTTGCAACCTGGGCCGCCTCGTATTCTATGATGCAGCCCATTGCGAGGTGAATCATGAAGACGATCGCGCGCTCTGCGCTCTACGCGGCGCTGGCATCTGCAACGGTGTGGGCCGGCTGCAGCGACGACGAACCGACGACGACCACGACCGACGCCGGTGTGAACCTGCCCGAGACGTGGTCATCTTCGGAGGTGGCGTCCGCCCAGGACACAGTTTCCGATGTCGGGTCCGGGTCGGACACGGGTCCAATGGCGGATTCGGGCTCCGCTGGCGATTCGGGTTCTGGCGTCGATTCGGGTTCTGGCGTCGATTCGGGTTCTGGCGTCGATTCTGGATCGGTAGTCGACTCCGGTTCTGTCGTCGATTCTGGTCCCATGGTCGACTCCGGTTCCGTCGCAGATTCGGGCTCGGTCGATTCGGGTTCTGGTGTCGATTCGGGTTCTGCAGCTGACTCCGGATCGGTCGCAGATGCGGGTTCTGGCGTCGATTCGGGCCCCACTTCGGGCGATGCGTCCGCGTCGTGCACCGCCGGCAAGCTGCGCCGTTGCTGGGTGGAATGCGTTCAGAAGTACCCGGCCGGCTGCATTCACGGCGACGTTCCGCCGCGGATTCCGGGTGTGCAGCACTGCACGGCCGGGACGTGGGGGGCCTGCAAGACACCGATCGCCTGCACCGAGTTGGCCGGTTCGTGCGTCAACGCCGCCAAGCAACCCGTGACCTACACGTGCCTGGACGGCTCCGCGAAGAACGGCCAGTTCCACTGCATCAAGCCCCTCGGCGCCAAGTGCGCGACGTCGTTTTGGGCCGGCTACGGCGCCACCGATTGCCCCCACCTGTGCACGACCCAGGCCGATCAGTGCGCCACCAAGGGCGCCAAACGCGCCTGCGAAGTGCACTGCGACAAGCCCGACGGGGCGGTCGTCAAGGGCACGCAGACGTGCTCCGAGCTGTGCAAGACCAAGGTCTGGGGCGTCTGCCTGACCGGCGACGGCTGCTGGAAAAAAGCCGGTTCGCCGTAGCCCCTCCGGGCTAGCCGCAATGCCCGTCACTGAGGGTGTAAGGCTATGATTCTCAGTGCTTTCCAGGGCGTCGATCGCCTTGGGCGCAACGGTTGTCTTGGGTGTCCTCTCTCCTCGCCAGCCGTTGGCAGGTGGAGAGCATCCACCGCCTGCGGCGACCACGGTGAACGAAACTGACGTCGGTATTGGGCAGAAGGAGGCGGCCTGAGGTGTTGAGTTTCTACTTAGTATGGTGATGTGCCGTTCCGTCATGTTTTCAGAATGTTCCGGCCTAAACGATCGGCATTGGGGTTGGCCGTCCTTAGCCGACTGTCTGCATCGCGCTACGGGGCCAGGGCGTCCGTGTCGGTGACGCCGCTCGCGAGCAAGGCGACGCGTTTGGCCAGCGGGCCCATCGGGGAGTCCTTTTGGGGCACCCCCGCCGCGCTGGGACCGGCCGCTTTACCATCGAAGCGGGCCGTGCCGAAGTAGGGGACAAACGTGTAGCTGTAGCCGGCTTTCTGGAGGCGCTCTCCATCCCGGTCCGCGTCGAATTCGAGAAACCGCAGGCCCTTGAGTTGCGCGTCCAGCTCGCCGGCCAGGACCGCTTTCTTGAAACGCTTGCAGGGCTCACACCAGGTCGCGCCGACGTAGACAAGCGTCCGGCGATTGGCTTCGGTGGCGGCGACCAGCTCGTCGGAGATCGCGAGCGCAACGTCGCCGGCTGCGATTCCGCGCACAATGTCCACCGCGCCCGACGGGCTGGCGTGGACGGCGCGCACAGCTTCGGCCACGGGCTCTGGTGGCGCTTGTCTCCCGCTCGGAGCGCTGGATTTCAAGGTTGTTGCGGCGGTCGCCTTCGCCGAGGCCGGTTTTTCGGACTTTTTGGCACACCCCGTCGCTACAAGCCCGACGCACAGGGCTGCTGCGAGGGGTGGTAGCGCTTTGGCCGCCACGGGTGGTTGTCGCTTGATGGCGTCACATTTGGGGTTCATGGCGCAACATTTGGGGTTCATGGCGCAACATTGCCGGACCGAACGGGCACAGGCCAGTCTTCTCGTCGCCGCTTCCAACCGATACGCTGTGGGCATGGAATTGCAGCAGCGCCAGGAATTGCTCAAGGATGTCGCCGCGGCGCTGCGTTGGGCGCGGTTTGGCGGCTATCAGCGTGTGCAGCGTGTCGCGGGGGCTGAGCCTGAGCAGGCCGCGGCACCTGTCGAGTCAGCTCGGCCGGCCGCGTCAATTGGGCCGGTCGAGTCAACTGGGCCGGTCGAGTCAACGGGGCCCGCCGCTTCGCCAGCATCGTCTCCAGCCGCCGCTCCAATCGCCAAGAAGGGCGCCAGGCCGGCTGTGGAGACCGCCCCCGCTGCAACTGCGCCCGTTGTCCTGGCGTGGTCGACCGGTCCGACTGACGCGCGCGTTTGCCTGGTTGTCGCCGGCGCCGCTGACGCGATCAAAGCGGACCCATGGGCAGGTGCAGAGGGCGCGTTGCTGGCCAAGATGGTCGGTGCGATGAAGCTCACTTCCGATGCCATCTATGCCGTCGCCTTGACCGAAGTTGCCGCTGACGATGTGCCGGGTGATCGGCCGCCTTCGCTCGGCCAACAGCTCAAATCCTTGCGACCGGATGTCTTGCTCGTTTTCGGCGAGCGCGCGGCCCACCTGATGTTGCGAACCGATCGGCGAATCGATGACCTGCGCGGCCAGTGGCGCAAGCTCGCCGGCATCCCGACGATGGTGACGTACGGTCCGCGGTTGTTGCTCGAGATGCCGATGTTCAAGGCCGCTGCGTGGAAGGATCTGCAGGATGTGATGAAGAACCTGTAGCGCACCGACCCGCCCATATTCGGCGTAACCTGGCTCGGTGTTCGGCGTAACCTGGCTCGGTGTTCGGCGTAACTTGGCTCGGTATTCGGCGTAACCCGGCTGGGCCAAGTCGCCGCGCCGCGGTCGGAAATCGCCCATAATCCCCTGTAACCTTACGGAATCTCCACGAATTGCCAAACGCCTCTTGTTGACCCCAATACGCGGCGGCTCTACACTCGATCATTGCGTCCCCTCGCCATTTTGCGGGGGGCCTGGCGCGCGGGCGACGCAACGAGCAACGCCTGTCGCAGCCGTGGAGGCGCCTTGGACGTGTGGGCCAACCGCCGCGACGAGAAGCCAAGCCTCGGCCGATCTTCGGTGATCGCGTTCGCCGCCATTTGGTTGTGCGTCGGCCTGGTCGCGACCGGATGTGAGCGCGCCGATCCGCCTGCCAAGCGCCCGGTGCTCGCCTTCCCGCCCGGCGAAGCGCCGATCGCGTCCCTGCCCGCGTCCCCCGACCGACGCACCGCGCCGCTGCGCACCTACAAGCGCGAAACCGTCACGCTGAGCACCGATACCGAACACGCCTATGCCCTGGCGCTGCTCGGCAAGCTCGAGTCGTTCGTCGCGCAGGCCAATCACCACCTCGCGCGCATCCTCAACGTCAAGCGCCGCAACGTGCATGTCACCATCGTCGTGTTCGAATCGCAGGAGCGCTACCAGCGATACGCGCGCCATCACGCGCCCGGCCTCGTCAATAACGGCGGCTACTACGACGGCAGCTCGCGAACGGTTGTGACCTATCGCTTCAACAACAGCATGCAGCTGTATTTCCACGAGCTGGTGCACGCGATGATGGCCGAGCACTTCGGCGACCATCACTTCAGCCGCTACACGCGCAAAGACTGGCCGATCTGGTTTGACGAAGGCATGAGCGAGTTCATCGGCAGCTACGCGGTCGACGGCGACGGCATCCGCATCCCGGCCCCGAACAAGGGCAAGCTCGCCTACCTCGCCAACGCCATGGGCCATCACGCGTTCGTGGATCTGCCGACCCTGCTGCGCGCGCCTGCATCCGGCTTCTCCGGCACGTCCATGAACATCTTCTACGCTGAGAGTTGGGGTCTGGTCGACTACCTGGTCGGCCACCCGATCTACGCGAGCAAGATCCCGCTGTTCTTCCGCAAAGTCCGCTCCGGAGAGGGCGGCTTGGCGGCGTTCAAGGCGTGTTTTGGCAACGACCTGCCCGCGTTCGAAGCGTCATGGCGCGCCCACATTCGCAAGGCCGTGCAGCCGCCCAGGTCGGTGTGGCTGTTTTCGGGCGACAGCATCGACGACTGGACCATCCACGAGGGCGGCCGCTGGAAGGTGCGGCACAAGCAGATCGTCGGCAGCGGCGACCGCAACTACAACTACCTCATCAAGTCGGAGGTGCCGCTGCGCAACTTCGGCTACGAGCTCGATATCCTCATCGAACGAGGCACTGCGGGGCTGATTCTCGGCAACAACTACCACGGCGAGTATCCCTACTATTACCTCGTCGACATGGCCCGCGACGCCGTCATGCTGAGGCGTTCCTACACCGCAACGCGCATCGAGCCGGTTCGGCAGGCCTTCGCGGACGTCGCGCTCGGCAAATGGGTCCACCTCGACGTGCGCGTGGTCGACCGCACCATCACCATCTCGGTCAACGGCCGCCGGGTCCTGCATGCGCGCAGCGACCGCGACTCCTACTCGCTCTTCGGCCTGTACCTCTACCACGCCAAAGCGCGCTTCAAGAACGTGCGCCTGCGCCGCGAAATCCCGCCGATCCGCCACTGGGCAGAAGCCGGCCCCGTCGTCCGTCCCGCCGGCGCCGGCATCGCGACATCCCCGCGCGGACCTGCGTCCCCGATCGCAGCTACACGACGCGCGCCAAGACATTAGCGGGGTGCGGGGAAGCTCCGCTCCCGCACGTGCTCGCTGTTTGTAAGGGGGCTGAACGCAGCCCCCTCGC
>CAZLMW010000031.1:53574-69862 GCA_964560875.1 uncultured Enterobacteriaceae bacterium
CCCCAACTTTCTGAAGGTCGCTCCGCGACGGCGTGGCTGCGGTTGACACCTCCGCGCACGCACCGGTCCGTTTCGTCTCCGAGCGGCTTCCGGTAGCCTACATTCCGTAACAACTCCCGCGGAATGCCCATGAAGCGCACTTGCCTGCTCGCGTGCCTTGTCGTTGTCCTTTCCTGCGGCGAACCCGATTCGGGCACGTCCTCGGACACCCCGACCGACACGGGCGGGACCGTCAATGACGCCGCAGCCACCATCGACACCGGCGCCACAACCACCGACACAGGCCCAGGTTCGACCGATACGGGCGCGGCCAAAGACACCGGGACCGCGACCCCAGACACCAGCAAGAAAGACACCAGCAAGAAAGACACCAGCAAGAAAGACACCAGCAAACAGGACACCGGACCGATCGCCGACGCTGGACCTTGCGCGGTCAACGGCGCTCCGTGCGATGACGGAGACCCGTGCACATCGCCCGACACCTGCCACGGCGGCAAATGCGTCGCCGGAATCGATCGCTGCGAATGCCAGACGACCGACGACTGCAAGGCGTTTGACGACGGCGACCTCTGCAACGGCACGCTCTTCTGCAACAAGACCAAGGCGCCTTACCGCTGCCTGCCCAAGCCGAACAGCGCGGTCATCTGCAACGCGGCCAAGGACACGGCGTGCGCAAAAGCGGTCTGCGATCCGGGCACCGGCACCTGCAAGCTGACACCCGACGCCGCCGGAACACCCTGCGTCGACGCCGACCCATGCACCGTCGACAGCGTCTGCGACGGCAAAGGGGCCTGCAAACAACAGGGGACGGCGAGCTACTGCGAATGCAAGAAGTCGGACGACTGCGCCGCCAAGTCCGCCGCCGACAAGTGCTCGGGCGTGTACTTCTGCAACCTCAACGTCTTTCCGTGGAAATGCGAGCTCAACACCACCAAGAAGGTCACCTGCGACGCGACCAAGAGCACCGCGTGCGAGACCAACGTCTGCGACAAGACGACCGGCAAATGCGGGCTGGAGCCGGTCCTCGACGGAACGCCTTGCGACGACGGCAATAAGGTCACGCTCGGCGACGCCTGCGAAAAGGGCGCGTGCAAGGCCGGGTCCAAGCTCTACGTGTGCGGCAAAGACGCCGACTGCGATCCGCTCGAGGACGGCGACCTCTGCAACGGCGTGCTGTATTGCGACAAGAATTCCAAGAGCTGCAAGGTCAACCCGGCCACCAAGATCGTGTGCCCATCGGTCAACGACACCGCTTGCAACAAGAACCGCTGCGAGAAGACGACCGGCGCCTGCAACCTCAAGGCCGAAAAGAACGGCACCGCGTGCGACGACGGGGACAAATGCACCGCGGGCGACCTCTGCCTGGGCGGCTTGTGCAAGGCCGGCGCCGAGTTCACGTGCCCGTGCAAAGACAACGCTGACTGCGCCGCCAAGGACGACGGCAACCTCTGCAACGGCGTGTTCTTCTGCAACAAGGCGACCAAGAAGTGCCAGTTCAACCCATCTGAGACCGTCGTCTGCCCGAGCGCCGCCAACACCGACTGCCGCAAGAACGCGTGCGAGCCGAAGACGGGTAAGTGCTCATTTGGGCCCGCAGCTACCGTCGACGAGCGCTGCGACGTACCCAAGGACCTCGGCGTCAAGTGCCGCTACGAACACAAACCCAAGGGCGCGCCGACCAACAAGAACGTGCCGTGCGACGACGGCTCCACGTGCACCCTGGGCGACGTTTGTGTGGCCGATCAATGCAAACCCGGCGTGCATGTTTGCCCCTGCAAGACGCACAAAGACTGCCTCGCACACGATGACGGCAACCAGTGCAACGGCATCCCGGTCTGCAACTTCGCGACCGGCAAGTGCGAGAAGAAGTCGCTGACCAAGCCGGTCTTCTGCGCCGCCATCAATGACACAACGTGCCTGAACAATGTCTGCAACCCGGCCAGCGGCGAATGCGAGATGCGGCCCCGCAACGAAACCAAGAGCTGCGACGATGACGACAAGTGCACGGTCGGCGAGACGTGCGGCAAAGGCCTGTGCGGCAATGGCAAGGTCAACACCTGCGACGACAAGGACCCCTGCACCCAGGACAAGTGCGACAAGGACAAGGGCTGCAGCCATCCGCCGACCTGCAACGACAACAACGACTGCACAGCGGATACCTGCAAGGCCGGCAAGTGCTCGTTCGTCGCGACCAAGCTCGACGCGCAGTCCTGCGACGCGGATGGCAGTGGCTGCACCGTCAACGACGCGTGCAAGGCCGGTAAATGTGTGGCCGGCGCGCCGATTCAGTGCCCGTCACCCACGAAACAGTGCCAGGTCGGCGTGTGCGTCAAGACCGGCTCGACGACGTTCATCTGCCAGGCCAAGGCCGCTGCGGACAAGGCGCCATGCGACGACGGGCAAGCGTGTTCGGTGGGAGATGCTTGCGTCGGCGGGACGTGCACGGCGGGCAAAGGGCAGCGGCTCTTCGTCGGTGAGCTGGCCGGCGCGGACAAATATGCCGAGGTCCACGCGATCGCCGGTTTGAAGGGCGGCGGGTCTGTCCTGGTCGGCGAGGTGCGCGAGACGGCGGCCCAGACGCAGGCGAAGAAGCGGCGCTGGATGGTGTGGGTCATCGGCGCGGACGGCGCTCAGAAGTGGGCCAAGCCGTTGGGTTCGGCGTCCAATTCACTGGTGAACGCCGCGCGCGCCGTCGCCGTCGAAGCGGACGGGTCGCTGTTGGTCGGAGGATCGCTGATCAACAAGACATCGGCCGACGTGCGGCTGCTGAAGATCAGCGCGGACGGCTCCAAGCTCACCGGCAGCAAGACGTACGGCGCGCCCAACGTGTACGAGGAGCTGCGGGCCATGTTGCCCCACAGCGGCGGAGGTTGGGTCGTCGTCGGCACCGCGACCACCGGCAAGGACGGGATCCGTCCGCTCGTGATGCGCGTGACCCTGTCCGGGAAAGTGCTCGGTCAGCGTGTCCTGCCCCTCGCCGCGATGGTGCCCGCGTCCGCCACGTCGCGTCCCGGAGGCGTCACCGCCGCTGCCGGCACCGGCTTTGCCAACAACAAGCCGTGGAGCTGGGCGTTTGCGGTCGATTCGGACCTGAAACCACTGTGGACCACCGATCTGCGCGACCGGATGCGGATCGCCCACGCGATCGCGGCGACGTCCAACGGCTACCTGGTCGCCGGCAGCTCCGCGACGCAAAACGGCCTGCGCAGGCCCGTGTTCTTGACGCTCGACGCTGCCGGTCACAAGGGGGTGCGCACCGAATTGACAACCAGCGCCTATCCCAACGCCATCACCGCGACGGGCAAGGACAGCTTCGTCGTTGTAGGAACGCGGCCGGGACCGTCGCTGCGGCCGTTCATCGCGGGTGTCGACGGCAATGCCAACCACACGTGGACGCTCCAGCCGGCCACTACAGGCGAGCTCTGGGCGGTTACGACGCACGCAGACGGCAAGGTCGTTGCCGCCGGTCGCCGCCGCGGCGCTTCGGACCAGAAGATCATCCTCCGCGCGCTGACGCCGTGGGGGCAGATCAAGTGCTCATCGGCAGGTAGCTGTGCGGGCAAGAAGGCCGGCGATTGCGACGACGGCAACGGCTGCACCAACGACTTCTGCGAGGCCAAGAGCGGATGCCTGCACACCAACAACGCCGCTGCCTGCGACGACGGCTCGGTGTGCACGACCAAGGACGGCTGCGTGGGCGGCAAGTGCGTCGGGACCAGCCCGCTCAAGTGCGATGACGGCAACCCGTGCACCGCTGACACATGCAACGGCAAGGCCGCGCTCAAGGATGCGTGCAAGCACACGCTGCTCAACATCGGCTGCGACGACGGCGACTTGTGTACGACCGGCGACAAGTGCCTCACGACGGGCTGCAAGGGCACGCCCAAGGCTTGCGACGACGGCAATGTCTGCACGCTCGATGGCTGCAACAAGCTGACCGGCTGCAAGTCGACCCTGCGCGCCGACGAGCTTTGCGACGACAAGAACCCGTGCACCAAAGACACCTGTGACGAGAAGGCGACGACGCTCAAGGCCGCTTGCGAGCACGTGCTCGACAAAGACGCGCCCTGCGACGACGGCGACAGTTGCACCACGCTCGACCAGTGCGACCACCTCGGCAAATGCTCGCTCGGCAGGGCAAAGCTCTGGTCGGTCGAGCTCGACAGCAAGGTGCGCGCCAAACACATGCTGTCGGGCGTCGCGGTGACGGAAAAAGGCGCGATATTTGCGTCGGGCCGCCAGGAGTTCGCCGCCACGTCGACGCCACGCGGGGCATGGATCGCCCGGCTCGATGCGGGCGGCAAGGTCACCTGCCAGAACTTCCTGGTCGACAAGGACTGGAGCTACCCCAACCTGGCTTCGATTATCGCCGATGGGGAGGGCGCCATCGCGGTTGGCTACGCCACGTCCAAGAAAGAGAAGAGCTTCGGTCAGCGCACCTGGCTGGTCGGTGTCGACGCGGCGTGCAAGGTGACCTGGCAGAGCCATGGAACGGTGTTCGGAGCGGGGTATCACGGCGCGCGGGCGAGCGACGGCGGCGTGTTCACAGCGGGCGAGACCAAGAAGGGGCCCTACTTCGTCACGCACGTCGCACGGGCCGGCAAGAAGGGCACGTGGCGCTGGCAGAAGACCTTGCAGCAGGTCGGGCACAGGCGGCCCACTTCAATCATCGCACGCCCCGACGGCGGCGCTGTCGTTGGCATCGGCCAGCAGTACGGCGGCGGCTCCCCTGTGCTGCAAGTGGTGTGGCTCGATAGCGCCGGCAACCAGACGCGGTCGCGCAACTACACGGGCGCATACAGCAATGGTCCGCGGTTGATCCCCGATGGCGATGTCCTGCGCATGATCTCGACCAAGCAGGTCGCCCTGAGCGCCGTCAAGAAGGCGATGGTGCCGTACCTGGGGCGGATATCGGCGGCCAGCGGCGCGTTGCTCGGGGAGTCCATCCTGGTCGTACCCGAGGTTGGAGGCGCCAACATGGTCGCGTCTTCGGCGCTGAAGCTGGTCAACGGCGACACCCTCTTTGTCGGCAGCTTCACCGGTTCGACGCTTGGCGGGGAGATGCTCGGAATCCGGCCCGACGGCACCCGCGCATGGCGCAGCTCGACCAACGTCGGCAACACGACCGACTATGTGGCGGCCGCGGCGCTCACGGCTGACGGTGGGATCGTCGCGGTCGGGGAGCTCCACAAGGGCAATCGCACTGTCGGCACGGTCTTCCGCTTCGACCCGTGGGGCAACACGACCTGTGTTTCGGCCGGAAAATGTGCCCAGCAGACAGCGAAATCCTGCGACGACGGCAACGGCTGCACGCTCGATTCGTGCGCCGCCAAGCTTGGCTGTACCAACAAGGAAACGAAGGGCAACGCGTGTGACGACGGCAACCCGTGCACCGCCGCGGGCAGCTGCAATGACGGCTCGTGCCACGCAGGCGCGCCGCGGCTTTTCGAGGCCAGCTACCAGTCGCCACACAGCGATCGTGGCATCGGTGTGCTCGCCCAGGATGACGGCGGATACCTCGCGGTTTCGACGCTGCGTGCATGGAACGCTCACGGCGCCAACGGACCCCGCGGCCAGTTCCGCAAGGTGGACGGCTCCGGCAAGACCGTATCGACGTCCTGGGTCCCGAACATGGACGCCGCCGCCGGTGGGCAGGCGCACCAGGTCACCAACGTCGAGCCGGCGCCGGGCGGGTTCTGGTCGCTGAGTCGCTCGTCGTATTCCAAGACCCACGGGGCGCTGCAGTGGGTGTGGCATGGCGAGGACGGCAAGCAGATCAAGGCCGGTCGTGCGTCCGTCACCACGTGGTCGATCCCCAAGGCTGCCAAGATCTGCCCGCTGTCCGACGGCGGCGCGATGGTCTTCTCGTCCTGGCTCGGCTGGGCGCGTGCTGCGCGCGTGCTGGCGTCCAAACCGGCGAGCTTCAAGGTCAGCGAGTTCGGCGATAAGGCCAACGTGCAAGGCATCGGCGGCTGCGCCCAGGACGCATCGGGCCGCGTGGCTGGGGTCGGCTGGAACCACAGCTTCGACGGCAAGTTCGGCGCGATCTGGATCCTCGGTCTCAACGGCACAGGGCCCCGCTACTTCTCAGCGCTGGCGCTCCACAAGAAAGCCAGCGGCGGTGGCAAGTCGATCAGCGAGCTGCACGACGTGGCGGCTGTTCCCGGTGGCGGGTGGCTCGCGGTGGGACGGACCAACGCCGGCCACAAATACAGCTCCGACTACAGCGGATGGATGGTCTTCTTTGGCGCCAACGCCAAGATCGCCCGCCAGCGAAAGATCGGCAAAGGGAAGTGGGACCAGTTCGCCGCGGTCAAGCGTCATCCGCGCGGGGGCTGGCTGCTCGCGGGCATGTCGAGCGCGCTTGGCAACAAGGCGGTCGGGGCGCAGGCGTGGGCCGTGCTGACCAACGACGACGGCGAGGTGCTCTGGCAGCGCGGCTACGGCGGCAGCGGAGATGACTATTTCCGCGATGTCACGCTGCTCCAAGACGGCGGACTGGCGCTGATCGGCGCGAAGAGCAACCCCGGCACGCTGCGTGATGTATTCCTCGTACACACCGACCCGTGGGGCGAGAGCAGCTGTCCGAAGTCCGGGCTCTGCGCGGGCAAGACGCCGATCGATTGCGATGACTCCGACCTGTGCACGCTCGACACCTGCACCCTCAAATCGGGCGGCTGCCGGCACGATTTCCGCCCCGACCTGTGCGCCGATCAGCCCGCATGCCGCACCGGCCTCGAGCAGCATCGCGTGTTCGGCACGGGCAAACTTGGAGGGTCCGGCCACGAGGCGTTCGCAAGCGTGGTAGCCACCGGTCGCATCGCGGTCGCCGCCGGCATGACCGAGACCACCAAGGGGGATCGCTCGGGCGTCCTGACCGCGTTTCACGATCGCGGCGGCAAGGTCTTCCGAACAACCGCCGGCGCGTCTGGCACCGATGAATTCGCCGCGGTCGTCCAGACCTGGGATCGCTACGTGGCGGCCGGCCGGACCAACAGCAAGGAGCTGGGCGCGAGCGGCTTCGACGGGTGGCTGCAGGCGTTCTCCAAGACCGGCCAACGGACCTGGTCGCGCGGCTACGGCGGCGCCAACGAGGACGAGCTGACCGGGATCACGACCTCGGGCAACAAGCTCGTCGCTGTCGGGCGAAGCAAAACCGCGTCGGCCGGCAACTGGGACGGCTGGCTCCTGGTCACCGACGGGCTCGGCCAGCCGCAGCTCGAAAAACGCCATGGCGGCAAGGACTACGACGGTTTGCGCGACGTGGTGATCGGCAAGGGCGGCGAGATCGTCGGCGTCGGTCGGACACGCAGTATCGGCAAGCAGGGGTACAACGGCTGGCTGCTGCGGATGGGCGCCACAGACGGCACCAAAGTCGCCGAAGTTGTCTACGGTGGCGACAAAGACGACGCGCTTAACGCGGTTGCCGTCGTGCGTGGGCCGCGCAAGGTCGATGCAAAGACCGGTTCGGTCCTCCCGGGCGGCGTCGACGGCTACTTGGCGGCAGGATCGCGGGCCGATGTCGGCTTCGGCGATGGCTGGCTGCTACGCACCGACGCAAACGGCAAACAGCTGTGGTCACGGACATATGGCGGCGCCGCCTTCGCCGACAGCTTCGAAGACCTCGTCGTCACGCGTGCTGGAGTCGCGGTGGTCGGACGCACCCTCAGCTTCGGTGCCGGCAAGACCGACCCGTGGCTCGTCGTCACCAGTTTGGACGGCGCGACCCGCTACCAGCGAACGCTCGGTGCGGCCAAGGACGATCGCGCCGTCAGCGTCGCTGCCGCAGATGGGGGGGGCTACTGGATTGTCGGCGCAGGCGGTTCTCCGCAGTCACATCCGATCGCTTGGAAGACCAACGCGTGGGGGTACCACGGCTGCCAGGTTATCGACCCCAAGAAGGGGATCTTTGGCCCCTGTGCGCGGGTCGCTGACGGCCAATGCAGCGACGGAAGCCCGTGCACACTCGACGCGTGCCATCGCGATTTGAACGGCAAAAAGGGCTGCGTCTATGCGCCCAGGACCGGCGCCGACAAACCCGGCTCGTGTACGGCGCTCAACACCAAGGACACCGCGCTGCGCAGCTGTCGTCACCAGCTCCTGGCCCATCCACAATCGCGGTCCGGCACCTACTTCATCAACCCCACCGGCGGGTCTGGCGGCGTGTTCGCAGTGGGCTGCGACATGGTCACCGATGGCGGCGGCTGGACGCTCATCATGGCGCTCGGCAAGGACACGTCGCCCAAGTGGGACATCACGACGCACGGTGGCGGGTCCGCAGCGCAGGTCGCAACGGCGCTGTTCGGCACCGTCACGTCGCAACGCGCGCTCCAGAAGACGACCATCGCGGCGATCGGCAAGCAAGGCAGCACCGAATACCTGGCCGACACCGGACGCGGGCTGTTCAAGACCCAAATCAGCGACTCGGCGAGCTTCGACTGGTGGCGGGGTATTTGGGACACCAACTACTTCAAGACGCGCGTCACGACCCTTGTGGCGGCAGGCAACCAATCGTTGAGCACCGGCGCCCCGCATTCTCCGGCCTCGGGCATCACGTGGCTCGCGATCGAGGAGACACCGGGCGTGTGGGCCGGCAAGACGTGCCCTGGCGAGGGATGCGTGTACGTTCCGGGGCTGTCGATCTTCGAGGCGACCCACAACCACGGCCTGAAGAACAACGGCGCCGGGGGCTTCAATGCGGGCACGACTGGACGCCACCAGAGTCGTCTGTTCATCCGATGACGGGCGCCTGCCAAACGAGATGTCTGTTGACGTCGGGAATTGGCGTAGGAACACTCCGCCGATCGGCCGCCTGCGATCGATTTGGGTCAACTCGTGGTAACGTTGCGCTTCCTCCACGCCGCGTGGCACAACGGGTGCGAACCCTCGCCTGCTACCGCCGCGCAACGAACGGAAGATCCGCTTGACCGAACTCGACCGACCGCTGCGCCACTGCCCTGAGTGCGGGATGAACACCCGCAAGGAGCGGTGTCCCGACGACCACAGCCCGACCATCATGCTGTCGGGATTCAAGCGCGACGCCTTGTCGTTTCGCGCCGACGAGATCGTGGCTGGTCGCTACCGAATCACCGGCACCCTGGCGCGCGGCGGTTACAGCGCGGTCTATGCCGCCAGCCACCACTCCACTCGGCAGCCCGTCGCCATCAAGATGCTGAGCATCCAGCATTCCGTCGACGCCATGCGCAAAGTCGTGCGGCGGTTCTGGCGCGAGGCCCAGATAACGGCCCGGATGACCAGCCCGTACACGGTGCGAATCATCGACGTCGGCCAGGTCGATGACGGTCCCCTTTTCATCGCGATGGAGAGGCTGCGGGGCCGGACCCTCGGCAGCTTCTTGCAGGGGCTGTTCAAGCAAGAGCTCGTGATGAGCGAGATCGAGGCAATCGGCGTCGCTTTGCCGGTTTTGCGTTGCCTCGAAGAGGCGCACGGCCTCGGTCTCGTGCACCGTGACCTCAAGCCCAACAACATCATGCTGGCCCGCGTCGGCAGCGATGATACGAGCGTCAAGGTGCTCGATTTTGGCGTCGCACGCGTCAAGGACAGCTCGTTGACCGCCGATGGCAACACGCTCGGCACCCCCGCATACATGAGCCCGGAGCAGTTTCGGGCCGCGAAGGTCGACGCGCGCAGCGATCTCTACTCGCTGGGCGTGATGATGTTCCTCGCCGTCTGCGGGCGGCTGCCGTTCCAGGAGCGCAATATCCACGCGCTTGGCATGCAGCACATCAACGATCCGATCCCCGACCCGCGCCAGTTTGGGCGCACGACGCTCTCGTCGGGCTTTGTCGACGCGCTGATGTGCGTGCTGCGCAAAGATCCTGCCGCCCGCTACCAAAACGCGCGGACAATGCGGCAGGCGCTTGAGCTCGTCATGGGCGGCGCAGCTTCGGGCATGTCGGTCGCGCATCTGCGGCTGCGGCCAGCGGGCAAGGCGCTCATCGAACAAAGCCTTTCGGCGCGCGACAGCCAGGCGTTCCTGTCGTCATCAGCGCCCGACGACGCGACGGTTGGGCTCAACGAGATCGAAGCCACGATCGGCGTCGAAGAGATGGACGCAGACGCGTTCGCCGAAGCGCTCAACGCCGACGGACAAGGCGCCGAGAAGGCCGCGCGCAGGGAATCCGACCCGGCCGGACCGACCATCCACGGAGGTCATGGAGCCGCCACGGTCGACGCCGCAACCGGCGAGGAGATGGCCGCCACCGACACCGGCGACAACAAGGCCTTCCCCGTCGACGGTCACACGCCGGCTGAGGCGGTCGAACCGCTGGTAAACAACGGGCAGCCGGGCTCGGAGCGAGATGTCGTCGTGTCGGTGCAAACCGATGGACGCGACGACGAGGTTGACTCCGGAGCCACGCTCGAGATGTTCGGTCACACGCCCAGCGTCGGCGGGATGTTCATGCACGAGACGTCCGAGTCGCAGAGCACCCAGCCGGTAGCGCTGCACGACCATGAAGTCGATCCCGCGGCGGACACAATCGCTGGCGGGCGCCAACCAGTGCCCGGCAACGTCGCCGCGTCGAAACTGCCCCGCCGGCCGAGCGCTCGAATGGTCGCGATTGTCGACGAAGAGTCGGTCGATAATGGCACGCCAACGGGCACGCCGACGCTGTGAACGGCGCGCTCAACCGCTTCGTCACCAACCAGCCCGCCCGCTTGTTTGCGCGGACGTTCATCGCGCTCGTCACGTGCCTTTTCTGGGTCGGCTCGTCCGGTTGCGCCGCCGATTCGACGTCGGCCGACGAGAGCGCGCCTGACCGGCATCGACTCGACGACCAGCTGCGGCTCAACCACGTCCAGGCCAAGGGCACCCACAACAGCTACCACCTCAAGCCCAAGGTCGCGCTGCAGCCCTGGGACTACAGCCACGCTCCGTTGCTTGAACAGCTCGAAAAACAGGGCGTCCGCCAGTTTGAGCTCGACCTGTTTTGGAACGCGGACAAGGACGACTACGACGTGCTCCATTTTCCGCAGATCGACGCAGAGACCACGTGCGAGACGTTGACGATCTGCCTCGAAGGGGTGCGCAGATGGCTCGCCAAACGGCCCGGTGCGCTGCCGCCCATGCTCTGGCTGGAGCCCAAGGACGAAGACGATCCGACCAAGTCCGACCCGGCCTACGCCCGTCTCGAAGCGATCGTCAAAGCGGTGAAGTGGCCGCGCGGAATTGTGACGCCCGATGACGTCCGCGGCGACGCCAAGGACCTCAAGACCGCCATCGCCACCACCGGATGGCCAACGCTCGGCCAGGTGCGCGGCAAGCCCATGTTCGTGATGCTCGACGGTGGCAGCCATCGCGACGCCTACGTCAAACCGGACCCATCGTTGAAGGGGCGGCTCTTGTTTGCCGAGGGAGGCCCGGACGATCCATGGGGGGTCGTGGCCAAGATCGACAACCCGCTGACCGCCAAAGCCAAGATCCAGGCCGCCGTCAAAGCCGGACGGCTGATCCGCACCCGCGCCGACACGAACAGCGCCGAACGCAAGAGCAACGACAAGACGCGCTTGCAGGCCGGGCTCGAAAGTGGCGCCCAGGCCATCAGCACCGACTATCCGGCGAAGGTCGAAGGCGTCGCCTATTTCGTCGACATTCCAGGCGGCTCACCCGCGCGCTGCAACCCGATCACGGCGCCTGCGGCGTGCACCACCGACGACGTCGAAAAGCTCGACCCGCTGCCGCTCGACGCATTTTGAGAAGACCGGGCTACTTCGGGCTACTTCGGGCTACTTCAGCCGTTTGACCAGCTTGCGCATCGCGATCTTGTCGACGCCGACGCGCCCGAGCGTGACCCGCGCGGACTTGCGGTGCGCCTTTTCGCCGCCCTCGGTTGCCCAGAGCAACGTGCGGATCGACTCGAGCTGGTCGACGGCGATGGTCTTGAACGCGTCGGGGTCCGAGCTACCGACGGCGTCGCCCGCGCCGGTATCCCGCTCCAACAGTTTGCCGCTCATGGCGTCGTCGATGGCGAGCACGGCAGCGGCGTGATAGAGCGCGGCGGTTCGCCAGTTCGCGGCCTTGATGGCGACTTTGGCGCGTCCGATCAGGACCTTGACCGCGGCGAGACGGGCATCTTCGCCGGGCGGCTCGCGGGAGAGCTTGGCGTTGGCCGCTGACTCGACGGTGTGTTCGAGCAGCCATCGCGCAACAGCGACGGTCACGGATGCGTCACCGGCTTCGCGGATCGCGACGGCGTGGTCGATGGTCCACTTGCACGGATCGGCGGGGACCTTCGCGGCGGCGGCGCCGGCGGCGGCTTGCTTGGCGTACTTGGCGCGTGCGGTTGTCTCGCTGCCGTCGGTGTCGAAGTAGCGCCATCCGCACAGGCGCTTGCCCTTGGCCATCGCACCCTTGGCGATGACCGAGCCATCTTCGCGATGCCAGCTCGCCGCGCCGTTGGCGACACCGTCGGCCCACGTGGTCTTGCTCGCCACGACCTTGGTCCCGGCGTGGTAGTGAACCTCTTCTCCGTGCTTTTTGCCCTTGCGCTCGGTCCACTCCGCTTTCTTGACGCCGCCGATGGCGAACGCGGTCACGGTCACCGAGCCGTCCTTGTTGATGCGACCTTCTTTGGTGATCGATCCAACCAGGTACCAGGCGTAGCGGTCGACGGTCCCGTCGGGCTTGAAGAACGTCCACTTGCCGGTTTTTGTCGTGCCGTCGTAGGGGCCCGAAGACTTCAACACGCCTTTGCGCGTCCACTCTTTCCAGCTGCCGGTCTTGGTGCCGTGGTTCCACGTCCCCGCGGTCTTCTGCTTGCCGGTTTTCCACCAATACGTGGCGGCGCCGTGGGGTTTGCCATCCTCGTCGTAGCCGACGTCGTAGCGGTTGTTGCCGTCGGGGTGCCATCCTTGCCAGCGACCGTTGCGCTTGCCGCCGGTGTAGTTGCCCGACTCGATAGCTTTGCCGTCGCTGGCGCGGAGAACCCAGGTCCCGACCGGCACGCCGTTGCGCAATTGTCCCGTCTGCGCGGCGCCGTTTTCGCAGCCGGCGCACGCCCAATTGACGAAGGGACCGGTGCGCGCGCGTTTGTCGGTGGCGGCGGCGCCCTTCGTGCTGCACCAGACCATCGTGCCCTTGGGCGGCACCGCGCCGTGAGCGACGGTTCCCGCGGGGCAGGCTTTGGGCGTGATGGACCCGGTCGACGCGGGCTTGGCTGCCTTCACGTCAGCGCCGCCGCAGCCGCTGGACAATGCCAAGACCGCGACCGAAATGAGCGGAATGATCAAGCGCATCGCGACCTCCAAGAAAGGATGCGTACCGACGGCAGCGGGGCAATCTCTGCGCCTGTGATGGCGACGTCAACGGCAAAGGCGTGAAGGAGCGTTTGGCCCCCGGCTGATGACCGACTCAGGATGCACATCGCGGATAGGCGGGGGCTCCGGCAGCGGCGGCAGCGCGGCGTTTGCCGACCGAAATCTCACGGATGAGCGGATTGGCGCGCAGGGGGCCTCCGCGGGGCCATTTTTTGAGGCCATATGCCCCTGCGTGGCTCGTAGAGGCTCCCGGAGCCGTTTTGATGGTGGGGTGCGGTATCAATACCTTCGAGCCGTGATCGGCCCGTAGAGACGATTCTACGGGCCGATGGCCGATTAGGACCTTCCGCGCCACAGCCCCCAAGTCAACGCAGCAGCCCGGTCCAGCAACGCCAACGCACGCTCGCCATGGCCGCGGGTCCATCCCCGCGTGCGCGGGGCAGTCGCCTTTTGAGCGATCGCAGTCGCTTCCATGTTGGGTCCATCCCCGCGTGCGCGGGGCAGTCGAACGAACGGCATTGCGGCCCATTCTGCCTGCGGGTCCATCCCCGCGTGCGCGGGGCAGTCCGGGAAACGCGCCTTGAGAACGGCGTAACCACGGGTCCATCCCCGCGTGCGCGGGGCAGTCCGCGATACCCCGAGCTGGCCGAGGCGTTCTACGGGTCCATCCCCGCGTGCGCGGGGCAGTCCAGCACGTCCTGCCAGCGTCCAAGGCGCAATTCGGTCCATCCCCGCGTGCGCGGGGCAGTCCCGTGGTCTGCGCAGCAACATCGGCAACGCTCTGGTCCATCCCCGCGTGCGCGGGGCAGTCACTCGTCGTGTGTCTTGACGTCGTCGGTCATCGGGTCCATCCCCGCGTGCGCGGGGCAGTCGCCGACGAGCGATCCGCGGTTGGATTCCAAGGGGGTCCATCCCCGCGTGCGCGGGGCAGTCGCCGGCCGCGCATCCGATCGGGCGGGCGGTTCGGGTCCATCCCCGCGTGCGCGGGGCAGTCTCCGCCGAATGGCAAGGCACGTACGCGATCTCGGGTCCATCCCCGCGTGCGCGGGGCAGTCCCGACCTTCACCGCCAAAACACGATCCGTCCCGGGTCCATCCCCGCGTGCGCGGGGCAGTCCGGCGCCCGAATTGCCGCGCCCGCCGATTACGGGGTCCATCCCCGCGTGCGCGGGGCAGTCTTAGCGGAAGGACTCGACGACCTCGCCGAGACGGGTCCATCCCCGCGTGCGCGGGGCAGTCGTCCTGCGCGATGATGTCCGCGTGCATGATGTGGGTCCATCCCCGCGTGCGCGGGGCAGTCGCCGCAGTAACAACGGCCACAGCGCCTTCCAAGGGTCCATCCCCGCGTGCGCGGGGCAGTCCATCTTGTGCTCCACGAATGGCGAGGTTGACGGGGTCCATCCCCGCGTGCGCGGGGCAGTCGTGGAGTTAGCAACGATCGCCGCGCTAACACCGGGTCCATCCCCGCGTGCGCGGGGCAGTCGCTCTCGGAGCAACTGGAAGGTCGCCATGTCGGGGTCCATCCCCGCGTGCGCGGGGCAGTCCAGGCCCGCTTGCGCAAGTCGCATTGCCTGAAGGGTCCATCCCCGCGTGCGCGGGGCAGTCCAACAGTGACTGCAACGAGACCATGCGCCCCTGGGTCCATCCCCGCGTGCGCGGGGCAGTCCGTACGGGCCGATAGGGCTCAGTGACAAGAACCGGGTCCATCCCCGCGTGCGCGGGGCAGTCCTCGACATCGCGACCAAGGAAGCGGAGCACCGGGGTCCATCCCCGCGTGCGCGGGGCAGTCCGCTTGATTGACCGGGGCACACCATCGTCCTGGGGTCCATCCCCGCGTGCGCGGGGCAGTCCTGGCGATCAAGCGGAGTCGACGGGGCATCCACGGTCCATCCCCGCGTGCGCGGGGCAGTCGCATCGTTGCCGGTCCATCGGAACGTCAACGGGGGTCCATCCCCGCGTGCGCGGGGCAGTCTCTCGCGTTGCGTTGGCGTAGAGCCTAGTAACGGGTCCATCCCCGCGTGCGCGGGGCAGTCCGAGCAAAGCGACCGCGCCTACCGGGCCGACGAGGTCCATCCCCGCGTGCGCGGGGCAGTCCCGCGCGGCTCGTCCACACCGGATGATCTCGCGGGTCCATCCCCGCGTGCGCGGGGCAGTCCGAGCGCGCGCAGCTGGGGCCCGAATTGCTCGTGGGTCCATCCCCGCGTGCGCGGGGCAGTCTAGCTGCCGTGCAAGAGGAGGCAACGAGCGTCGGGTCCATCCCCGCGTGCGCGGGGCAGTCGCACCCGTGAGCGGGGAGCCCGTTGTCGACGGGGGTCCATCCCCGCGTGCGCGGGGCAGTCCACGAGCTCCTGTGGCGCAAGAGCAACCAGCCGGGTCCATCCCCGCGTGCGCGGGGCAGTCGCTGTCAACGTGGTCAAAGCAATTCGTCAAGCGGGTCCATCCCCGCGTGCGCGGGGCAGTCCGTCGACGCGGTCGCGTACCTGATTCGGCTCAAGGTCCATCCCCGCGTGCGCGGGGCAGTCTGCCGCGTCACGCCCGACCGCTTCGCCGTTTCGGGTCCATCCCCGCGTGCGCGGGGCAGTCTGTTCTCGACCTTTTCGCCCTCGGCGCGCCATGGGTCCATCCCCGCGTGCGCGGGGCAGTCGCGTTCAACGCGTCAAAGGCCGTCAAGCCTTCGGGTCCATCCCCGCGTGCGCGGGGCAGTCGCTCTCGCTGGCTATGCGAGCCGCACCAGTCAGGGTCCATCCCCGCGTGCGCGGGGCAGTCGCCACCGTCCTCGAGCACGGACAGCAATCGCAGGGTCCATCCCCGCGTGCGCGGGGCAGTCCACGGTAACGGTCGCCTACAACGCCAACGGTCGGGTCCATCCCCGCGTGCGCGGGGCAGTCTATCTCGAGCCGAGCCGGCGGCGGTCCCAGCACGGTCCATCCCCGCGTGCGCGGGGCAGTCCGGGTCCTTCCTGGAGGGGGTACGGGGGGCAGGGGTCCATCCCCGCGTGCGCGGGGCAGTCC
>CAZLMW010000031.1:69962-73955 GCA_964560875.1 uncultured Enterobacteriaceae bacterium
GGTCCATCCCCGCGTGCGCGGGGCAGTCCACGAAGAGACGATCACCGAGCGCGAAAGCAAGGGTCCATCCCCGCGTGCGCGGGGCAGTCGCGCACCATGCGCCGAGCTGGGAATAGGGCGGGGGTCCATCCCCGCGTGCGCGGGGCAGTCGGCCGCGCCGAGCTCGTGATCGGCTTGATCCCGGGTCCATCCCCGCGTGCGCGGGGCAGTCCGTGGAGCTCAAGTGCTACGGAAACAAGGTCCGGGTCCATCCCCGCGTGCGCGGGGCAGTCCAGCTTGTGACCGGCCGGCGCGGATCGGGAAAGGGTCCATCCCCGCGTGCGCGGGGCAGTCGCGACAAGTGGTGCTCGGCCGTGATCACAGACGGGTCCATCCCCGCGTGCGCGGGGCAGTCGATCCCAAACCCGATATTGAGCTTGTCGCAACGGGTCCATCCCCGCGTGCGCGGGGCAGTCCGGATCCCCCCCGGGGCGCGGCTGCAGGCTGTGGGTCCATCCCCGCGTGCGCGGGGCAGTCCGATCTGCGCAATCTGCAGGGACCACTGAGCAAGGTCCATCCCCGCGTGCGCGGGGCAGTCCGTGGGAGCGCCGCTGGCTCGCTGGTGTGCTACGGTCCATCCCCGCGTGCGCGGGGCAGTCGAGCTCGACGCCGACTGCCTCTGGCTGAACAAGGGTCCATCCCCGCGTGCGCGGGGCAGTCGACCGCGACGGGGGCGGTGGCAAGAACGGGCAGGGTCCATCCCCGCGTGCGCGGGGCAGTCGGCAGCGCCAACCCGCACCGGGTGATCGCCAACGGTCCATCCCCGCGTGCGCGGGGCAGTCTAGGCCATCGGTGTCTCCGCTCAGCATGGTCGGGGTCCATCCCCGCGTGCGCGGGGCAGTCGCGCACCATGCCGCGGTGTTCGAGTAAGGAGGAGGTCCATCCCCGCGTGCGCGGGGCAGTCGGCCGCCCCTTCCACGCCGGCGGCAGGCGCTTGGGTCCATCCCCGCGTGCGCGGGGCAGTCCAGCCGCCAGCGGGCACGCACCGGCGCGGCCGGGGTCCATCCCCGCGTGCGCGGGGCAGTCGCCCCTACCTCGGGCTCGCACGTCTCGAGATACGGTCCATCCCCGCGTGCGCGGGGCAGTCTCCTATGCGTCGTCGCGGTTGTCGATGATGGTGGGTCCATCCCCGCGTGCGCGGGGCAGTCGTCTGGTGGAAGGGCCAAGGGGCCGCGGCCGAGGGTCCATCCCCGCGTGCGCGGGGCAGTCCCGCAGACAAGCCGCAGTTTCGCGATGCTCTCGGGTCCATCCCCGCGTGCGCGGGGCAGTCCGCTGGCCGTTTACGTCGCCCATGACCGGATCGGGTCCATCCCCGCGTGCGCGGGGCAGTCCGACCACGCGGAAGCATTCAAGGTGTTTCATAAGGTCCATCCCCGCGTGCGCGGGGCAGTCCTGACCGCCGCGGAGACGTGCAAGGCGACCTCGGGTCCATCCCCGCGTGCGCGGGGCAGTCCAGTCGCGGTACCGGCTTGCCTCCATTTTCGCGGGTCCATCCCCGCGTGCGCGGGGCAGTCCAGGAAGATGGGGGGCGAACATTGCAAACATCGGGTCCATCCCCGCGTGCGCGGGGCAGTCCGGTCGACGACGACGTCGGTGCTGTAGCGCTTGGGTCCATCCCCGCGTGCGCGGGGCAGTCGTCTCGAGCCGGGTTGCGTCGTGGAGGAGATGGGGTCCATCCCCGCGTGCGCGGGGCAGTCGCAAGCAGTGGTCCGACGAAACCACGTCAAGGGGGTCCATCCCCGCGTGCGCGGGGCAGTCGTGCCGCTCTGGCTGTCCCGAATCTCGGGCTCGGGTCCATCCCCGCGTGCGCGGGGCAGTCGTCAGGCGAACGTTGCAGCGGATCACAAGCTTGGGTCCATCCCCGCGTGCGCGGGGCAGTCAAGGGATCGAGGGAATGAATCTGCTCGACTTGGGGTCCATCCCCGCGTGCGCGGGGCAGTCGTGGCCAAGACACCGCCCTGGCGCTTTCCGAGAGGTCCATCCCCGCGTGCGCGGGGCAGTCCAATGACAGACCAAACCCAACGATTCTAGGCAGGGTCCATCCCCGCGTGCGCGGGGCAGTCCCGATGGAACATGGTCGGTGAGCTCGAGATCGGGGTCCATCCCCGCGTGCGCGGGGCAGTCTTCGGGCCGAAAGTTGAGCTTGACCCCGAGTCGGGTCCATCCCCGCGTGCGCGGGGCAGTCCTAGAATAGCGACCGCTGCCTCTTGCGTGACACGGTCCATCCCCGCGTGCGCGGGGCAGTCGTTTGGGCTTCACCACGACACGATAGGTTGCGGGGTCCATCCCCGCGTGCGCGGGGCAGTCGCGTTCTTCTTGCGGGCGACCCGCTTGGTCCCGGGTCCATCCCCGCGTGCGCGGGGCAGTCAGTCCTGTGCCGTCACGGGCACCATTGACGTGGGGTCCATCCCCGCGTGCGCGGGGCAGTCGCCACACTGCCGGTGTCCTGGGCGATTGCGCCGGGTCCATCCCCGCGTGCGCGGGGCAGTCCAAGGCCTTCCGGTCCGCCTGTCCCGAGCATCGGGTCCATCCCCGCGTGCGCGGGGCAGTCCGATCACCATCGCGGCGCCGCCATATCGGGCGGGGTCCATCCCCGCGTGCGCGGGGCAGTCGCCGTCTTGAGCTCCGCGGCAATGTCTTCGATGGGTCCATCCCCGCGTGCGCGGGGCAGTCGTGACCGGGCAATGATGCGGCCGATCGGGAAAGGGTCCATCCCCGCGTGCGCGGGGCAGTCGGTCCCGACAGCCGTGTCCGGCGGGCACACCAGGGTCCATCCCCGCGTGCGCGGGGCAGTCGATGTAGCGTTGTGCTCGAGGACAGTGGCCCCGGGTCCATCCCCGCGTGCGCGGGGCAGTCTTGAAGACACTGCGCCTCTTCTGCGCCGATTGCGGTCCATCCCCGCGTGCGCGGGGCAGTCTCAGCGCGCCACTAGGCGCCCGATTCTGCTGCGGGTCCATCCCCGCGTGCGCGGGGCAGTCGGCTACCGTTTCCCCAGCTAGATGCGAGCTCGGGGTCCATCCCCGCGTGCGCGGGGCAGTCCATGGAACTATTCGCCCCGGACCTCCCGGGCGGGGTCCATCCCCGCGTGCGCGGGGCAGTCCAACGGGATCGATGGCGCGGGAGTCCTTGCCGGGGTCCATCCCCGCGTGCGCGGGGCAGTCCTCGCATTGAGGCATCGAAGTGCAGAGACGGGGGGTCCATCCCCGCGTGCGCGGGGCAGTCCGCCCCCACGCCAACGAGCCCTGCATCATGCCGGGTCCATCCCCGCGTGCGCGGGGCAGTCTCGATGAGCCTGCCTCGAGCGTCGCTGATCTGGGGTCCATCCCCGCGTGCGCGGGGCAGTCGGGGTCGAAGTCGAGGAAGTCAAGCGCGTGCTGGGTCCATCCCCGCGTGCGCGGGGCAGTCCCGTTGCCCAACGCCCCCGAAGGCAGCGTCCTGGGTCCATCCCCGCGTGCGCGGGGCAGTCCGCGGCAGCGGTCGGTGGGCTTCACCCACTACGGGTCCATCCCCGCGTGCGCGGGGCAGTCCACGATGCAAACCGACCCCGCGCCGTGCGTGAGGGTCCATCCCCGCGTGCGCGGGGCAGTCCTGCCTCGCAGTCATAGGAGACCCCATCGCTCGGGTCCATCCCCGCGTGCGCGGGGCAGTCATGATGAACCAATCGTCCTCGTCGGTGGTCCAGGGTCCATCCCCGCGTGCGCGGGGCAGTCGTGCTGGCGCAACCTGACAACGCTGTCCTGACGGGTCCATCCCCGCGTGCGCGGGGCAGTCCCCCGTTCAAACTCCCCTACGAGTACGGGATCGGGTCCATCCCCGCGTGCGCGGGGCAGTCCCGTTCGCATCGCCACGACCAAGCAACCGGATGGGTCCATCCCCGCGTGCGCGGGGCAGTCCGAATGCTCACCAAGCACCGGGCGAACGGTGACGGTCCATCCCCGCGTGCGCGGGGCAGTC